>JAJZBS010000069.1 GCA_021851885.1 Actinomycetes bacterium | reverse complement strand
CGGTGACCGATGTCCGCTCGGCGTCGGCGACCGACGTCGGCGCGCAGCGCGCCGTCAACCAGGACCGTGTCTACAACGTGGCTCCACTGTTCGCCGTCGCCGACGGCATGGGAGGCCACGTTGGCGGCGAAGTCGCGGCGCACACCGCGATCGAGGCCCTTGCCGCCGCCTTCTCGGCGCCGGACGCGCCCGTCACGCTTGTCGCCCTGGTCGAGGCGATGCGCGCCGCGAACGCGGCCGTTTGGGACCGCTCGCGTGAAGACGAAGACCTACGTGGCATGGGCACGACGCTGACTGCCGCTGTCTTGCTTCCGGCGGGCGACGTCGCAGCACCGGGGGGTCCCGACGGCAAGGACCGTGCCCAAATGGCGCTCGCCAACGTCGGCGACTCACGCTCGTACCTACTGCGCGACGGAGCCCTGACCCAGGTGAGCGCAGACCACAGCCTGGTCGGCGAAATGGTGCGTCGCGGTCAGCTCACGCCGGAAGCCGCCGAGCACCATCCGCACCGCCACATCCTCACCCGTGCCTTGGGGGTCTCGCCCGAGATCGACGTGGACTGCTGGACCGTCGATCTCGCGAATGGCGATCGAGTCCTCTTGTGCACCGACGGGTTGACGAACGAGCTCACCGATGCCGAGATCGGCGAGATCCTGATGCGCGAGAGGGAACCGGACGGAGCGGTGAGCACCCTCGTCGACGCCGCCTACCGCCACGGGGGCAGCGACAACATCACGGCCCTCGTCGTCGAAGTCCTCTCGGGCCCTCCCGAGGCCTCGCCGCCTCCGTACGCGTTGACCGTCCCGGCAGGCGCTCCGCTGGCGGCGCTTGCCATGGCCGGGGACGGGCGGGACGGGGCGGGAGCCGTCCCGGGAACGGCGCACGCCGCCGGAGCGGTTTTGCCCTCCTCGGCACCGCCCACGCTGCCCGGCGCTGCCCGACCGGAGGCCCCGGCCCAGCCCTCGTCCGGCCAGGGCGCATCCGGCCAGGGCGCATCCGATCAGGGCGCAGTCGGGCAAGCCATCTCGGACAAGGCCGGACCCGCACCGGAGGCCCCCGACGCCTCCGGACCCTCCGGCGCGCCGTCAGGCAAACCGGGACGGCACCAACCCCGGCGGATCACCTTCCGGGCCATCCTGTTCGTGCTGCTGGTCGGCGCCGTTGTCGCCGGAGCAATCGTGTCCGTTCGGTGGTACGCGGAGAACTCGTACTTCGTGGGGCTCGGTGGCCCGGGCAAGCGAGACCTCGTCATCTACCGGGGCCGCCCGGGTGGTTACCTCTGGTTCAGCCCGCGGATCGTCGATCGGACCAAGGTGACCACGAAGGACATCCTCGCCTCGCGCCTCGCCGACCTCGAATCGGGCGTGCCCGAGCCGGACCTGGCGGCCGCCAGGGCGTACGTGGCCAACCTGCGGCGGGAGGAGCGAAGCTTGGCCGCCGCCGAGGTCCCCCCCACGACGACGACGCTGCCGCCGAGCTATCCCTTCGGGAAACCACCCCCGCCGACGACGGTGCCCCCGACGGGCAGCTCCACGACGCCGCCGTCCGGGGCGGGAACTGCGACGACCCTCGGACCGACGGGGACGACGACCCCTTCGGGCACGAGCCCGGGAACCTCGACCAGCACCAGCACCAGCACCAGCGCCAGCACCAGCACCAGCACCGGAACGGGGTCGGGCTGATGCAGACGCGCATCCGAGTCCTCGGCGCATTCCTGATCGCGTGCTTTGCGGTGCTGTTCGTGCAGCTGAACAACCTGCAGGTGCGTCAGGCCAACGCACTGGCCCATGCACCGGGCAACCCGATCGGCAAGATCTCGGCGGTGACGAAACCCCGGGGGCCGCTCTTGAGCTCGGACGGCGTCATGCTCGCCTACTCGAAGCCCTCGAACGACGCCTACAAGTACCTGCGGGTCTACCCGCAAGGAGCCCTGTTCGAACAGCTCACCGGCTACGACTCCCTCATCTACGGCACGTCAGGGGCCGAGTCCACATACAACTCCTACCTCGTCGCCCACTCCTCGCCCGTCCGGACCCTGAAGGACCTGTTGAGCTCGCACCTGGTCACCGACACGGTGGTGACGACGGTGAACTACAAGCTGCAGCTCGCGGCTGTCTCCGCACTCGGGAGCTACCGCGGGTCGGTCGTCGCGATCGACCCGAAGACGGGGGCGATCCTCGCGATGTACTCGTCGCCGAGCTTCGACCCGAACCTGCTCGCGTCGCATTCGGCGAAGACCCAGAGGCTCGGATGGCTCTCCGGCAACTCGGGAAGCCAGCCCTTGCTACCGAGGACATACGCGCAGAACTACCCACCCGGGTCCACGTTCAAGATCGTGACCTCGGCGGCCGTCCTCGACCACAAGCCGTCTCTGGCGACGAAGGTCATTCCCACCGAGACCTCGATCCCGCTGCCGCAGTCGAACCTGCGTTTGCGCAACTATGCAGGAGAGGCGTGCGGTGGGGCGATGCTCGAGCTGTTCACGGTGTCCTGCGATACGGGGTATGCGACCCTAGGCATGGCTCTCGGGGGCCCGACTTTGGCGGGAGAGGCGAACCGCTTTGGGTTCAACCGGAACCCGCCGCTCGACCTGCCCCCTCCGCCGGAGGTCGTCGCGACATTTCCGACGGCGGCGAGCTTCGCCCAAAACCAGCCCGGGGTCGCCTACTCGTCTATCGGTCAGCAGAACGTGCGCGCGTCGGCGTTGCAGATGGCGATGGTGGCCGGCGCCATCGCCAACGGAGGGATCATGATGACGCCCCACGTCATGGAGCAGATTCGGGACGCCAACGGTCATGTCGTCAAGAAGTACAAGCCGCTCCCGTGGCTCCGTGCAACCTCGGCGGCCACGGCCGCCCAGATAACGTCGATGATGGTCAACGTGGTCCACGCGGGGACGGCCGCCGGGATCGGTTTCGCCCCCTCGGACCACGCCGCCGCCAAGACCGGCACGGCCCAGAACGGCCCGGGGCAGTGCTGCACCAACTGGCTCGTCACCTTCGCCCCGTCGTCGGACCCCTCGATCGCCGTCGCCGCCGTCGTGCCTTTCCAGACGGGCCTGGGTTCAGCGCCACAGGGCGCGACGATCGCCGGTCCGATCGCGATGAAGGTCCTCGAGGCGGCACTGAGGCTGCACCTGTGATCGGTCGTGGTCCGACGGGGCCGGCCGGAGAAATGGAGGGAATCGTGCACGATTTGCGGCAATGGTGCGCGTCGACCAGGCGCGCGGTCGCGTAGGCTCTGAGCGACATGGACAGCTCCCCTCAGCGCGTCTACAACGACCGATATGAGCTCACCCAGCACATCGCGCGCGGCGGCATGGCAGAGGTCTATCGCGCCCAGGACCGCCTTCTCGGGCGGCCGGTCGCCCTCAAGGTCTTGTTCCCCGAGCTCTCCGTCGACCGATCCTTCGTCGAACGCTTCCGACGCGAGGCCCAGGCCGCAGCCAACCTGAGCCATCCCAACATTGTCCCGGTCTTCGACTGGGGGGAGGACCAGGGGACCTACTTCATCGTCATGGAGTACGTCGACGGGCGCCCCCTCTCGTCAGTCCTGCGCAGCTCGGGCTCGATGCAGGCGGAGAGGATCGCGTCGATCGGGGCCGACGTCGCGGCCGCCCTGTCCTACGCGCACCGCCACGGCGTCGTGCATCGCGACATCAAGCCCGGCAACATCCTGTTGACCGACGACGGGATGGTGAAGGTCACCGACTTCGGCATCGCGCGTGCGGTGAACACCGAAGAGAGCCTGACCCAAACCGGCGCCGTCATGGGGACCGCGACCTACTTTTCGCCGGAACAAGCCCAGGGATATGGCGTCGATGGCCGCAGCGATATCTACTCTCTCGGCGTCGTCCTCTACGAGATGGCGACCGGCCGCCCGCCATTCGTCGGGGAGACGCCGGTCGCCGTCGCGTCGAAGCACGTGCGCGAGTCACCGCGCGCGCCGCGGGAGCTGAACCCGGGGATCCCGTTGGCTCTCGAGGCGGTCATCGCGCGTGCGATGGCGAAAGAGCCCGAGCAGCGCTACCAGTCGGCCCAGGAGCTCCAGAGTGACTTGCGCTCCATCGCCCACGGCCACAGCGAGGTCCCGGCGGGGGCGTTGGCAACCTCGGTCGTCGCGGCGACACCCGCCGCGGCGGTCACGGGCGTCGTTCCGGGTTTTGGCGGCTCGCCCGGCACCGCTGCGACCCAGGTCCTTGGGGCAAGCGGGGCGCCCGCCACCGAGGTGATGGGGGCCCAGGGAGCCGGGGCGACCCAGATGTACCCCGCGCACGCCCCCGATGCAGGTGCCGGTGGCGGACCGGGCCAAGGCCCGCCCGAGAACAATTTCGACGCGCACAAGGAGCGCCGGCGGACGGGGATCTACGTCGGCATCCTCTTTGTCCTCCTCGTCGCGCTCGCCCTCGTGGTCTTCTTCCTCGGACGGTCGCTCGGGTACTTCTCCTCTGCGAGCACTAGCTTCGCTTTGCCAAGCGTCGTGGGTTCCAACCAACAGAAGGCGACGTCGCTCCTGCAGGGACGCGGCCTCAAAGTGCAGGTGAACACCGAACAGAACAACGCCGCCCCCAACACGGTCTTTGCCACCCACCCGGGCGCCGGTTCGACCGTCTCGCCTGGCGACACGGTCACCCTCGACGTCTCCACGGGCCCGCCCGGTAGCACCAATATCACCGTCCCGAACGTGCTGTACCAGAGTGAGACGGACGCGGCCAACAAGCTCGAGGGGCTCGGCTTGCAAGTCCAGATCCAGCAGCAATCCTCGAAGGCGTACCCGCCGGGCACCGTGATCGGCCAGAGCCCGCCCGCCGGCAGCAAGATCGCCAAGAACGGCACGGTCGTCCTCTCCGTTGCCGAGGCGCCGACCACCCCGACGACGACGAACGTCACGGTGCCCAATGTCGTCGGCGACACGCCGGTCCAGGCGGGGGCGGCCCTCGGGACTGCCGGTTTCACAACGGGGACCACGACGACGCAGCCGTCGTCGACGATCGGTAAGGGACTCGTGAGCAGCACCGACCCGCCGATCGGCAGCTCCCAGCCACCGGGAACGACGATCAACCTCATCGTCTCGAGCGGGCCCGCCCAGGTCACCGTCCAGAATGTCGTGGGCCTGACCAAGTCCACGGCCCAGGGGGCTCTGACAGCCCAGAACTTGAGCGTCGTCGTGAACTGCGTGACGACGCTCAACCCGAGCGAGGTCGGCTTGGTGGTCAGCCAGTCGCCTTCCGGCGGCACCGTCGTCGACGCCGGCGCGACGGTGACGATCGACGTCGGGACCTCGTCGACCTCCCCGAGCGGGAGCTGCTGAGCGCCGCGCACCGATCAGGACAGGGTGCCCGGGGACAGGGCCGGAGCCCTCGCCACAGGCCGGTCAGCCTGCGGCGTGCACGCGCCGAGCGCCGGCGAGGCGGAGGAAGTTGGCGATGAGGGCGTGGCCGTCCACTGTCAGGATCGATTCCGGATGGAACTGGACGCCTTCGATCGGGTACCGCCGGTGTCGGAGCCCCATGACGACGCTCGCCGGTGATCCTGGTGCCGTCCGGGCCGTGATCTCGAGGGCATCGCCCGGCACTGTCGCCTCGTCGACGACGAGGGAGTGGTAGCGGGTCGCCTCGAAGGGGTTCGCCAAGCCGGCGAGGACCCCCCCTCCGTCGTGGTGGACGAGCGAGGTCTTTCCGTGCATGATCTCCGGCGCTCGGACGATCGCGGCACCGAATGCCTGGCCGATGCACTGGTGGCCGAGGCAGACGCCGAGGGTCGGGATCTCGGGGCCGAGCTCGGTGACGATCTCCGTGCTGACGCCGGCGTCGTCGGGTCGCCCTGGGCCCGGCGAGATGACGACGGCGTCGGGCGCCAGACTGCGGGCTTGAGCCACCGTGATGGCGTCGTTGCGCACGACGTGGGGCTCCGCTCCCAGCTCACCGAGGTACTGCGCCAGGTTGTAGACGAACGAGTCGTAGTTGTCGACGACGAGGACGCGAAGCGGCATGGAGCCGACCCTACCGGTCCGCCCGCCGGGGCGCCGACGGGTATCCTTCGGGCATGGCCTCGAGCAAGACCCAGGCAGGCGGGAGCAAAGCGGCGCGAACGACGCAGGCACGCCGTCGCGGACCGGGGCGCATCAGCGTGCCGGGGAGCGGGCGGTCGTCGGCACCGGGGGTCTCCGACGGCGGCCGCTACACGCCACCGATCCCCAGCAGCGTCCGCCGGAGCTCGAACATCATGGCGGGAGTCATCCTCGGCCTTCTCGGGCTCGGGTTCCTCATGATCATCTTGAACTACGTGAACGTCTTCCCCGGGGGGGCGTCCAACTGGTATCTCTTCGGCGGGCTTGTCCTGTTGTTCGCCGGAGGCGTGACAGCGACCCGTTTCCGCTGAGAGGGCGCCCGCGTGCCCGGCAAGCTGCCTGGCAGGCGGGCACGGCGCGACGAGGGACCGGGCTCATGAGCCGGAACGTGTGTCGCGACCGACACGGGTTCAGCCAAGGCGCTCGACGATCGTGGCGTTGGCCATGCCGCCGCCCTCGCACATCGTCTGCAGGCCCCAGCGCGTCTGTGTCCGCTCGAGCTCGTTGACGAGCGTCGTCATGAGCCGCGCGCCTGAGCATCCCAGCGGGTGACCGAGGGCGATGGCGCCGCCGTTGACATTGACCTTGTTCATGTCCGGGTGAAGCTCCTTCTCCCAGGCCAGGACGACGGAGGCGAAGGCCTCGTTGATCTCGACGAGATCGATGTCGTCGATGGACATCTTCGCCTTCTCGAGGATCTTTTTCGTCGCCGGGATCGGGCCGGTCAGCATCGTGATGGGATCGACGCCGGCGAGGCTGAAGGCGTGGAAGCGGGCACGGGGGGTCAATCCCAGCTGGACGGCCTTCTCTTCGCTCATGACGAGGACCGCCGAGGCGCCGTCGGTGATCTGCGAGCTGTTGCCGGCGGTGACCTTGCCGTCGGGCTTGAAGGCCGGCTTGAGGTTCCCGAGGATCTCGACGGTCGTGTTGGGCCGTATGCCCTCGTCGACCGTGGCGACGTCTCCGGTCTCGGCACCCTCGGCGTCCCGGACGCGCACCGGGATGATCTCCTTTTCGAAGCGGCCTTCGGCGGTCGCCTGGGCGGCCAGCGCCTGGCTGCGGGCGCCGAAGGTGTCAAGGTCGGTGCGGGACAGGTTCCACTGGTCGGCGATCATCTCCGCGGAGATGCCCTGGGAGACGAGCCCGCCGCGCTCCTGGTAGCGATCCATCATCGCCCGGCCGAACGGCAGCCCGAGATCGGGGACGAGTGAGGCCCCCATGGGCGTCCGGGTCATGACTTCGACGCCCGCGGCGACGACGACGTCGTAGGCGCCCGCCATGATCCCCTGGGCGGCAAAGTGCAGTGCCTGCTGGGAGGATCCGCACTGGCGGTCGATCGTCGTCCCCGGCACGGACTCGGGGTACCCGGCTGCGAGGGCGGCGTTGCGCCCGACGTTGACGGCCTGTTCGCCCACCTGCATGACGCAGCCCATGATGACGTCGTCGACGAGCTCCGGGTCGAGGTCGTTGCGATCGGCGAGGGCCTTCAGGCACTCTGCGGCCAAATCGACGGAGTGCCACCCCGCCAGCTTCCCGTTGCGCTTCCCCCCGGGGGTGCGGACGGCGTCAACGATCACGGCGCTCGTCATCGGTTCTCCTCGTCTCTCAGCAAAACTGACCAGCCGGTCAAGAGTTTGCACCGGGCCCCACGGTGCTGCAAGCCGGCAGGCCCAAGTACGCTCGGCGGCCATGGTGCCAGACCCGGAGCGGTCGGCCGCCCCCGGCCGTGGCAAGGACATGGACCGCTGGCTCGGAGACGGGGGGATGCCGGCGCTGTCGGCTTTCGGGGCCTCTTTCACCGGTTACGGGATCGACGCGGGCACCGGAGGGTGGGCGGAGGCCTCGTGGAAGCCGACGGCGCTCGCCTGCAATCCGCACGGCGCCGTCCAGGCCGGTGTGCACGCCGTCGTCCTCGACGCCGCGATGAACTTCGCCGTCAACGCCGGCCTGCCGAGCGGCGACCGGGCACGGGCGACGATCGAGATGAAGACGGAGCTCATGCGCCCCGCCGAGGAGGGCGCCGTGCTGGCCGTGCGCGGGAACGTTGCCCGCCTCGCCCGCCAGGTCGCCTTCGCCGAAGCCACCGTCCACGACGCCGGTGGCCGGCTGATCTCCCGGGCGACGGGGACCTTCCTCCTCCACCGCCGGGACTGACGCCGCCCCCGGCGTCGCAACCGCCGGCCATCATCGCTCCATGGCGGTCCTGAACTTTCCTTCTTCCCGGCCTCGATCTCCCGCGCCCTTGCGCGGCGGTTCCACGCTCATTCCCGTGCTGGGTGGGCACGGCCTGTGCACAGCGGTGCCTGCGTCGGGACGCGGCGTCTGTGCCCTGTGCCACGGCTGCTGCCGCCCGGGGTGGTCCGTCTGTTCCAGCTGCGCCCGCGTCACGGCCCAGGTCGCCCGGCCGTGCTCCGTCATCGCGCCCATGAGCCTCTACAGCCCCGACGACGCCCTGCAGCGCGTCCTCCGGCGCTACAAGGACGCGCCCCTCGCCGAGGAGCGCACGCACTACCGGGAAGCACTTGCGGGGGTGGTCGCGGCGTTCCTCTCTCGTCACGAGGCCTGCCTCGAGGCCGCCGCAGGCGCTCCGTTCGACGTCGTCACGGTCGTCCCTTCGACGGGCCGCACGGGGCGCGTGGACCCGGCGCCGCATCCCCTGGAAGCAGCTCTGGCGACCGTGCCCACCGTCGCCGGGCGGCTGCGCACGTTGCTGGCGCGCGGCTCGGCCCCCGTCGGCCACCGTGCCGCGGCTGACGGTGCTTTCGTCCCCATTGCCGCCAGCACCGTTGACGGCACACGGGTGTTGCTCGTCGACGACACGTTGACCACCGGGGCGCGCCTGCACAGCGCGGCCTCCGCGCTCTCCAGCGCCGGCGCCCGTTCGGTGGTCGCCGCGGTCGTCGGCCGGGTGGTCCACCCTGACAGGGATCCCCGTCACGCACGTTTTTGGACGGCGGTGAGCTCTCGCTGCTTCGACGCCACGTCGTGCGTTTTGTGCGCGCACCGAGCCGTTGAGCCGTGCGACGCCCGGGGCGCGATCGCGTAACGTTGAGAACCGAGAGGAGGAGCGATGGCCGCTTTGGCGGAGGTGCTCGCGCAGATCGTCGGTCGTGAGAACGTTCGCAGCGGCGACGAGATCACGCCCGATCTCGGTCACGACGAGTCGTTGGGATCGGAGCCCGTCATGCCGGCTGCCGTGGTCCTCCCCGCCTCGACCGACGAGGTCGCCGCGGTGGTACGCGCGGCAGCCGCCGGGGGGATACCCGTGACGGCGCGGGGGAGCGCCACCGGCCTGTCGGGTGGTGCCGTCCCGCAAGCCGACGGCGTTGTCGTCTCGTTCGCGCGCATGAACCGCATCCTCGAGATCGACACCGACAACCATGTTGCGGTCGTCCAGCCGGGCTGCACCCTCGACGAGCTCGACAAGGCGACGGCCGCCCACGGACTCGTCTATCCCGTGTTCCCCGGCGAGAACACAGCGTCGCTCGGGGGCAACGTCGCGACCAACGCCGGGGGCATGCGCGCCGTCAAGTACGGTGTGACCCGTCACCACGTCCTCGGCTTGGAGGCCGTCCTCGGCACCGGCGACGTCGTCCGCACGGGCGGCAAGTACGTGAAGTCGTCGACCGGCTACGACCTGACCCAGCTCCTCGTGGGCTCCGAGGGGACGCTCGCCCTGGTGACCGAGGCGACGCTCAAGCTCCACCCGCGTCCGGAGCACGCGACCTGCGTCCTTGCCCCCTTTGCCACCCTCGACGAGGTCGCCGCATGCGTCCCGGTGATCGTCGGCAGCGGCATCGGCCCGGTGATCCTCGAGTACATCGACATGGTGACCATGGCGGCGATCACCGCCCACGTCGGGCTCGACCTCGGCATCCCCGATGCGGTCCGCGACGCTGCCCTCGCCTACCTCGTCGTCGTCCTGGAGAACGGTGACGCCGACCGCCTTGAGGCGGACGTGACCGCTCTCGGTGACCTTGTGAGTGGCAGGGGCGCCATCGACGTCTTCGTCCTCCCCCCGACGGCGGGGACACAGCTGATCGACGCGCGCGAGAAGGCCTTCTGGGTCGCCAAGGCCAGCGGCGCGGACGACCTCATCGACATGGTCGTCCCCCGCGCTGCTATTCCCCGCTACCTTGCCGAGGTCGCAGCCCTTGGCGAAGCAACCGGTTCGCTCGTCCTCGGATGCGGCCACGTCGGCGACGGCAACATCCATCTCTCCGTCTACCAGAAGGATGCGTCGGTCCGGACGGCGCTCATGTCGGACATCTACCGCGCCGGAATGGCGCTCGGCGGTGCGATATCGGCGGAGCACGGGATCGGCTCGGCCAAGATGGCCTACTACCTCGACCTCGAGGACCCGGTGAAGCTAGGCCTGATGCGCAGGATCAAGGAGGTCTTTGACCCGAACGGCATCCTCAACCCTGGCAAGATTCTCGGATGAACGGTGCGCGCTCTCTCCTGCAAGGGCTCGTCGCCGCGGGCGTCGACACGTGCTTCATGAACCCGGGGACGTCCGAGATGCACTTCGTCGCCGCCTTGGACGACGTGCCGGCGATGCGCGGGGTCCTCGGCTTGTTCGAAGGTGTCGTCACGGGTGCGGCCGACGGCTACGGGCGCATCGCCGGCCGCCCGGCCGCCGCGCTCCTCCACCTTGGCCCCGGGCTTGGCAACGGGATCGCCAACCTCCACAACGCGCGCCGCGCACACACCCCGGTCGTGACGATCGTCGGCGACCATGCCACGTACCACAAGGCCTTCGACGCGCCACTCGAGTCGGACATCGACAGCCTCGCGCGGCCGGTGTCGGGGTGGCTCCGCCACCCGGCCTCGCCGGCCAGCCTCGCGGTGGATGCCGCCGCCGCCGTGGAGGCCGCCTCCGGCCCCCCGGGCACCGTTGCGACGTTGATCGTCCCGGCAGACATCTCCTGGAGCGATGTGGTGGGGGATGGCTCTGCGGACGGTGCTCCGGCCGGGACAGGTGCCCCTCGTCCCGTCGAGGGGGCAGGCCGGTGGAAGCGTGACGGGGCGCCGGCAGGCGATGCGGTGGACGGCGGAACCGTCGATGAGATCGCCAAGATCCTGCGCTCCGGCGAGCCCGCTGCCCTGCTTGTGGGGGGGAGGGCAACGTGTGCCGAAGGCCTTTTCGCCGCCGCGGCCGTCAGCCAGGCGACTGGAGCGAAGCTTCTGTGCGAGACGTTTCCGGCCAATCTGGAGCGCGGGGCAGGCGTGCCTGCGGTCGAACGGCTCGCCTACCTGGCCGAGATGGCCACGGCCCAGCTCGAGGGTCTGCGGCACCTCATCCTCGTCGACGCCAAATCCCCCGTGTCGTTCTTCGCCTATCCAGGCAAGCCCAGCGACCTGGTCCCCGAGGGCTGCGGGGTCCGGACACTGGCGACCGGTGCGGACGACGTCGTCGGAGCCCTGTCCGGACTGCAAGAGAGCGTCGGAGGTTCAAACGCGCCGACGGGCGGCACGGAAGGACGCCGTCCCGAGCCTCCGGCGGGACCGCTGACGGCTCAGGCCGTCGCCGCCGCTCTCGGGGCGGCGTTGCCGGAGGGCGCCATCGTCTCAGACGAGGGCAACACGGCCGGTCTGTTCGTCTCGGGGGAGACGGCACACGCCCCGCGCCACAACTGGCTCTGTCTCACCGGTGGCGCCATCGGCCAGGGACTGCCGGTGGCCACGGGCGCAGCCCTCGCGGCCCCCGATCGCCCCGTGGTCGCCCTTGAAGCGGACGGGAGTGCCATGTACACGCTCCAGGCTCTCTGGACCCAGGCGCGCGAGGGGCTCGACGTGACGACGATCGTCTTCGACAACGGCTCCTATGCCATCCTCGAGCTCGAGCTGAGCAGGGTCGGGGCAGGCGCATCCGGGGAGCGCGCCCGGGCGATGCTCGATCTCGACCGCCCTCGCTTGGACTTCGTCTCCCTCGCTCAGGGCATGGGCGTGCCTGCGGCGCGGGTCACAACGGCCGAGGAGATGACGGCGCAGCTTGCCGGAGCCTTCGCGGAAGACGGCCCTCATGTGATCCAGGCCGTTCTCGGCAAAGGGTTGTTCTAGAGTCTCCGCATCGCCTCGGGCGTGGGCCCAAAAACAACACCCCACCGGCACGTGGGGGGTGCCGGTGGGGTGTTAGGGCTCCCCCTGGCCATTTTCAGGTGGCGAGTTGACCAGTCAGGAACCGAACGTCCGCCGCTGTGCGGCGGGATGACCTATGACCGTCCAGGCGTCGATCCTTGTGACGTGGTGGCTGGGCCATGACTCGACGACGACCCGTGCCCGTTTCCGTGCGACGCGCCGTTGGGCCCGTTGCCGTTGCCGTTGCCGTGCGACGCGCCGTTGGGCCCGTTGCCGTGGCCGTTGCCGTTGCCGTGCGACGCGCCGTTGGGCCCGTTGCCGTTGCCGTGCGACGCGCCGTTGGGCCCGTTGCCGTGCGACGCGCCGTTGGCCTGCCCGTGCCCGTGCCCGTGCCCGTTGGCCGGCAGACCTCCGGTCGGCGTGCCCGTGCCGGTGCCGGACCCCGTCGTCGACGGGGGCCCGGTCGTGCCGGTGCCCGGCTTGCCCCCGGTGATCGTCGGCGAGCCGGCTGCCGTGTCGCCCGAGGGCGGCGGAATGGAGGCGCAGTACTGCTGGACCGTCTCACCCGCTGCCTTTGCCGCTGCGGTCAATCCGGGGTAGGTGTTCTTGGCAGCCGGAGCGCTCGTTCCCGTCCCGGTATGCGGCGTCGCCGCCCCGTAGGCCGTGCACAGCCCGTACGCCGCGCCCGGCGGGATTGTCGTCGTGGTCGTGGGGCGAATGAGCGCCTCACCCGACCCGATGGATCCAGTCGCGATTTGGGTGGTCGGCTTCGGCAGAGCGATGCCGACGTGCGCCAGGCCCTTGGACAGGGCGCTCTGGACCGGTGCCGGAAGCGATCCGGTCGCAGCCGCAGCTGCGGCCCCGCCAAGGGCGAAAGTCGCGACCACCGCGGCCACCTTGGCCGTGAGCGCCTTCGCCAGCAGCGACTTTCGCCGATGCCGGTCTGCGGTTGCGAGGCTCGGCTGTGCCCGTCGACCGGCCGAGAAGGCGGCAACAACGTCACTCTCGGCAACAAACCCTTCAAGCGCCGCCGCGGGGCGCGCCGCGCGGATGAGCGCGGCCAAGCTCCGGAGCTCGTCCGGAACATCATCGGGGGCGATTTTCCCCGCCAGCAAGGCATCGGTTAAGCCGCGATCGAACGGCAGTCCACCCATGGCACCCTCTTCATCGTCGGCGAGGGTCAGGGCGTTACACCCTCGCCACCCCAGATCTTCGCGAGGCGCCGCAGGGCACGGTGCTGGATCACCCGGACCGTCCCCGGCCGGCGGCCGGTGACACGGGCGACCTGCTCGACGCTCAGGCCGGCGACGACCCGCAGGAGGACGATCTCGGCCTGGTCAGGCGGCAGCTCCCGCGTGAGCGCGTCGACGGCCTCGTTGGAGCTCAGCGTGTCGAGTGCTTGCTGCTCGGTGGCCTCGGTCGCAGGGGGAAGGTCCTCTTCTGTGAGGTCGACATGCCGGGGGCGCCGGGCGCGGGCACGGTAGTGGTCGGCGATCCGGTGGTGGGCGATCGTGAACAACCACGCCCGGAAATCCTCGGCGTCCCCGGCGAAGGTGGCGAACCCAGAGGCGGCGTCGAGCCAGGTCTGGGAGACGATGTCCTCGGCGGAATCCGGTGCCCGGCGGCGGGCATAGAGGACGAGAGCAGGGTGGAAGGCCCGGAACAGGGCGCTGAAGCCGGACTCGTCGCCCGCGCGCGCCGCGTCGAGGGCGGCATCGAGGTTGCTCGGCTCCATAGTTGATCCTATCGACGGCTCTGCGCTCTCCCGAGCGCCATGACGGCCATCGGTAACGCCTCAAGCCTCGTGGCCCCCACGATGACTCCTGCTGCGAGCCGGGCACCAAGGTCGATTGTCCCTACCGTTGTACCAGAACCGTTCCGACAATGGAGACGTGGACGAGCCGTGCACTGTGGACGAGACCATTGGGGCTCTCGTCATCGACTGGGACGCCGCCGTCCCCGCCGCCGACGATGCGGCGTCGTCACTGTACGCGCGCCTCGATGAGCTGCGGCGAGCCGGGGTCCACGTCTTCGTGATGACCGCCGCTCCGATCGAAGGCCTTGAGGGGAGGTTCCGGCAGCGCTCCCCGGCGGCAGATCCTCCCGATCCGTCCGCGGGTAGCGCCGGTGGCCGGCGGGTCGAAGCGGCCGGGCACCTCTTCGTGTGCCGCCCCGACGGCGGCGACGCCATCGAGATCACGGGTGCGGGCAGCGAGCTCGCCGAGCGCCAGGACCTCGGGGGGCCGCTCCACTCGACAGGTTTCGCCCCGGCGTGGCTGGCGCAGCGGGGCATCGCGGGCGCACTTGTCCTGGTCGCGGGCCGGCCGGCCGATCTCGGCGTGGCCGGCGGGAGTGCCGGGAGCGGTGGGAGCGGCGGGACCAGCAGTCTCACCACTGCCTTCGAGCGGGCGTCTTTCGTCGACATCGGGAGCGCAGATGCGACGGCGCCGGTCTCAGGGGGCGGTCGCGACGGCGGCCGCGGACGGCTGGACGCCGTGATCGACGAGCAGCTTGGTCGCCGCCGCCAGGGACGGGTTCCCGGGGTCGACCGGGATCCACGCTGGGTGATCCCCCTTCCTGGCGACCCCGGCGCCGAGCGGGTGGCCGAGTCGCTGGGCACGCTCGCGAACGGCTGGGCGGGGACGCGGGCGAACAGGGAGGAGACCGGACAGGGCTCGGCGCCGCTCTTCCTCGTCGCGGGCACCTACACGGGAAGCGGGCGGCTCGCCCAAGCGGCGATCTGGACGGCTCTCGACTGGGCGCGCCCCGATGGCAGCGGCGGGACAGAAGAGCGCCTGCTCGACTTGCGGACGGGAACGCTGGAACGCTGCGTGGGCCCGGTGGGCGAATCAGGGGGCGCTCCCTATGCCTTCCGGTCCCTGCGCTTCGTCTCGCAGGCGGACCGGCACGTCATGGCGATGCGCGCCGAGGGGCCGCCGGATGACTTGATGCCCGGCGCCGCCCTCCGTCCCTCGCCCACGGCCGTCGACGGTGACGTGGAGCTTGCGGTGGCCGAACGTGCGGGGGTCCAGGTCGCCCGCGTTGTCAGCACGTCCGGCGAAGATGCCGGCGTCACCGTCGCGGCATGCGACAACGTCACAGAGCTCGGCCCACGTCGCGTCGTGGAACGCCTCGCGACATGGGTGGGCAACCAAGAGCTCCCGCACGGCGATCGTGCACCGCATGCAAGCCCGGCCGGATTCGTCGAGAGGACCCTCGGCCAGATGGCGCAGCACGGCTTTGATGCCCTCCTCGCATCTCATCGC
>JAJZBS010000215.1 GCA_021851885.1 Actinomycetes bacterium | reverse complement strand
GGTGAGATGGTCACGTCGTTCCATCCGACCCTCTCCAAGCTCCACCGCCAGGTGCTCGACCTGCTCAACGTCCCCGCGACCGCCTACCAGGCCGAGAAGGAAGCCCTCCCCTAATCCGAAGTTCCCCCCACGAAGCCCCCGTCTGGGGCCGCTCCGCTCGCCTGAGCAGGGGCTCGCGCTCGGAGTGCAGCCATTATGTAGTCATGTAGCCGTGACAAGTGAGTGCGCATCATCCTGGCAATGATGGATGTGGTGGTGCACGTTAGGTATCATTGTCGTCATGTACGTGGTGCGGGTGCCGAACCGGGGGTCCCGGCCGGCCGTGCTGTTGCGGGAGAGCTTTCGCGAGGACGGCAAGGTGAAGAACCGCACGCTCGCGAACCTCTCCCGCTGGCCCGAGCAGAAGGTCGAGGCGCTCTCGGCCGTGCTCGGGGGAAAGGCGCCGCGCGTCTTCCTCGACGGGGCGTTCGAGATCTCCCGGAGCCTTCCTCACGGAGGTGTCGCCGCGACGCTCGGGACGTTGCGTCACCTCGGGCTTGAGGAGATCCTCGACCCGGTGGGATCACGGATGCGCGACCTCGTCGTCGCGATGATCTGCGCCCAGGTGATCGACCCCGCCTCGAAGCTCGCGATCGCGCGCGGGCTTCGCTTAGAGACGGCGAGCACCTCGCTCGGCGAGGTGCTCGGGCTCTCCGGCTGTGACGCCGATGACCTCTACGACGCGATGGACTGGCTCGGGCAGCGCCAGGCCAAGATCGAGGACGCGCTCGCTCGTCGCCACCTTGTCGACGGCACCCTCGTCCTCTACGACGTCTCCTCCGCGGCGTTCGAGGGAAGGACCTGTCCGCTCGGCGCCCTCGGCCATCCAAAGGACGGGGTGCGCGGCCGTCTCCAGATCGTCTACGGCCTCCTCACCTCCGCGGACGGCACACCGATCGCGATCGAGGTCTTCAAGGGCAACACCGGAGATCCGACGACCGTCGCCTCACAGGTGCGAAAGGTGAAAGAGCGCTTCGCCATCGCCCAGGTCTGTCTCGTCGGTGACCGGGGGATGCTCACCAAGGCCCGGCTCAGAGCGGACGTTCTCCCCGCGGAGCTCGACTACATCACCGCGCTACGTGCCCCGGAGATCAAGGGTCTCGTCGAAGGCGGAGCGATCCAGCTCAGCCTCTTCGACGAGACGGACTTGTTCGAGATCGTCCATCCCGACTATCCGAACGAGCGCCTGGTCTGCTGCAAGAACCCGCTCCTTGCTGAGGAACGTTCCCGAAAGCGCGAGTCGCTCCTCGCCGCGACCGAGACCGAGCTCGCAAAGATCGCCGACGCCATCGCGCGTGAGCGCCGGCCGCTGAGAGGCGCCGAGCGGATCGGCCTCCGTCTCGGGCGCGTCGTCAACCGCTACAAGATGGCGAAGCACTTCGACATCGCGATCGGCGACGACTCCTTCACCTTCGCGAGAAGGAACGAGCAGATCGCCGCCGAAGCGGCGCTCGATGGGATCTACGTGCTGCGCACGAGCCTGTCGGACGAGGCACTGTCGACCGACGCGGTCGTCTCCTCCTACAAGTCCCTCGCCGGAGTCGAGCGGGCGTTTCGCGCGTTCAACACCGACCTCGATATCCGTCCCATCCGCCACCGGACCGAAGAGCGCGTCCGCGCGCATGTCTTTTTGCGGATGTGCTCCTACTACGTCATCTTCCACATGGAGCGGGCGCTCGCGCCGATGCTGTTCCGAGACGACGACAAAGAGGCGGCCGAGGCATCCCGCACGAGCCCGGTCGCCCCGGCGCAGCGTTCAGCCTCCGCGCGTTCGAAGGTGACGACGAAGAAGACCGCCGACCGTCTCCCGGTCCACAGCTTCCAGAGCCTGCTCGCCGACCTCGGCACCATCTGCGCCAACCGGATCGCACCGACCGACGCCGACCTCGAGGGCTTCACGCTCGTCACCACGCCAACACCGATACAGCACCGCGCCTTCGAGCTCCTCGGCGTCTCCCACCGTCTCGGCTACGTGTAGTCATGACTTCCCGCGCGAAAGACCCGAACTGCCAGGTCATCGGGGTGAGGGCCACCACCGCAGGGGGAACTTCGGGCTAGAGACTGCCTGGCGCCGGGGCATGCTCGAAGGATTGCCGGCCGGGGCGACGCTCTACAACGACGACATGCCCAAGCGCCCGAAGGGTCTGCCCAGCTTCGTCCCCGAAGACCAGATGGCCCAGCTCGAATCCGACGCCGCGCTGGCTCGTCTCCCCGACGCCAGCACCCGCCATCTCGTGATCGTCCTGATCGAAACCGGCCTACGTGCCGGCGACGCCTGCCGGCTGCGCGTCGACTGCGTCGTCGCCGACAGCGTCGGATGGCCGTGCCTGCGCTTCTTCAACACCAAGGTCGCGGCAGAGCAGCTCATCCCTCTGAGCGCGAAGGCAGCCGCCGCGATCAGCGCGCAGCAAGACGACGTCACGCGATGCTGGCCAACCTCGCCATGGCTCTTTCCCGCCCCCAAGGCCAACCCCGACGGCGGCCGCCCTTTCGAGTACGCCACCCTCCGCGGACGCCTCGGCCGTTGGCAAGAGACCATCGGTCTGCACGACTCGACCGTCAGGGAGGCCTTCGACGCCTACTGCCAGGCTCGGGTGAACATTCACGGCGACCGACTCGGCTACGACCCCGTCGCCCC
>JAJZBS010000003.1:54932-66057 GCA_021851885.1 Actinomycetes bacterium | reverse complement strand
GGCGGTCGGCCGCGCCGAGGAACAACTCGTCGAAGAACGGGTCGGGCCCCAGGATCTGCCCGGACCCGGCAGGGTCGGCCCGGTTCACGTGGACGATCGCCGCATCGAGCCGCAGCGCGGGCATGGCCACCAGCTCCTCGCCGTCGTCGTAGGGGGAGCGGACCGTGCGCAGTTCGGGGTTGACCCGGAGCACGTCGGAGCCGAGCCCGGCCCGGGTCGGGAGGAACGGGATCCGTTGCGACGCTGCCAGGAGCCCCAGGTAGAACATCCCCTCGTCCACCTCGGTCGCCTCGATGCTGCCTGCCTGCCTGGCCGCGCGGAAGTGGGGATCGGTGGGGATCGAGTCGAGGGTCACGAAGCCGAAGACGACACGGGCGACCTTGCCCGCCGCACACAGCAGGCCGACGTCAGGGCCCCCGTAGGACACGACCGTGAGGTTCTCCACGTCGGAGCGGAGGATGGCCCGCACCGCGGCCATGGGCTTGCGCCGCGAGCCCCAACCGCCGATCCCGACGGTCATGCCGCTGCGCAGCTCGCCCACCAGCTCGTCGAGGGTGGCCCGCTTATCGGCCATCCGGGGCTCCAGGGACCTGGCGGAGGGCGGCGCTCATCGGGAGGTGTCCGCGCCACGCTTCTCGACGAAGGCGGCCCGCTGCTCGTCGGCCACGCCGGCGACATGGAGCTCGTAGGTGAAGCCCTGCTCGAACCGGTAGCTGCGGCGCACGTCGACCGGGTCGATCCCGTTCAACGACTCCTTGGCCCGCCGGATGATGGTGGGGCTCTTCGCTGCGATCTCCCGGGCCAGCCCGAGCGCTGCGTCGGACAGCTCGGCACGGGGGACCACCGCGTGTACCGAGCCGTAGGAGGCGAGCTCGGCCGCCGTCGCCGGGGTCGCGGTGTAGACCATGGTCCGCATCCGGTGCTGGGGGACGAGCCTGGCCAGATGGGTGGCGGCGCCGAGGGCACCCCGGTCGACCTCGGGCAGGCCGAAGGTGGCGTCGTCGGCGGCGACGATCATGTCGGCGTTGCCGGCGAGGCCGATCCCCCCGCCGAGGCAGAAGCCGTGGACGGCGGCGATCACCGGGACCTCGCACTCGTAGACGGCGGCGAAGGCGGCGAAGCAGCCGCGGTTGACGCCGATGAGCGCGCTGTCCCCCTTGGCTTGGATCTCCTTGATGTCGACACCGGCGCAGAACCCTCGTCCCTCCGCCCGCAGGATCACCACCCGGTTCTCCGGCTCCCGCCCGGCGGCGAGGACGGCGTCTGCCAGGGCGAACCAGCCATCGACGTCGAGCGCGTTCACCGGCGGGTGGTCGATGACCACCTCGGCGATGCCGGGTTCCTTCTGATGGGCAACGATGGGCATGGGCGCTCCGGGTCACGTGCCGTCAAGGTGGGCCAGTCCGCCCTCTGACCAGGTGGTCCACGGGGCAGGCGCGCCGGCGCCGACGACGTGCTCTGATATCTGATGGTGCGTCAGAACAGTACCAGCATGGAGAGCGAGGGGAGGTCGTCGAGGTGACCAGCAACGACGAGCGCCGGCAGGCGACCGCGACGTTCGACTACTCGGGCTCGGTGGTCGTGGTGACCGGCGGGAGCCGGGGGATCGGCCACGGGATCGCCAGTGCCTTCCTGGAAGCGGGAGCGGAGGTGGTCGTCTGTGGCCGGCACCGCCCCCCCGATCCGGCACTGCCGGCGGTCACCGGTCGTGGCGGATCCGAGCGACGAGCACACTTCGTCGAGGGCGATGTGCGCCGGGCGGAGGATGCGGCAGCGGTGGTCGACGAGGCTATCGCCCGCTTCGGCCGGCTCGATGTCCTGGTGAACAACGCCGGCGGCTCGCCAGAGGCCGACGCGGCCACCGCGTCGCCCCGCTTCTCCGAGGCGGTCGTCGCACTCAACCTGCTGGCACCCCTGCACTGCGCCCAGGCCGCCAATGCGGTGATGCAGGCGCAGGACGGGGGCGGCGCCATCGTCAACATCGGATCGGTGAGCGGACTCCGCCCCTCGCCGGGAACGGCCGCCTACGGTGCGTCCAAGGCGGGTCTGGTGAGCCTGACCGCCTCCCTGGCCATCGAATGGGCGCCGAAGGTCCGGGTCAACTGCGTGAGCGCCGGGCTGGTGGCGACCGACGCGGCCGTGGACCACTACGGAGGAGCGGACGGCATGGCCAGGGTCGCTGCCACCGTGCCCCTCGGGAGGTTCGCCACGCCGGCCGACATCGCCGGGCTGTGCCTGTTCCTCGGCTCCTCCGCCGCGTCGTACGTGACGGGGGTCAACGTGGTCGCGCACGGCGGGGGTGAGCGACCGGCGTTCCTGGCGGCAGCCGCCGACCAGCAGCCGGGCTGACCAGGACATCTGTTGTGTGAACGGTAGGTAATTACCCCTGGTCGTGCCCGAATCGTCTCAAGGGTCGGTCGTGGGCGGTCGATCTTGTCATCGTGAGTGACGTTCCGCGAGCTGTGGACGAGATCACCGTCGGGGCGGGACACGGGGCAGGGGCGCAATGATGACGACCATGGAGACCCGCTCCGAGTTCGCGCTCCCGGGAAAGCCGGTGGCGGAGTTCGCCCCGGTGGTGGACCTGTCGGACGGGCGGCTCCTGGGCATGGAGGCAGGCGTCAGCTGGGAGCACCCGGAGCACGGTGCCATCCCCAGCCATCGACTGGTGCCGTGGGCACAGAAGAACGGCGAGATCGTCCCCATCGGGTCGTGGCTGGCCGCCACCGCCTGCCTGGAAGCGCTCCGGTGGACGCCCAGCGTCCAGATGGCGGTGCGGGTCACCCTCCCGCAGCTGGCTCGGGGTCACGGTTCGCTCGCCATCCGGCGGGCGCTCGACGAGAGCGGCCTCGTCGCCGGTCGCGTCACCGTGGAGGTCCCCGAGTCGGCCATCACCGACGAGAGCGCGCTCGTCGACCTGGTGGCGCTGACCGGGCTCGACGTCGAGCTCGCCGTGTACGACGTCGGCGCCGCCCTCCCGTCCTTCGAGCCGCTCGTCGCGCTCGGCATCGGCGCGGTCAAGATCGACGGGGAGTTGACCAAGGGGTTGAGCGTCGCCGGTGGGATGAGCCACCTGGTCGTCGAGGCCGTGATCGACATGGCGCACGCACAGGGCCTGGCCGTGCTCGTCGAGGGGATGACGACGGCGGCCGAGGTGGAGGCGGCGGCCCACCATGGGGTGGAGGCCGGCCAAGGACCGTTCTTCTCCCCACTTCTGGACGCGGACGGCGCCGCAGCCCTGGGCGGGGCGGAAGAACTGCCGCGCTTCTCGCTGGTGGCGCCCCCGGATAAGACGGACGTACCGGAGGGTGCGGTCGCCGACGGGGCCGACGGGGCCGACGGGGCCGACGGGGCAGGGGAGCCCCAGGCCGGCGAGGCCCCGCCCGTGGAAGCGGCAGGCCGGGGGGCGCACACGCAGTCGACGTCGCGCCCGGCGTCGGCCAAGTCGTCGGCCAAGCCCTCGCCCAAGGCGTCGGCCAAGAAGCCCTCGCGTACGCCCCCGTCCAAGCGGCCGCGTGGTAACGGAAAGGGCGGGAACGACCCCACCGCCGGCAGCGACGGGCCGTGACGCCAGCCCCCAGACGGGGCGGGAGAGGGGCAGACCAGCCCACGGCGGGGCTCCGCCGGCGGGGCGACGCGGCAGAAAAGTGGTAGACGACACCCATTTGCAGCTATACCACTGACCGTGAAACTCGCGGTAGTCAGAGAGACTCGCCCGGGCGAGACGCGCGTCGCCATGGTGCCCGACGTGGCATCGAAGCTCGCCGCCACCGGTGTGGACCTGGTCATCGAGTCGGGTGCGGGGGACGCCGCCCGGTTCCCCGATGCCGCGTTCGAGAACGCCGGCGCCACGGTCGTGCCCGATGCGGCCCGTGCCCTTGACGGCGCCGACCTGCTCGCACGCGTCCAGCCGTTGAGCCCCGACGAGGCGGCACGGGTGCCCGTGGGGACCACGGTCGTCAGCTTCTTCCAGCCGGTGGGGGCGCCCGACGTTGTCCGCGCTCTGGCTGAGCGCAAGGCCACCGTGTTCAGTCTGGACCTGCTGCCTCGCATCAGCCGGGCACAGGCGATGGACGCCCTCTCCTCTCAGGCCACCGTGTCGGGGTACCGGGCGGGGCTGGCGGCGGCCGAACACCTGGCCAAGTTCTTCCCGATGTTCATGACCGCCGCCGGCACCGTGCCGCCGGCACGCGTCCTTGTCATGGGCGCCGGTGTGGCCGGCCTGCAGGCCATCGCCACCGCCCGCCGCCTGGGGGCGATCGTCCGGGCCTACGACGTCCGTGCCGCGGCAAAGGAGGAGGTCGAGAGCCTGGGGGCCCACTTCGTGGAGCTCGAGCTCGAGACCCAGGAAGGTGCCGGCGGCTACGCGCGAGAGCAGTCGGCCGAGTACCTGGCCAAGCAGCGGGAGCTCCTGGCCGCCGAGGTGGCGGCGGCCGACGTCGTCATCACCACCGCGCAGATCCCCGGCCGCAAGGCCCCGGTGCTGGTCACTGAGGAGATGGTGCGGGGGATGGGCGACGGCGCTGTGGTCATCGACATGGCGGCCGACTCCGGAGGGAACTGCGAGCTGTCGGTGCCCGGAGAGGACGTGGTCGTGGACGGGGTGACGGTGGTGGGGATGACCAACCCGCCGGCCACCATGCCCACCCACGCCAGCTTCCTGTTCGCCCGCAACATCGCCAACTTCCTCGGCCTGGTGGTCAAGGAGGGGACGCTGGCCCCCGACTTCGACGACGAGATCGTCGCCGGAATGTGCGTCGTGCGGGGTGGCGAGGTGGTCCACGGACCGACCGCCGAGGCACTCGGCCTGCCGGCACCGGCAGCGGCAGCACCTGCAGCTGCGTCCGGGGGCTCACCGGACGACGAGACACCGAAGGGGGAGTCGTGAGCGTCACAGGGATCGTCGAGTTCCTGACGATCTTCGTCCTGGCCGCGTTCGTCGGGAACGAGGTCATTTCGAAGGTTCCGAGCATCCTCCACACGCCGTTGATGTCGGGCAGCAACGCCGTCCACGGCATCATCCTGGTGGGCACCATGATCGTCCTCGGGACGGCGCAGGGCACGGGGCAGCTGATCCTCGGCTTCCTGGCCGTGCTGCTGGCCACGCTGAACGTGGTGGGCGGGTTCGTGGTGACGGACCGGATGCTCGAGATGTTCAAGGCGAAGCCGGCCGACCGGGCGAAGGCCCATACTGACGGGTCGACGACCGGAGGTGGCAAGTGACCCTCGGCACCTGGACCGACCTGATCTACCTGCTGGCCGCCACCGGGTTCATTCTGGCCCTCAAGGGCCTCAGCAACCCCAAGGGCGCGCGTGTGGGCAACCTGGTGGGGGCAGCGGCAGCCACAGTGGCCATCGCCTTCACGTTCACCAACCACGCGGTGCGGGCGCACACCCTCAACCTCGTGCTCATGCTGGTGGCGATGGTGATCGGCGCGGCGATCGCCGTCCCGGCGGCACGTCTGGTGAAGATGACGGCGATGCCCCAGATGGTGGCCATCTTCAACGGTGTGGGCGGCGGGGCCGCCGCGCTGGTGTCGATCGTCGTCTTCCTCATCGAGGCGCCGGGATCGCCGGCCGTCTACCGGATCGCCGAGGTGCTCTTCGGCGTGCTGGTGGGGTGCGTGTCGTTCTCCGGGAGCGCGATCGCCTTCGCCAAGCTCCAGGAGCTCATGACCGGACGGCCAATCACCTACCCCGGACAGCAGGCGATCAACGCGCTGGTGGGCCTGGCCATCCTCGGGCTCGCCGTCGCCACCCTGGTGACGGGGAACACGGCCCTCCTCGTCGTGCTGGCCGTGCTGTCGCTGGTCCTCGGCGTGATCTTTGTCCTCCCGATCGGTGGCGCCGACGTGCCGGTGCTGATCTCGCTGCTGAACTCCTTCACCGGCCTGGCCGTGGCCGCGTCGGGATTCACCCTGAACTCGAACCTGCTGATCATCGCCGGCACCCTGGTCGGTGCGTCGGGCATCCTGCTCACCCGGATGATGAGCCAGGCGATGGGCCGGTCCCTGCCGAACATCCTCTTCAGCGCTTTCGGCTCGGTGGTCACCGCGGCAGGCGGTGCCGACGGCACCGGTGCCGATGCCCGGCCCGTCCGGTCGGGTGCCCCCGAGGACATCGGCGTGCTCCTCGCCTACGCCCGCAAGGTGGTCATCGTGCCCGGCTACGGGCTGGCGGTCGCCCAGGCGCAGCACACGGCGAGGGAGCTGGCGGACGCCCTGGGCGAGCGGGGGGTCGAGGTCTTCTACGCCATCCACCCGGTGGCGGGGCGCATGCCCGGGCACATGAACGTGCTGCTGGCCGAGGCGAACGTGCCCTATGACCAGTTGAAGGAGATGGACGAGGCGAACCCGGAGATGTCGACGGCCGACGTGGCCCTCGTCGTCGGGGCCAACGACACCGTCAACCCGGCGGCGAAGAACTCCCCGGGGAGCCCGATCTACGGCATGCCGATCGTCAACGCCGACCAAGCCGAGCACGTGATCTTCCTCAAGCGCTCGATGCGGCCGGGCTTCGCCGGGATCGACAACGAGCTCCTCTACGACCCGAAGACGACATTGCTCTTCGGCGACGCCAAGGACACGCTGACGAAGCTGGTGGCAGCGGTCAACGCCAGCTGACGGCGGGACCGACCGCCGGCGACGGAGCGTGGCGGCCTCGTCGCGCAGCGAGGCCACTTCCCACCCTGGCGCACGCCCGTCTGGCTCCCGGGCCGGGGGCGCCGTAGGGTTGCGCCTCAGGTTCGTGGAGAGGGCCGCGTGTGAGGTGACCGCCCCGCACAGGCCGGCGACGAAGGGGGCGAACGCCGATGGGCGCGGTGCAGTCGATGGTGCAGGCAGCCCTGCACACCATCCGGCTCACCCTGGCCGCATTGCTGGCCACGGCAGGGCTCTCGGCCGGCGCCCCCGTCGCCGGGCAGCAGCGGACCGCACTGGCCGGGCCGACGGCGGTGGCCACTACCACGACGGTCAACAACGTCTTCACCGTCCCCATCTTCGGTGGCTACGGGGACCAGCCGGTGGCGATCAGCTCGTCGGCGCCGGCGACCGTCGTCCAGGGGACGACGTTCTCGGAGACCTTCACCCCCGCCCCGACCTTGGTGCCGGTGACGGACCCGGTGGGCGACATCACGGCCAGCGTCGCATCCATCCACGGCATCACCATCATCATCCCGGTGCCGGCCAACGCCACCTACGTCTCGGAGCTCCTGTCCGGCAACGCCCGCTACACGGGCGGCCCCGGCGGTGCGACCGGCGCCTTCGCGGTGACGTCGGTCGAGTGCAGGGCGGTCGACCAACCAGACTGCACGGCGACTCCCGCCTCGCCCACGTTCCGATCGGTCACGACGCTTCCCTATCTCGAGATCGACACGGGAAGCACGCCGCTCCCTGCCGGCTCCACCGTCCACTTCCCGACCATCACCGTCACCTTCGAGGCCTCGGGACCGGCCGGTTCGACGATCACGCCGGCACTCAGTGAATTCGACGTGACGGCGGACGTCCTGGCACCGATCCCCCTCATCTCCGCCATCCGGGCCTGGCCGGCAGCGCCTCTCACCGCCGCCACCCGCAATCCCACCGACCCGCTGCCGCCCTATGTGGCGACACCGCTGGCCACGACGGCGATCGCTCCTCCGTCCACGGCGCCGGGCTACTGGGTCGCCTCTCGCGACGGCACCGTGTCTGCCGGCGGGCATTCGGCGCCGCTTGCCGTGTTCGCACCCCAGACGTCACCGGTGGTCGGTATCACCTCGACGCCGGACGGTGGCGGGTACTGGCTCGTCACGTCGACGGGCGGTGTGTTCCCCTACGGCGACGCCGCCTTCTACGGTTCGGCTGGGAACCTCCACCTGAACCGGCCGATCGTCGCCATGGCGCGGACGCCCGACGGCAAGGGCTACTGGCTGGTGGCCTCCGACGGTGGCGTGTTCGCCTTCGGCGACGCCGCCTTCCACGGCTCTGCCGGTGGCCTGCAGCTGAACCAGCCCATCGTCGGCATGGCCGCGGACGCTGCCACCGGCGGCTACTGGCTGGTGGCCTCCGACGGCGGGATCTTCGCGTTCCAGGCACCCTTCTACGGCTCGGCGGGCGCCCTCCACCTCAACCAGCCCATCGACGGCATGGCCAGCACGGCCGATGGTCAGGGCTACTGGCTGGTGGCCGCAGACGGCGGTGTGTTCGCCTTTGGCGACGCCTCGTTCCACGGATCGACTGGGAACCTCCACCTGACCAGCCCCATCGCGGGCATGGCGACCGACGTTGCCACCGGCGGCTACTGGATCGTGGCCGCCGACGGCACGGTCTATGCGTTCGATGCCCCGTTCCTGGGGTCGGACGCAGATCCACACCGTGGTGTACCCGCCGTGGGCATTACGGCCGTGCCCTACAGCTGACCGGAGAACCGGGGCACGGCGGGGTGTGCCCGTCCGCTTCCGCCAGGCGAATTGCTTGGGATTCGGTCACATTGTGCCGATGAGCTGGATGGGAGGTTTGCCACTACGGAGCGTGGCGCGACCAATGGCGTCCGTGGCAGAAACCTATCCTGGTTGACGCTCTGGGTGCTTGTCGGGTTCGGCCCCCTGGCGCGAAGGCCTTCGGCGCGGACGAGCAGGGGAAGAGCAGATGGGTTTGGGAGTGTTCGAGCCGCGGTTCCGGCGGATCGCTGGCGTGGTGCTCGGCGTGGTGACCGCCGGGGCTGCCTTGGGTGTGGCAGTGCCACCACCGGCGTTCGCGGCGACGGCGCCGACCATCTCGAGTGGTGTTGCCGCATATACACCGAGCTCCACCCCAGGTGCGCCGGCAGGCACACCGCTGGCCAGCCAGTTCGATGTACTGACGCTCGTCTCCGGTGGTGCCGCATCGGTCAACACCTCGTCGCTCTACGTAGTGACGACACCCTCCAGCGGGAGTGTGTCCGCCACGCCGTCGGCAAGTAACGGGATCATCACGTTCCAGCCCTCCTCCACCACGTCCGGCCCGCAGATCCTGCAGTTCGCCTACTGCTCACCTGGCTACACGTATCCCAACTCGACCGCGTGCACGACGTCGACGCTGACATTCGAGCCGGTCGCATCGATACAGGCGGTCGGCGAGTCCCTCTCGGTAGGAGGAAGCGACGCGGTCGTCGTGCAGAACGTGGGGATGGCGGTCACCGGTCCGGCCTCGCTCCCCATCGGGAGCACGGTGAGCCTGTCGGTGGCGTCTGCCCCTGAGCAGGTGCCCTCGACGGTTCCCTACGGGACCGGCTCGATCTCGGTGACGTCACTCGCCGGGATGACCGACATCATCCCTGTGCCGTCCGGCCTCTCCTACGTCCAGGGATCGCTCAGCGTCACCGGCGGGGACTCGACTACATCAGGGCAGCTCACGGTCACCTACTGCACGGCTTCTGGAACGGGGTGCACTGCGCAGCTCGGAGTGGGGAACTACCAGACGACGGCACCGTATTTCGAGCTGGCACTGCCGTCGACGACGACGGTGCCTGCCGGTTCGCAATACACGGTTCCGACCGTCACCGCACAATTCACCGTTTCGGGCGCTGCCGGATCGGTCGCCGATCTCGCACTGACCGAGACGATGGCCGGCGTGACCGTCCAGAACGGTGTATCGGCGCAGCCGCTCGCCTTCGACGGCTATCCGACGTCCATCGGGACGACGGCTGACCCACCCCCCTATCAGATGCCGACGCCGATGTTCACCGGGACCATCGCCGCTGTGCCCGGCCAACCGGCCATCACCTCCCTCCTGCCGGGGAATGCCCAGGTCACGGTCGGCTGGAACCCGCCGTCGACGACAGGGGGGAACTCGATCACCGGCTACGTGATCACCTGGTACGTGGCTGGCTCAGTTGCTGGGAGTACGAGCGTCGGCAATCTGGCTTCGACGACGATCGGAAACCTCACCGACGGAACCGCGTACACGTTCACGGTCGCAGCCACCAACAGCGTGGGCACCGGCCCCGCATCGTCGCCGGACGGACCGGTCGATCCGTTCACGACACCGGGCGCGCCGACGATCGGCACCGCCGTTGCCGGCAACACGGAGGCGACGGTCGCGTGGACTGTCGGTCCCGACAACGGCGCACTGATCGAGTCGTACACCATCACGCCCTACATCGGAACCACCGCCCAGACGCCGGTCGTGGTGAACGCCGTCGCCGGAACGTCGACCGATCCGACACCCGGCTATTCCGACAGCTATGTGATCACCGGCCTGACCAACGGAACGGCATACACGTTCGTCGTGTCGGAATCGAACCTCGCTGGTGCCAGTCAGACCTCATTCGCGTCCAACGCGGTCACGCCTGCTGTCAGCAGCACGCCGCCCAGCGCACCCACGATCGGCGTCGCTTCTGCCGGGAAGGGGAGCGCAACGGTCACGTGGACCGTCGGCTCCGACAATGGTGCGGTCATCAGCGACTTCGTGATCACGCCGTACATCGGGGTGACGGCGCAGGCTCCGCTGACGATCACCGCCGGTGCCGTCGGGTCGTCGACGGACCCCACGCCGAACGCACAGGACAGTACGACGATCTCGGGCCTCACGAACGGCACCACTTACTCTTTCACCGTGGCCGCCACGAACAGCGGTGGAACCGGACAACCGTCAGCCCTGTCGAACCTAGTGACTCCGTACACGGTCCCGTCCACCATCACGATCGGTACGGCCGTGGCAGGAAGCAGTTCGGCAACCGTTGCGTGGAAGGTCGGTTCTGATGGTGGCTCCGCCATCACCTACTTCATCATCACCCCCTATGCGAACGGGGTCGCCCAGGCGACGGTGAACGTGCCCGCCGTGAGCGGCTCGTCCACGAGCCCGACCCAAGGGTCGAGCGATTCGTTCGTGCTCTCTGGTCTTGTGGACGGTACGTCGTATTCGTTCCGCGTCAGAGCCGTCAATGCCGCTGGCACGAGCCTCTACTCGGCTGCCTCCAACACGGTCACCCCGGCGACGGTCCCCGGCGCTCCCACCATCGGGACGGCCACATCGGGCAACACCCAGGCCACCGTCACCTGGACAGTGGGGCCGAACAACGGGAGCGCCATCACCTCCTTCACCGTCACCCCCTACGTGGGCACCACCGCCGGCACGCCGGTGGTCGTGACGGCCGGGGCGACGGGCTC
>JAJZBS010000003.1:0-54922 GCA_021851885.1 Actinomycetes bacterium | reverse complement strand
CCCAGGCCACCGTCACCTGGACAGTGGGGCCGAACAACGGGAGCGCCATCACCTCCTTCACCGTCACCCCCTACGTGGGCACCACCGCCGGCACGCCGGTGGTCGTGACGGCCGGGGCGACGGGCTCGGCCACTGCTCCCACCCCGGGCGCATCGGACAGTGCCACCATCACCGGACTCACCAACGGCACCGCCTACACCTTCACCGTGGCCGCCACCAACGCAGTGGGGACCGGCCCGGCCTCGTCCGCCTCCAACACGGTCACCCCGGCGACGGTGACAAGTGTCTTGGGCGTCTCGGTAACGCTGACCTCGGATGGGACCGATCAGGTCAGTACGTACGAAGTCCGCTTTGAAACATCCTCGAGCGGTGCATTGACGGCGGGGTCCGAGATCGTGCTCACCTTCGCACCCGGGACAGTGCTTCCGCCATCGAGTTCCGACTACGCGATCAGTGCAGGTGCTGGGACAGCCACTGTCTCAGGCGTCACGCTCACACCCGCTGGCAGCAGTTCCGGTCCAACGGCCGTTATCACGCTTGGCACCGCCAGCATCGCTGGTTCGGACGATGTGTCGATGGTGATCAGTTCATTGCGGAACCCGCTCGTTGCTTCGGCGACGGATGAGTGCACGGTTCGTACGTCGGCCGACACATCGCCGGTTTCGGCAGCATACGGAATCGTCGGGGCCGGCGCGGTGCACGGCTATTACCTCGTGGCGTCCGACGGCGGGGTGTTCTCGTTCGGTGGGGCAAGCTATTACGGATCGATGGGAGGCCACCACCTCAATCAGCCGGTGAACGGCATGACGGTCACACCTGATGGCAAGGGTTACTGGCTCGTGGCCTCCGACGGTGGCATCTTCACCTTCGGTGATGCGCACTTCTACGGTTCACTCGGCAACGTCCACCTCAATGCACCCATTGTCGGTATGGCTGCGACACCCGACGGGGGCGGCTACTGGCTCGTGGCCTCCGACGGCGGCATCTTCACCTTCGGTGATGCGCACTTCTACGGTTCACTCGGCAATGCCCACCTCAATGCGCCAATCGTCGGCATGGCTACAGCTCGCGATGGCAAGGGTTACTGGCTCGTGGCGTCCGATGGCGGCATCTTCACCTTCGGAGATGCGCACTTCTATGGTTCGGGAGGAGGGCATCGGCTCGACGCACCGATTGTCGGAATGGCCGCAACTCCCGACGGGGGCGGTTATTGGCTCGTAGCCGCTGATGGTGGCGTCTTCGCCTTCGGTGACGCCCCCTTCCATGGTTCCGCAGCGCGACTCGTGCTCTCGGCGCCCATCGTCGGGATCACCGCTGACGTGACGACGGACGGATACTGGTTGACCGGTGCGGACGGCGGCATCTTCACGGGAGGCGCTCCCTTCTACGGTTCACTCGGCAACGTCCACCTCAATGCACCCATCGTGGGCTTCGGCAGCTGACGGGAGCGCCTCGCCTACGGTCCCCTGCCGATGATTCACAACTGAGAAGCCCTGTTGCGAAGGGACACCGGGGGTTTTCAGACTGCGTCAGCCGGCAGGCTCTTCCACGGGCTCGAGGGCCAGACGGGCGAACACGAGGAGACCCTGGCTCGTCGGCCGGGTGGACAGCACGTTCACGGCCACGCCGTCGGTACCGACCAGGTGGGCCGCATCGTTCACGACCACCATGTCGCCGTCGGGAAGGTAGCCCACCGCCTGGCGAGGCTGGTTCCCCTGCTTGACGAGGTCGATGACCAGGCGCTCGCCAGGCGCGTGTTCGGGCGTGAGGTCAGCTGTCAGGCGCCGGAGGTCGACGACCGGGAGCTCCCAGTCGCCCGCCTGCTGAGCCATGGCGGTGGAGCACGTGCCGATGCGCAGGCCGAGCCGGCGAGCGAGGGTCAGGAGCTTGGTGGTCGGATCGTCCGCCTCGGGGATCTCATCCGGAGCGACATGGACCGAGACGCCCGCCTCGCGCAGGAATTCGATCGCCTCGAGGCCGCGCCGCGCCCGCCGGGAGGTGACGGGATCCGGACCACTGGCCAGGGTCTGCACCTGGTCGAGGACGAACTGCGGCAGGACGAGCCCGCCTGGCAGGAGGCCGGATCGACCCAGTACCAGGAGGAATCTGTCCATGACGGCCGATGCGTCTACGAGGAGCGCGTAGCCGGGCGGGGGATCGTTCGGCGGCGCCAGGATCCGGGACAGGCCTGCAGCGGCGACGACCTGACGACCCTTGGCCACGCCGATCCGCCACCCCAGTGTGGCGAGGATCCATGCCGCGACGGCGGTGATCACCAGTTCGAACCCGGTGTGGAACAGGACAAGCAGGGGCAGGCCGATCACCAGCCCGAGCAGGAGCCCGCTGGTTCCCGTGATGGTGCCGGCGAACACCTCGCCAGGGGGCATGTTGCGTAGCTGGAAGACGGTGCGCTGGAGGCCGCGGTCGAGCAGGCGCCCTACCAGCCCACCGATCACATAGAAGATGCCGGCACCGAGCAACATGCCGACGATGGGTCCGTGCGCGCCACTAGCGACGTGGTGACCGATCTCCAGCCCACCGACCGCGCCGGCGAGCACGATCATGAAGCGGAGCACCTCGACGAACAACATTCGCCCTTAGGTTAGCCGTGGCCCATCTGGCGCCGGTGGCAGAGCGTCCGGCGCCGGGACCCGGTGCGGAGCGACCGGGCTCGACGGTTTCGGATCGGGAAGCGCGGGCTTGATGGCAACCGGTGGGCGGGGCCGTCGGTGGATGGGGGAGCGCGGCCTGGCGATGGTCCACCGGTCGAGTAATGCCGATCTACCAGGAAGTACTCACGGATAGTGATATAGAAAACACCCTATTGATCCGTTGGGTGGGCTCGACAAGACTGGAGGGTCGCCCGGTCCTGGCTGTCAGGGGCAGGTGCACAGGGACCAGTCATGTCGAACGAAGCCGCCACCAAGCCGCCCGCCGGCCCGACACCGGATGCAACGGCTCCCGTGTTGCGTGGCCTTCCCGCGCTCTCGCCCGGGTGGTCGGTGGACCTAACGCGTGCGCCGGCCAGCCTTACCCTGACGGCCGCCGGCCTCGAGATCCACCCGGACCGGAGGGCGCCGGCCGGACCCGTTCCCGTTCCCGAGCTGGTCCCCTGGTGGGCCCTGGCCGGGTTCGCTGCCGACCGCCAGATCGTCCTCCCCGGTGGGCGCCAGGCCCATGGACTGGTCGTGTACGTCCACGGCGCCAACGGCGACCCGGTTCCCTTCCGCCGGTTCGCCGTGACCGCCCCCCAGATGTCGATCTTCGTGGCGGCCATGGGGATGTGGGCTCGGCGGTGGGCCGGTGCCACCGGTCGCTCGAGCGCCCTGGCGCAACTGGGTGCCCGCGTGGCGGCGGGTGCGGTGGCGATCCGGGTGAAGGCCGCGTCCGCCGGCGTGCGGGCCTGGCGGCGAGCGGAGCAGGTCGGATGGGTCGCCGCGGGCGCCGACATCGCCCGGGGTGCCTGGGGACCCCGACCGGCCCATGGCCAGGGCAGGCGGCGCCTGGCTCCGCTGGCGGCGGTGGCGATGGTCCTTGCTCTCTTCGCTGGCGGCGCGACCACGGCTGTGTCGGCCGGGGCGCGGACGATCCATCGCACCCCCTTCCAGATGGGGAACCGCTTCATGGTGCCTCTCGTACCTGCGGCTGCGTCGGTGCCCGTCCGGCTCGCCCCGGCGATCAGCCGCCCCATCGCCGCTCCTCCGTCGCTGGCGAACCAGCCGCCGCTGCGGCCGCACGAGATCTTCGGGTACGCGCCGTACTGGACCTTGCCGGAGTCAAGCGGGTTCAACGTCGCCGATCTGACGACGTTGGCGTACTTCAGCGTCGATGCCAATGGCGACGGCACGATCGCGCAGTCCGGTCCGGGGTGGAACGGCTACCAGAGCCAGGACCTGGTCGACCTGGTCGACCGGGCCCACCAGGCGGGCGATCGGGTCGTGCTCACGGTCACCTGCTTCAGCCAGACGGCACTCGATCAGATCACCTCGGATCCCACGGCCGCGAACCAGCTCTCCTCCCAGCTCATCCTGCTGGTGGCCGCGAAGAAGCTCGACGGCGTCAACTTCGACTTCGAGGGCATCGGGAGCGCCGATCGGGCCGGACTGACCACGCTGCTCACGTCGGTCTCGCATGCACTCCATGCAGCCAACCCGCACTGGCAGGTGACGATGGCCACCTATGCCAGCGCGGCCGGCGACCCGAACGGGTTCTACGACATCGCAGCGCTGGCACCAGCCATGGACGCCTTCTTCGTGATGGCCTACGACATGAACGACCCCGTGGTGCCGAGCGCGACCTCGCCCCTCGTCGGCGGCGGATTCAACGACACCGAGGCCCTGGCCCAGTACACGGCGGTGGTCCCGGCGTCGAAGGTCATCCTCGGCGTGCCCTACTACGGCTACGACTGGCCGACGACGAACGGCACCCGGACCGCACAGTCGACTGGACCGCCGACACCGCTCAGCTACGGCGAGATCGCGGCAGCGGGCCATCCCACGTACTGGGACCCGAGCACACAGACGGCCTGGACGTCGTACGAGGTCGGCGGTCAGTGGCACGAGACGTTCTTCGACAACCCCGTTTCGCTCGCCCTCAAGGCGGAGCTGGCCAGCACCTACCGGATCGCCGGGTTGGGGATCTGGGCACTTGGGATGGACGGCAACGATCCGGCCATGCTCGCCGCCCTGGTGGGCAAGGTCCCCCCGGTGAAGGACTACTCGACCGGACCGACATCCACGTCGAGCTCCGCCTCTGCTTCGGGCGCGCCGGCCGGCGGCACGGGAGCACCGGCCTCCGGTTCGCCCGTCGCTCCACCGCAGCCGGGCGGTTCGACGCCTGGCGGCGGGAAGTCGACGGCCGAGTGGAACGGTCAGTGGTACACACTCACCCAGGTGTCGGCACCCTCACTCCGTTCGTTCAACGGAGCGACCGACCTCGGGCCCCTCCAGGCGTTCCAGACGGGCAGCTCTGGCCTGTCGTGCCTCCAGTCGGGAACGCCGCCAGAGGTCTGGCAGCTCCCCTCGATGCCGGGCGTCGACCTCGTCCTGGCCGTTAATCCCGTCCAGTGTGTGACTGCCGCGTTCACGTTCCCGGTGGCGTCGTCGAGTGGTGGAACGACGACGACCACCACGGTGCCTCCGACGACCACCACGGAGCCACCGACGACGACGACCACCTCTACGGTGCCGCCGACGACCACCACGGTGCCCCCGACCACTACGACCACCACCACCCCAGCGAAGACGTCGAACGCCGGCCTGTCTCCTTCGGCCGGGACGACCCCAGCGACCCAGGGATCGAGCTCCGGCTGAGCCCCGGGGGCCGGGCCCGGTCGTTGGAACTGCTCGCCCGGTGGGATAGCAGGTGCGCAACCTCTCGGCCGGTCGGATGGGGTCGGCTATCCTCTTCAACGCCCCGGGGGTGTAGCTCAGCTGGTAGAGCGCTACGTTCGCAACGTAGAAGTCGGCGGTTCGAGTCCGCTCACCTCCACTCGCAAAGTTCCTGGTCAGGGGCCTGATCGGCTGATGTGCCGGTCTGGCTGATTAGTCCCGTTGGAGCCCGACGGGACTAATTGTGGCTCTCCTGCCCGCCGAGTCGCCACACCAGGGTCAGGAGAGCCCTCAATTCCCACAAGCTTCGGGGCAACCCCTCCGCTCTGCTACCCGGACGGTTGTCTGAAGCCCGAGAACCTCGCCGTCGAGATCGCCGGCCCAGCTGCCCTGGCAACTCTCGTGCTCCTGGTCGGGAGGCTCGTGAGTGGGCCGCCGAGCTGTTCGTCGCCGTCTCGGTCGCCTACAGGGAGCTGACCGATGACCCCCATGCCCTCTCGGACGAGGAGATCACCGGGCTCGCCGGAGTCGGCTACGACCCTCCCTTTGGCATCCACGTCACCGGCGACGAGTGCTCACCGGCTCGGGTGCGCTTCGAGGCTTCCTTCGACGTCCTCGGCCTCTCGCTCAGCACCGGGAGGCTGCGGGCCGCCATTGAGACGGCGCTCGACGAGAGCCTCCAGACCGACCACCGCTGTGACTCCGAAGGCCGGTTGATCACCGGCACCGTGACCGGCTGAACCCGCAGTTCGTGGCCTCGCCAGCCTCGGATGCCAACGGTGTGTGACAAAGAGCGATTCGTAACGTGACGTTTGGTTTGGAAGGACCGTGAGCCCGGTCATGATCGGAGTCAGTGAGCGGCCGGAGTGCTGGGACCGGACGGCTGTTGGCGTAGCCTTGTGAGCGTGTCGACGATCGTCCATGTGCCTGATGAGATCGCCGAGCGCCTCGCGGTCGAGGCCTCCCGGCGCCGCATGAGCCTCGACGAGGTTGCTGTCGAGGCGCTGGCCGCTCGCTACCCGAAGCCGGGTTCCGGTCCTGGCTACGACGCCCTGGAGGCCTTCATAGGCTGTGGCGACTCGGGGCGATCTGAACCGTTCGACATCCACAAGGCACGAGCGGAGCTGGCCAAGCGCAAGTTTGCCGAAGGCATCTGACCCAGATCCGTGACCGTCCTCGCCGACACCGGCGTGTGAATCGCCTGTAAGTCTCGTGGTGGCTGGCCTGGGGCTGGCCGCGGCATGGTTGGCGCCCAAGTAGGACGCTTCTCGGGCATCATGGCCCCATGACCGAGTTGCCCCGCCAAGAGGCAGAGAAGTTCAGCAGTTCCAGGTCGTTTCAGATGTGGGCGTTCACCACCAGCCACGCGCAGCTGCTGCTCAGAAGCCCGAAGGCAGAGGGTGAACCGACACGGATTGACGTGCTGTTCAAGAACGTCCACCGGCTCAACCTCCCGTCGTTCATGGAGGGCCTGACGATCGAGAAAGCAGGCGATCGGCTCTACCGGCTTGGAGGTTCTGGCTGGAGCGGTGAGGTTGACGCAGGGCTCGTAGCCGTGGCCGAGGACACCCTCGACTTCATGGACCCGAGCCCGCTCTACCTGGGCGGCGTGGGCGGGACCTGACTGCACTCAGAGTGCCGATCAATCCCGAATCCGAACCTTCTACCAGGACCGTGAGATGGTGAAGACGCGTGCTGTCGACCGAATTTGGGTCGATCCGAACAAGAGCTACCGCACGAGTGACCCGGAGCCCCTATTGCGTGTTTCACTGACCCCGCTGGGTACTCGGAGAGATCTGGAACGTTCTGGAATCGCTCTGAAGGAGGGCATCACGCTTCACGTCTGGAGTGACGACGCTCGAGCCGATGGAACTCAGGACAACCTGGTTGGAGACGGTGTGGTGTATTTCGACGAGCACTGGAACGATTGGGCGGTGGCGATTCCGCCGGAAGGGTTCCGGCATGAATCTGAAGTGGGTGCCGAGGAGCCATAAGGGGCTCTCCTGCTTGATCCGTGGGTCTCCTGGCCAGGGCCAGACGCGAGCAACGCCAGCTCTTGCCTAGTTTTCGGACTGCTTGACGGTCCTGAAGACGAGGCGAGGAGGATGGCGTGCTCGGTGCCAACGTATGGTGTCGGCGGTCAAGCCCGCGTGTCGTTCGGCGTACACCCTGATGTGTCGACCGGCAGACGGTGATCGAGTCGGTGGAGGTCGACGAGGACTGCGAGTCGATCGTGGTCCATGTCCGTCCGAGACGGGCAACCAAGCGCCGGTGCGGGCGGTGCGGGCGACGTGCTCCCGGCTACGACCAGGGAGAAGGACGGAGGAACTGGCGCACGCTCGACCTCGGCACGCTGCGGTGCTTCTGCCAGGCAGACGCGCCGCGGGTTGCCTGCCCAGCACACGGACCGACCGTTGCCCAGGTTCCCTGGGCACGGCACGGGGCTGGCCACACGAGGGACTTCGACGACCAGGTGGCCTGGCTCGTGACCCACACGTCGAAGTCCACCGTCTGTGAGCTCATGCGCATCGCCTGGCGGAGCGTGGGGGCGATCATCGACCGGGTGGTGGCTGACGGCCGGGCAGCACACGACCCCTTCGACAACGTGCGTCGTATCGGCATCGACGAGATCAGCTACAAGCGAGGACATCGCTACCTGACCGTCGTCGTCGACCACGACACCGGCAGGCTGGTGTGGGCAGCCGTCGGCCGGGACACGAAGGCGCTGACCGTCCACGGGCCCCGATGACTGGTCCAGTCGCTATGCGAGTACTGGTTGATGTCGGTCGGTCCATGCCGAGGCGAACTCGACCGGGGTGAGCCAGCCGTGTGCGCTGTGGGGCCTCGTGGTGGTGGAGCTGGCCGGTTCAGGCGTCGGGATCATCGACGATCCGCTATCGGCGAGTGTGTGAAGACCGTTGGGTCGATCCTGCGCGATGCCCGCCTGCGGGTAGGGATGACGTAGGCCGAGCTGGCCCAGCGAGCCGGTGTGCCCCAGAGCGTGGTGAGCGCCTATGGATCCGGTGCTCGCCAGCCTTCACTTCCGACGTTGCAGCGACTTGTTGTTAGTGCAACGGGGTTGGAGCTGGAGCTGGCGGTGCATCCGCCACGATCGGGCAACCAGATCGCCGCACGTCTGAGGAAGAACCGGCGGCAGCGCCACGGTCGACCGCGATCTCCCAGACCTCGAGGGGGCCGTGCGGCGCCTCGCTGCCAGCATCGGGGACGACTGACCGAGGTTCCACCGGGCCGAGCGCTCGTCTCCACCTCGCGTGGACGACAGGACCACACGCTACGGCGGGACTAAACGGGACTAAATGTGTGCCCAACGGTGCCCGTCGCTGCCCTTCGGTGCACCTCGACGGAGTCGCTGATCTGGTCGTTTGCATGTTCGACCAGCTCACCGGGGGTGCCCGTCCTACGTTCGCAACGTAGAAGTCGGCGGTTCGAGTCCGCTCACCTCCACTCGCAAAGTTCCTGGTCAGCGGCCATGCCGGCTGATGCGCCGGCTGATTGATTAGTCCCGTGGTCGACGTGGCCATCAACCAGGGTGCCCCCGGTGTCGACGGCGAGTCCATCGCCGACATCGAAGCCGGTGGCGCACAAGGAGTGCGCCAGTTCCTCGACGGCCTCGCCACCCAGATTCGGGAGAAGTTCTATCGCCCGAAGCCATTGCGGCGGGTCCGCATCCCGAAGCCGGGCAAGCCGGGGGAAACCCGGCCGCTCGGCATCCCCACGGTCACTGACCGGGTGGTCATGGCGGCGGCGAAGATCGTCCTCGAACCCATCTTCGAGGCGGACTTCTCGCCCCAGAGCTTCGGCTTCCGGCCGAAGCGTTCCGCCCACCAGGCCCTTGAAGCCATCCGCCAGGCGGCCAACAAGGGTGCGGTGTGGGTGCTCGACGCCGACATCAAGGCGTGCTTCGACGAGATCGACCACGACGCCCTCATGGGCGAGGTCGAGCGCCGGGTAGTCGACCGTCAGATGTTGAAGCTGCTACGCAGTTGGCTGCGAGCAGGGGTGTTCGAGGGCGGGATCATCTCCGACACTGAGTCGGGAACCCCGCAGGGCTCACCCGTCTCGCCGTTGCTCGCCAACATCGCCCTCCACGTCCTCGATCGGGCGTGGAGGGCGGCGGGATCGAGAGCGGGAATCCTGGTGCGTTACGCCGACGACTTCGTTGTCTTGTGCCCCACCGAGGAACGGGCCGAAGCGGCCCGGGATCTGGCGGCGGCGACCCTGGCCCCGCTCGGGCTGCGCCTGCATCCCGACAAGACCAGGATCGTGTGCCTCCGCCAGGGAAAGGAGGGGTTCGACTTCCTGGGCTTCCATCTCCACATGCGGGAGTCCGCGAAGTTCAAGGGCCGCTACTACTTGCAGAAGTGGCCCTCGGACCGGGCCATGGCCTCTATCAGGGCCAAGATCCGGGATCGGACCCCACGGGGTTATGCCGGGCGTGAGCTGGCCGTCGTTGTCGAAGAACTCAACCCCGTGTTGCGGGGCTGGGGGGCGTACTTCCGCTACGGCAATTCGTCGCGGAAATTCAGCGCCGTCGACGGCTACGTCCACGAACGCCTGGCCAAGCTGGCGAGCGTCAAGCACGGACTCTCGGGCCGGAACTGGACTACCCGTTACACCTACGGGTGGCTCTCGACGCTCGGGGTCTACCGGCTGACGGGAACGGTGCGCTACTGGAATGCGAATGCCTGACGGTGAACGGTGTCGGAGAGCCGTGTGCGGGAGAACCGCATGCACGGTTCGATAGGGGGCTGCTGGGGAGGCGACGACCATGGCGAGCCGGAATACGCACCTGATCGGGAAACCGACGGGACTGAGCCTGGCCGACCTACAGCGGAACGCCGAACCAGCGGCCTACCTCACGAGTGCCGTGTTACTACGCGAGCCTGTGACCAGGGATTACGCGGAGGGCGTCGGAAGCTCGAAATCGAGGAAGCGGCCTGGCTCGGCGATCTCGAGGGCGGCCAGGATCTCGGCCTGACGTGGTGTCGTGGTCGTCCGCTGGGCCACTCTGCCCTCGCCGTATGAGTCCCCCCACGTGGTGGGGTTTCGGGGCCGGTCCACCATGAGGTGAGCCACCGGCGTGATGCTCGGTGTGTACGTCCAAGTGCACAACGAGGAGATCACACCGATGGCTCTGTCCGATTCTGCCCTGTCCGAGCTGCTCGATGCGCTCCGCGCCGGAGACGGCATCGATCTCGTCCGTGAGCTCGCCCAGTGGGCCCTCCAGCAGCTCATCGAGGCCGAGGCCGCCGAGAAGATCGGAGCCGGCCGCTACGAGCGCTCTGACACCCGGGCGACCCACCGCAACGGATCGCGTCCGAAGACGCTGTCGACCAAGGCCGGTGACGTGGCGCTCGCCATCCCGAAGCTCCGTGCCGGCTCGTTCTTCCCGTCCCTCTTGGAGCCCCGCCGGAGGATCGACCAGGCCCTCTACGCGGTGGTCATCCTGCGAGGCGCTCAACACCCTGGTCGTTGACCAGCACCGGAGTGTTGCGGACGTCGCGAGGGAGCTCGGTGTCGTCGAGCAGACGCTCGGCAACTGGGTCCGCCAGGAACGCATCGACCGGGGCGAGCGCGAGGGCACGACCACGGAGATGCGCGAGGAGAACGCCAGGCTGAAGCGGGAGGTGAAGCGGCTGACGATGGAGCGTGACCTGCTCAAACGAAGTGTGGCGTTCTGAAGTGTTGGACTTGGATCGGTGAGCCGCTACCGACACGTCTCCGCCATGAAGGCCGACGGGTTCCCGGTCCGAGCGGCATGTGCGGCCGCCGAGGTGTCGACCTCGGCGTACTACGCCTGGCTGGAGCGCTCCACGGCCCCCACCGAGGCCGAGTGGGACGAGGCGCTCCTCGTGAACGAGATGGTCGACGTCCACGCGGAGTCGGACGCCACCTACGGTTCCCCGCGGATGACCCCGGAGCTGCGCCGGCACGGCTTCTGTGCGAACCACAAGCGGGTCGAGCGCCTGATGCGTGAGTACGGCATCGTCGGGGTCACGCCCCGCCGGAGCGTGCGTACGACCATCCGGGACGACCTCGCCCCACCGCTCCCGGACCTCATCGGCCAGGACTTCTCGCCTGGTGCCCCGAACAAGCGCTACTGCGGCGACATCACCTACGTCCCCACGGGAGAAGGCTGGCTCTACCTGGCGACCGTCCTCGACCTCGGGAGCCGGCGACTCGCCGGTTGGGCGATGGCCGACCACATGCGCTCGAAGCTCGTCGAAGACGCCATCGATCGGGCGCTCGAGTTGCGCGGCTGCCGGGCCGGAGCGACGTTCCACTCGGACAGGGGCGCTCAAAACCTCTCGGGTTCCTACTGGGCCCACTGCGAGCTCCTCGGCGTCACCCAGTCCGCAGGCCGGGTGGCGACGTGCTTCGACAACAGCGCCGCCGAATCGTTCTTCTCGTCGCTCAAGCGAGAGCTCGTCCATCGCTACCGGTTCGCGACGAGATCCGACGCCATCGCGGCCATCACCGCGTGGATCAACCGCTACAACACCGTCAGGCTGCACTCGACCATCGGCTACGTTCCGCCGGTCGAGTGGGAGCTCCACTACCATCGCCAGGAACTGCAGACCGCATAGCAACGTGTCCGGTCGGCGGGGGGAGGGCCAGCCTGCGATTCGACGGGTGACTGAGTAGGAAAATCAAGATGAATATATCGAAGCCTGAAACGAAGCCTTCTGAATTTGAAACGCGATGCGGAGCATGGAAGGGAAAATATGCAGTCACGAGGGCGGAAAGCGGGTCCATACGGGTACATCACGATGTTCTCGAATTCAGGCCAAGCTGGCTATTTCGCAAGGTGTTCCGAAGGGCCGGCTGGTCGATTAGAATTAGCCACATTGTAGAAGTAGAGAAGGCCACGGTCCGAATACGAATGATAATATGGATTGTATTTGCTCCGGTTATCCAGGTAAGGACTCGAAATAGTGAAACGCTGTATTTGAATCCACCGCTCTGGCGACGCGACGCCCTTTATCAGGCGTTAGTCGGAGTGTGTCAGTGATCTGACGCTGTACTTGCATGGCCGAAGTGCGGGGCGCGGCCCTTTCATTGTCGGCTCTATGGGCAATTGTCCATGTACTCCCGCGAGTGTGACGGCTCTCCGCGGATGAGGGGTGGGGATTGTCGATGACGGGGTCCACGAAGAATCAGCGGGCGTACAACGGTCTGAGATTGTTCTACGACGTCAGACGAAGGACGCCATGATCACCGATGCTACGCGCGCTGGACTGGATGATGGGATTGGAGGACGTCACGTTCCTCGGGCTGGAGCTTGGCGAGGTTGCGACGGTGCCCGCGGAGTCGGTCCGAACCCCGTTCGATGCTCTGTCTTCGGCCTGCTCGCCCGAGTGAAGGACCGGGTCGTGGTCATCCTCGTCGAGCTCCCGGCTATGGACATGGTACGCACCTGGCCTGACACAAGCGCCGGATGCACTGCCCGGATGGCGAGTGCTCGATGGGGGGACCGAGCAGGTTGACTGGATCGCCGCTGCACGCCAGCTTCTTCCCCTAGCGCTGCCCGACGGGTGACGGTCCAGGTCGGCCGGCACGCCCGGAGCGTTATCGAGGTGGTCGGCGAGCGCGCGTGCGCCTGGTGAGCGGGCCCCGATGAGTGGTCCACCTGAGGTGGCCGCCCGGAAACTGATCCACGTAGTTGAGAGTCGGGCCCCGATCCATCGGAGGTGGACATCGGGTTCCGGTCGATGTCTTCGTGGACCCCGTCACCGGTGCTCACTTCAGTTCAGGCGCGAAGGGGCGTCCCGTTAAATATTGACAATGCGCTATGGTGGCGTACATGGAGTCCGCCGGATCCATCCTCCGTGGCGCTCGTCGTCAAGCGGGGTTGTCGCAGGTGGAGTTGGCTCGTCGGGCCGGGGTCACCCAGAGCGTGGTGAGCGCGTACGAGTCTGGTGCTCGCCAGCCGTCGGTGCCGACGCTGGAGCGCCTGGTCGCTGCCACGGGGTTCGAGCTGGACATCCACCTCCGTCGACGCCCGAGCGGAATGCCGCTTGCCGCAGCGGTCAGGCGTCATCGCCGGCAGATCCGCCAGATCGCCGCTGCACACGGACTGGGCAACGTCCGGGTGTTCGGGAGTGTCGCTCGCGGCGAAGAGATGGCCGACAGCGATGTCGACCTGCTTGTCGACGTGGCTCCGGGCGTCGGCCTGATCGAGCTGGGTCGCTGCCAGAGCGAACTCGAAGCCCTCCTCGGCGCCCGGGTGGACCTGGTGCCTGCCGCGGATCTGAAGCCCGGAGTCGCCGGAGAGGTCCTGGCCGAGGCGCGTGCCCTGTGACTCGACGGGAGCGGCAGCGACTGGAGGACATCCTCGCTGCCATCGAAGCCATCCAGCAGCACCTGCAACGCGGGACACTGGACGACGGACTGGTCCTCGATGCAGTTCGGATCAGGCTCATCGAGATCGGCGAGGCGGTCAAGGCACTGCCGCGTGAACTGCTCGCGAAGGATCCGGGCTTGCCGTGGTCCCAAATCGCGGCGATGCGGGACCGGCTGGCCCACCGCTACTTCGACACATCGCATGCGATCGTGAGCGCTACCGTCGATCGCGACCTTCCGGACCTGCAAGCTGCGGTGGAGCGCCTGTCCGATTCGGTGGCGGGGCAGTAGTGAGGACGACCACGGCCGGCGGGACTAAACGGGACTAAATGTGTGCCCGAGGGTGCCCGTCCGTGCCCTTCGGTGCACCTCGACGAATCCGCTGATCTGGTCGTTTGTATGTTCGACCAGCTCACCGGGGGTGCCCGTCCTACGTTCGCAACGTAGAAGTCGGCGGTTCGAGTCCGCTCACCTCCACTCGCAAAGTTCCTGGTCAGCGGCCATACCGGCTGATGTGCCGGCTGGTTGATTAGTCCCGTTGCAGCCCGACGGGACTAACGTTCCCCCGAACGGGGCCGGTCAGCTCCGTGGCGGGGGAGCACGATGGCCAAGCGCAAGCGGCGCAGATCGCGGAACGACAGCGAGACGATCGACCCGCAGCCACGGGTCGGGCAAGCTTCTTATCAAGCCATCGGGGTGAGCGACCGGGTCGGCGTCGTCAACCACGCGATGCGGACAAATCCCGGGAAAGGCACCCCTTCGGGGCCAGGCGATTCACGAGTCACGCACCACGCAGCAGACGACGCCAACCATGCTGCGGCCAGCCCCAGGCCAGCCAGCACGAGACTTACAGGCGGTTCACTTGGAACCTCCTGCTCTTCTCCGACCGAGCTACCCGTTGTCTGCGCCAGAATGTTACACTGAACCCCGGTACCTAGAACATTGTAACAGACGAAGGAGGTGTCGCGCTGGGCTCGATCGGTGGGGTGCTGCGTACGGTCAGGGAGCGAGCAGGGCTGTCGCAGGAGGCTGCGGCTGAGGCGGTTGGAGTCAACCGTGTGCTGCTCAACTACTACGAGGCGGGGCGTCGCCAGGTGCCGCTCACCGTGGCGGCGGCGCTGGCTCGCCTGTACGGGACCTCCCTCGAGTCCCTCCTGGCGGGCGAGGAGCTGGTCGGGTCACGGCTGGACGTGAGCGGGATGCTCTTTCGTGCCGCGCCGAGGGACCTCGGAGACAGCGCAAGGGGTGGGCTGCGGCTGTTCGAGCAGCGGGTTTCCGAGTACGTCGAGCTGGCCGGCGAGATGGGGGTGAAGCTCCCGGGCCCTGGGCGTAGCCCGTTTCCTGCGGCGCGCAGTGTGAGCGCGAAGGAAGGCGCCTGGGCGGCCCGCCAGCTGCGTTGCCAGCTCAACCTCGGCGGAGGTGCCCTCGGCGACCCCTTCCAAGTGCTGGACGAGCGCGTCCTCATCTGGCGGCTCCCGCTCGGGGTTGATCTTCGAGCGGCACCCTCGGGGTTCTTCTACAACCACCCAGAGGTGGGGTTCTGCATCGTCGTCAACTCCGAGATGACCCTCGGCCGTCAGGTCTTCACCTTGGCCCATGAGCTCGCTCACGCGTACTTCCACTCCCAGCACGCCGACGTCGTGGTTTCGATGCCGGGCGAGGACCACGGCCGCGAGCGGTTCGCCGACGCCTTCGCCGGCGAGTTCCTCGTGCCAGGCGATGAGCTGCGCCGGGCGGTCAGCGAGCTGGCGACGTTCGACGAGCTGACCGAGCCCACCCTGGTCGTGCACCTCCAGCGGCACTTCGGCGTGAGCTTCGCCACCCTGCGGGTGCGCCTGCTGCAAGAGCGACTCATCTCGCGTTCGGACTACGCCGCCTTGGCCGAGGCGTCCCCGAGCCGGCTGGCGTTGGCGCTCGGCTACCGGGTGCACCCGGCGGACCTGGGCAGCTACGAGCTCAATCCCCTGGCGGCGCAGCCAACCCGAGTCTTGCTGCTCGTGCGTGCCGCCCTCGAACGCGCCGTGATCACCCCGGGAGACGCCGCTGAGATCCTCGGCACGAGCACCGAAGAGGTCCGTCAGCTCCGCGCCCGTCCCGGCCCGGCCGACGACGAGCGACGAGTCCAGCAGGACCTCGAGGACGCGGCATTCGGCAACCGCGAACGGTGAGCGAGTGCGGTTGTGCTGGTCGACGCCTCGGTCGCTCGCAGCTTCGCCGTCGTCGGCTGGACCCGACACCTGCTCCAGCTGTCCGGTGGGACGATCCTGGTCGCCGACGGGGTCCACGGTGCCGACGCGGATGATCCGAGCGAACTGCGCCGGATCCGCAGGGCGCTCCAGCGCGAAGCCGACGACGCCGGGCTGGGTTCAGGCCGAGCCAGCCGGGCGCTGTCGGCTGTCCGGGGCCTCGATGAGCTGCTGACGCTCGACTCGGGCGAGCTCACCGTTCTCACGCTCAGCGACGACGAGATGGAGTTGGCCGTCCGCCTGCAGTCCCGGCGACCAGAGGATCGCGCATGGCGTCACGCGCTCGGCGCAAAGGCTCGACGACTCGATGCCGGCGAATCCGCGTCCATCGCCATTGCTCTGACCAGGTCCCGCGCCTTTGCCAGCGACGACGAGGATGCCCTCGCCCTTTGGCAGGCTCTGTCAGGTGCTCCGGGATGGCGGACGTGCGATCTGCTGCATCAGCTGGTGAGCAAGGCTGTGGTGCCCGAGCATGAGGCCCGAGAGATGTACCACCTGTTGCAGAACGACGACGTGCACAACCTCGGGGGGCCGCCCTGGAAGCTTGAGGGTCCAACCTCTTCAACGGAGCGAGCGTGACCCTGCCCGGGCGCTTGCGCGAGAACGAGGCGATCGAGCGTCATGGCGATTATCGCCACATGCTCTAAACCTGGGTAGGCGCTGCGGTAGGGCAGTGCCGTATGCAGGGCCCGTGACCAGCACATTCGCCACACCAGAGGAGCGAAGCCAGCCGAGTAAGTGATGTCACCTCCACTCGCAAAGTTCCTGGTCAGGGGATTGATCGGCTGATGGCGCCGCTGGACGTGTCCTGGTTCTCGACTGCCCCGCTGGGACTGCCACGGGCCATCGCACTGGGATTGGGACCACGTGAGCCTCTCGACGGAGGGGCTGGACGATGGGGGGCCGCTGCGCACGGGCGACTTCGCTGCGGTCTGCTGCGTCCCCCACTGGATCGGTAGCGTCGGGGTTGACGCCGGTCCCAGGGACCGGCATGACCCGCCAGGAGGACCCATGGCCCAGCGACCGACCGCACCCCGCATCACGCCGTTGCCTGTCGCCGATCGGACGCCGTCTGCCAGCGCCCTACTCGAGGGCGTGACCGTGGCCGGGAGCGAGGCCAACATCTTCACCACCTTGGTGCGTGCCGAGGGCCTGACCCGGCGCTGGCTGCCGTTCGGGGGAAAGCTGCTCAACGGCAAGCTCCCGCCCCGCGACCGCGAGCTGCTCATCCTGCGCACGGCCTGGAATTGCCAGGCCGAGTACGAGTGGGCCCAGCATGTCGTGCTGGCACGGGCTGCCGGCATGTCGGACGCGGAGATCGAGCGCGTGCCGCCGGGCCCGGAAGCCGGCTGGGAGGGGCGGGACCGCCTGTTGCTCGTCGCGGCCGACGAATTGCACTCCGACTGGTGCATCTCGGATGGGACCTGGCACGCGCTGGCAGCCGCCTACGACGAACAGCAGCTGATCGAGCTCCCCATGCTCGTCGGGCACTACCACATGGTCGCGATGACACTCAATACCCTGGGGGTGGCACTCGACGACGGCCTGGTCGGCTTCGACCGCCCGGTCGGCTGACCCGTACCGAACCGGACTGGGGCCGACCGAGGGCGGCGGGACCCGAACTGGCCCGATGAGACGCGGGCGGGCGTCAGCCCCGGTGCCGCTCGCCAGGTAGCTCGGTTGCTGTCGCCTCGATCACCTGGTCACGTCCGGGTGCGAACCGCACCATCGAGCGGAGGACCGTGGGCATGCTGACGGTGCGCTCGCTGCGGCGCCGCCGGTAGGCGGGGGACAGCGCGGCGAGGAGGTATTGGGCGCCGAGCGCGACCGCGGCCAACGCCAGGAGCGCGAGGCCCAGAATGGCGAGGAGTGCCATCACCGCCAGGGTGGCCAGCACACCGGCGAGGAATAGCACGCCCCCGACGATCCCCGGCGAGCGCCGGGCGGGCCACGTTCGCATCCGCACCTGCATGATCCGAGGGTACCGGCCGGGCTCCGCCGATGGTCCGCGCCCGGACGGTGACGATCGCCGCCGCCGAGGCGGAACCGGGTGCGTCGTACCCGGCGCGCCGCGGAGGCCCCCTTTCCCGGTTCTTCGGATCTCAGCGGGGTGAGATCGGCCGAGCAGCGCCCATTTCGGCTTGTCGGCGTAGAGAAGTTGGTCGGTACCCCATAGCTGATCCACCCACTGTGCGAGCACTCCTTGCTGTTGGTGGAGCCAGACCTCGATGAACTCGATCGGGGTGAGCCAGCCGTGTGCGATGTGGGGCCTCATGGTGGTGGCGCTGGTCGGTGCAGGCGACGGGATCATCGACGATCCGCTATCATCGAATGTGTGGAGACCGCTGGGTCGATCCTGCGCCATGCCCGCCTACGGGTAGGGATGACGCAGGTCGAGCTGGCTCGCCGAGCCGGTGTGACCCAGAGCGTGGTGAGCGCCTATGAGTCCGGTGCTCGCCAGCCCTCACTTCCGACGTTGCAGCGACTTGTCGGTGCAACGGGGTTGGAGCTGGAGCTGGCGGTGCATTCGCCACGATCGGGTAACCGGAACGCCGCACGTCTGAGGAAGAACCGGCGTCAGGTGCTTCGTATCGCTGAGGCGCACGGATTGACGAACGTCCGGGTCTTCGGCAGCGTCGCTCGCGGCGACGAGCGGGCGGAGAGCGATGTGGACCTGCTCGTCGACGTCGCCCCCGGGGTCGGCCTGTTCGAACTTGGCCGGTGCCAGGCCGAGCTCCAGGCGTTGCTCGGTGCGCCGGTGGACCTGGTGCCCGCAACGGACCTGAAGGCAGGGGTGGCCGATGAGGTCTTGGCCGAGGCGCAGGCGTTGTGACTCGCCGCCAGCGCCAGCGGCTGGAGGACATCCTCGTCGCCATCGAGTCGATCCGTCACCACCTGGAGCGGGGGGACCTCGAAGACGGCCTGGTGTTCGATGCCGTCCGAGTGCGGTTGATCGAGATCGGGGAGGCGGTGTCGGCGGTGAAGTCGCTGCCCGCCGACGTGCTCGCACAGGAACTGACGCTGCCCCGGTCGCAGATCTCCGCCATGCGGGACCGACTCGCGCATCGCTACTTCGACACGTCGCACGCCATCGTGCGCGCCACGGTCGACCGCGATCTCCCAGACCTCGAGGGGGCCGTGCGGTGCCTCGCTGCCAGCATCGGGGACAACTGACCGAGGGCCCACCGGGCCGAGCGCTCGTCTCCACCTCGCGTGGACGCCAGGACCACACGCTTCGGCGGGGCTAAACGGGACTGAACGCAATACCGTTCAGTTGGGTCCGCAGGTTCCTGATGATGGCCGGCCCGGTTGGCTGGGGTCAGTCCCGATGATGTGTGCGCTTGACGTACTTGCGCTTGAGTGGGTGGACCCCGCTATCCAAGTACCCCAGAACCTCGTCACCGAAAAGATTCGACGCATCGCCCAGGGTGCGGAATTCCCAGAAGTACAGGCTGCGCCTATTGCTCCGATCGGGGGTTCGATGGGACGACTGCTCGAATTAGGGGCCATCACCTACGGCTGATCTCGGACAGCAACAAGAAGTGCTACTGTTATGCTAGCCCTCATTGAGTAAAGTATAGATAAAGCGATCGGAGGCGGGAATTCAAGATGCCGAAGCTAACATCAACACATCCTTCACTACGGGAAGGATTGCTTCGAAGAGAGGTACAAATCCGCATCGGTCTATTGTTCACACTATTCGTTGAGTTATTATCCTTCGCCTTTATGGCCTCAGGAGCGTTCCAATCGAGAACTGCTTTGTGGGTATATTCAGGAACAACGGTCTCCGTCGGCTTGGTTGTCATCATGGCAGTTCTCTGGGCGCACAGAGGATCCACAAATGGGAGAATTCATCGGTAATTGTAGACCATATCGCACGGACGGGTCGTATTCTTACTGATCGATCGATGCGGTAGAGGCTATCCGGCCAGAGCACGCTTGTAATATCCCTCAGATGAGGGCATCTCTGCAGCGTGTAATCGAGCGGTCGCGACAGCCAGATTGTCCAATCGATCTGTGGGCGCCCCGACCAGGGCTTGACGCGAGAAGCGCCATTCTCCGCCTACGCTTTCGGAGTGCTCGACGGCTTGAAGCCGAGGCAAGGAGGATGGCGTTCTCCCATCCACGTATGGCGCGGTCAGCTCGGTGCCCACCGGGTGAGGGTGATCGAGTCGATCGACGTCGGCGAAGAGGCGGAATCCGTGGTCATCCGCGCCTCTCCGAGGTCGTCAATCAATCGCCGATGCGGGATCTTCGGGTGCCGTGATCCCGGCAGCGACCAGGGGCAAGGCCGACGGAATCGGCGGGCACTGGACCTCGGTGTGCGACTCTGTCACCTGCAGTCCGACGTTCCCGGGGTCGCGTGTCCCGAACGCGGCCCAACGGTCGACCAGGTGCCCTGGGCCCGCTGCGGCGCGGGCATGCCGGGACTTCGGCGGCCAGGTCGCCTGGTCGGTGACCCACGCATCGCAGTTGGCCGTCTCGGGGTTGTTGCGGGTGGCATGGCGGACGGTCGGTTCGGCTACCGCGCGGGTGGTCGCAGATGCCCGGGCGACGTACGGGTGGCGGTGCTTCACATCCTGCAACGATGGATCGACCGGCATGGGCGGGGCAATGCCGACGCCGGGATGGATGCAGGGCAGTAGCACCGTCGGATGCCTGGTCGCGGCTGCCGGCCGCCGACGAGTGACGCCGGACCGGGAGGCGCGAAGCCCGCGATGGACGAGCGCCGGCTTCTCTGCCTACCCTCGGTCGACGACCACCGGGTCGCATCGCATGTCGATGCTCCCTCGGGGGGAGGTGGAGGAACCGCCGTGAACGACGACCGGAAGCCGATGGTCCTGCGTGCGGAACGGCAGGTGTTGCGGCTGCTCGGAGCGTTACCTGAACGGGTCCAACGCCGTCTCGCCGGCGCGCCGGTCCGCATCGACGGCCAGCAGCTTCGGCCTGAGGTGCAGGTGGCACTCAGGTTGATGAAGGTGGCGGCGGGCAAGACGTTCGAGCAGTTGCCTCTTGCCGAAGGCCGCGCGCAGATCAGCGCCGAGGCATGGGTGTTCGGTGACGAGCCACCGGTCGATTCGGTGGCGGAGATCACGATCCCCGGGGCCGATGGAACGATGATCCCCGGCCGCGTGTACCGGCCGTCGGGACTGCCGGACAACGCTGCCATCCTCGTCTACTTCCACGGCGGTGGATGGGTGCTGGGTGGGTTGGATGCTGCCGACTCGGCTTGCCGCGTCCTGGCCAACCACGCCGGAATCGCCGTCCTGTCCGTCGACTACCGCCTGGCGCCCGAGCATCCATACCCTGCCGCCATCGACGACGCCCTGGCGGCGTTCCGTCACGTCGTCGCCGATGCCGCCGATCTCCGTATTGACCCGTCGCGGATCGCGGTTGGCGGCGAGAGCGCCGGCGGCAACATCGCGGCCGTCCTGGCACGGCTCGCCACCGTCGACCCGAACGTGGGATCGCCGCCGGCGTTCCAATTGTTGTTCATGCCGGTGACCGACCTGTCGAAGAAGCATCGGTCCTACGAGCTGTTCGCCGACGGGTTCTTCCTCACCGACGCCCAGATGGACTGGTACAAGGCCCGTTACCTCGGTGATCCGGCACAGGCAGCCGACCCACGTGTCTCCCCCCTGCTGGCCGAGGACCTGTCCGGCCTTCCACCCGCGTACATCGTCACGGCCGGCTTCGACCCGTTGCGCGACGAAGGTGAGGCATACGCGCGCCGGCTCGCCGACGCCCACGTGCCGACGGCGCACCGCCGACTCGACGGGTGCATCCACGGCATCGTCAATGCGACCGGAGTGAGCGCGGCGGCGAGGGACGCGCTGGTCGAAGCGGCCGGTGCGCTGCGGGTCGGACTCGCGCCGCGATGACGGCACCCTGATCCGCCACGTGGCCGTCACGCCCGCTTTCGGGCCTACGTCACGTGCCCGTGGGAGCGACCATTCGCCACCGGGCACCCGTCGGCGTGGTGACCATCGACGGCGACCATCTCCGGCTCACCGTTGGCGGCGATGTAGATGCCCCGGCCGGAGGCGGTGACCATCGAAATGAGGGCATCCGGGTCGGTGTCGTGATCGACGACGAGGCAGCCCGAGGCAAAATCGGACTGCACGTTCCGGACAGCGGCAATGGAGCGCAGCCTGGCCAGCAAGGCGTTGTGGCAGTGCGTGCAGTTGCCGTTCTCGAGGGCGATGAGCGTTCTCATGGTGGCACCTCCTGGAGCCGAGGGAGGCGGTTGGGGGGACGCTCGTGGCGTCCGGCGGTGGGCCCGCCCCGGGATCGCCCGCCGGTCATCGCCCCGCTCGCAGCGCGACGAGGCAGGTGCCCGGCCGCAGCTCCTCGTCGAGGACGTCGGCAGCCGTCACTGCGCCACCCGCAGCGACGGCGACGGCAACGGGCCAGTGCCGGCCCGCACATCGCAACACGGTGGTGCTCCTGCCGTGCGAGTCGATCCGGCGCAGGGTGCCATTGCCGTGGTCGGCCACCCACACGCCACCGTCGTGGCTGGCGGCGATGCCCGTCGGCCAGCGCAGTCCGACCTCTGCTCCGGTGCCGTCGGCATCGCCACCCGGCGCCATCCCGGCGAGCGTCGTGGCCACACCGTCGGGGGTCACGCGGCGGACGGAGTTGTTCCCGGTGTCGGCGACATAGCAGGACCCGTCGTCGCCGACGTCGAGGGACGAAGGTTCGCGGAAGCGGGCATCGGGCCCGCTCCCGTCAGCATGCCCGTAGATCGATCCGGCAAGGGTGGTTACGATCCCGCCGGGTGAGATCGCCCGGATGCAGTGGTTCCCGGTGTCGGCCACGTACCAGGTCCCGTCGGGGCCTATCGCCACGTCGGAGGGATACCGGAACTGCGCCTCGCCGGCCGGGCCGTCGCGGTGGCCATAGGTGCTTCCGGCGACGATGGTGCACGCGCCGGTGGGCGCAATGGCCCACACGCGATGTCCGGTGCTGTCAGCCACGGCGAGCGTTCCCCTCTCGTCCACCGCCAGTCCTGCCGGCGATCGAGGCGTCATCCCGTGTTCATCCACCGGCGCCACACCCGGAAGGACCACACCGCCGCTCACGTCCCGCGCGTCGATGCGCCAGATGCGCCCGGAGGACGGCGACGACACGAACACCGCGCCGTCCGGTCCGACGGCGATCCCCCCGGGCCGACCGCCGAAGGTGTGGTGCGGCTCGCCACAGGTGCACACTGCTGGCTCCCACGCGGACTTGAGGTGCGGGCGGTTCTCTGGCGGTTGGCGCAATCCGACCGAGGTCGGAGGTCCGTCCATCCGTTCCACCTCCTGGCCGCTGTTGCGCCGGGACGCCGAGGACGGGGAGATCCGGTCGCTACCGGAGGCTGTGGAGGCAGTTCGGGAGATCCGTGCCATGTCGCCTCCTCTCCGACTGCGTCACTACGTTCTAGTATATCTAAATAACACTAGAAAAACACTGGACATCGACTCACGACCGGCGGATCGTGCGGCGTGGCGCCGGGGGCCTCGCCCGCTCGGTCGTGTCGTCGTGGCTCCCGGAGGTGGGGCCGAGGTGACCTCCGGCTTCCAGGCGGTCCAGGAGGAGGTGGAGGTAGACGAGACCGGCATACGGCCACCATCGCCGCGCCAGCCGGGCGACGTCCGTGTAACCGCCCCCCGCACCCAGGCCGAAGTGCCGGCGGAGGCCGTTCTGCGCACCGATGTCGTCACCGGGGAGGACCTCTAGCCGCCCGAGACCGCGGAGCAGCGTGTACTCGGCGCTCCATCTCCCGATCCCCGGCAGTGCCACCAGTGCGTCTCGAGCGGTCACGTCCTCCGAGTCCCGGAGGCGCTCGAGGTCGAGCTCACCGGTGGCGACCCGCTGGCCGAGCGTGATCAGCGTCCTCGCCCTGGCGGTGCTGAAGCCGAGTGCTCTCACCTCGTCGTGCTCGGCCCGTGCCAGCTGACCGGCCGAGGGAAGCGACGGGCATCCGTGAATGCCTCCACCTGATGGTCCCAGGCGGCGGGCGAGGCGGTTGAGGAGGTGGATCCCGACGTCGAGCGAGAGCTGCTGACAGGCCACCGCGTTGACCACGGCTTCGAGCACACTGGCGAAGCGAGGTGGTCGCATGCCGGAGAATCGCGAGGCCAGGGCGCGGAGCGGGGGGTCGCGATCGGCCAGCAGGTAGAAGTCCCGGAGGTCGAGCTCGAGCCCGAGCATGCGTGACACCGTGCGGTGGACGGACCCGACGGTGTCGCTTCCGAGGGAACCGTCCTCCCCGTCAACCCTGACGGTGACCCGAGGATCGGTGGTCGTGCCGGACTGTGTCACCCGGATCCCCACGACGCAGCCCTCGACGAGGAGGGTGCGCCGCCACGTCCCGCCATCCCAGCCGTCCATCTCGTTGTGGGTCGTGCGGCGCAGCGCCCACACGGTGAGGTCGAGGCGGAACGGGGCAGGAACCTGGATCCCGAACCGCCTAGATCCCATGTGCGGACCGGTGACCGAGGAGCTCACTGCGGAGGACTGCCGCGCCGGAGTGCTCGACGTCGCGGGTCGCCGTGAGCAGGACCACCGTCGTGTGGCCGGCGAGACGCCGGAGTGCCCGCAAGGTGGAGGCGCCCGGTTCCCCGGCCAGCTCGGCCCGGTAGCGCCGCGAGAATTCGGCGAAACGCGCCGGATCGTGTCCGTACCACCGGCGGAGCTCCGCACTGGGCGCGATGTCCTTCGACCACTCGTCGAGATCGACCGCCTCCCGTCTCACACCCCGTGGCCACAGGCGGTCGACGAGCACCCGGTGCTCGGTGCCGGAGCGGCCGGGATCCTCGTAGACCCGCACGATCTCCACCGTCGCCACGATGTGCCCTCCCTCGACAGCGATCTCGAAACTCCGGGCGCCTGGCACGCCGGGAGGCCGGTTCGATCGGCGCACGAACGGAGCGACGCCCCGATAGTTCTGCTGTCAAGTAGAATTTATCAGGTAGGTGTGCCTCCATCCCCGGGGTGCGGCGGTGCTGTCGCCAGCGGTGCCCCCACACCCCGATCCCCTTCCGGCCTCGGAAGAAACGGCGCTCACGGCCGCTCGTCCCGCCGGGCGAGCGCGATCGGGAGGATGGCCAGGAGGGCGGCCGCCTGGGTGATGACGACGAACACGTGCAGGGCGGTGCGCGACGTGTCGTAGAGGGCGCCGATGGAGGCGCCGCCTGCCAGCCAGGCCAACCCGTAGACAGCGGTGAAGGTGCCGTAGCCGGTGCCGCGCTTGTGGGCGGGCACCAGGTCGGTCACCGCGGCACGCATGGTCGACTCGTGGATCCCCATGGCCGCCCCCCACACCAGCGCCCCGGCCCACACGAGCCCCGGCCGGTCGCTGAAGGACAGGAACGGTACGGCGGCGGCCAGTACCGGCAGCACGACGAGGCCGCGCAGCCCCACCCGGTCGTAGAGCCAGCCCGAACCGAGGGCGGCCAGCGCGTCGAAGCCCATGGCGGCCGCGTAGATGAGTGGGATCTCCCAGGCGGGCACGACGGCGTCCACCTCGAGGTGGTAGGAGAGGACGCCGAACGTGGCGAACCCGACCATCGTGAGCGCGGTGAACCCGCTGTAGGCCCAGAACAGCCGGGAGAACCGCCACCACGGCTCGTTCCCGCCCGGCGGGGCGGTTCCCGTGGTCGCGGGTTCGGCCCGTGGAGCGTAGGCGGCCGGGGCCGGCACGGCCCGGCGCAGCCAGACGAGCAGCACCACGGCGACCGCCCCGGGGACGGCGAGAACGGCGAACCCCAGGCGGTAACCGGACAGGGCGACCATGCCGGCGACGACCAGGGGGCCGACCAGCGCTCCGGACTGGTCGAGGGCCTCGTGGACGGCGAAGGTCCTACCACTGCCGATCCCGGTACTGGCGAACCCGAGCATGGTGTCGCGGGCGGGGGTGCGCACCGCCTTGCCGAACCGCTCGGCGATCACCGCCGTCACCGCCTGCCAGAAGGCCGTCACCGCGCCCAGCAGCGGGACGGCCACCACGGTGATGACGTACCCGGCGATCGAGAGGGGCCAGTACCGCCGGGTGCGGTCTGACAGGGGGCCGGTGAACAGGCGGAAGACCAACGCGACCGCCTCCCCGGCCCCGGTCACCACACCGACCACGGCCGCGCTGGCGCCGAAGGTGGCCAGGTAGGGGCCGACGATGCTCCGAGCCCCCTCGTAGACGAAGTCGGCGGCCATACTCACCACGCCGAACGCCACGACGAATCGCATCGGGCCCAGGCGGTTCGGCGCTGCCCCTGTCACGTCCTCCGCGGGCATACCTCCAGGACTACCACGCTGCGGCGGCCCGTCGACGTGGCGGCGCGGCAGTCGCTCTCGGCGTTGGCGTGCCTGCCTTCGGGAGGGGCGTGTCTGCAGCTGCCAGGAATGCCGCCGCCGGAGCGCGGGTTTCCTTGTCGATGGACTCCGTGGACCCAGACCTCGTCACCGTCTACTGGCGCCCCGGCTGTCCGTACTGCAGCGCGCTGCGGCGTGGCCTCCGCCGTGCCGGCCTGGCCACCACGGAGCGGAACATCTGGACCGATCCGGTAGCGGCGGCCACCGTGCGTTCCATCGCCGGGGGGAACGAGACGGTGCCGACGGTCGTCATCGGCGGTGTGGGCTTCGTCAACCCCTCGGTCCGCACCGTGCTCGACGCGGCGGGTGGCACCGCTCCTGGCCAGCTTGAGCGTCGGGGTCCGTCCACGGCAGGCCGGCGCATGGGTGTAGTGGCGCGGGTGCAGTGGATCGTGATCGGCGCCCTGGCGGTGGCGAGCGTCGCCGTCGACGCCGCCGGGCACAGCGGCGCCAGCTGGGCGATCGACGGTGCCGCCCTGGTCGTATTCGGCATGTTTCGCGCCGCCCGCCGGCGCCAGAGGGTCGACACGGGCTCGGCTTCCGTGACGGCCGGAGGCGATCAGGAGCCCTGAGCCGAGACCCGGCGCCTCATTCGCTAGCAAGGGTTGACTGCACCCCGGCTGGTAGAGGGCCTCCAGGGCCGAATCGTGCGGACCGGGCGTTCGGGAGTGTGCCAGATCGATCGGCCCCCCGGTTCCCACCCTGGCATGGCGTGGACGAACGGCCCTACCTGGCGGAGCGCCCCCTCGTCAGGATCGGAGGGGAGGACCGCCGAATGGGCACGGATGGGATCTTCCGGCGCGCACCCCGGCGCGTGCTGGGGCGCGGTCGGCCCATCGGTGCCCGGACAGGACGGCTGGCGCCATGAGGGCGGTCCTCGTGAGGGCGTGCTCGATGACGGCTGAAGAGGAATCCACGGGAACGGAGCTCGCGGGGCTCGTGCCCCTTCGGACGTGGGAGTGACCGGCGACTCGGTGCCACCGGGCTCGGGCGGAGGCAGGCCCGCTCCGGCGGGTGACGCCGTCGGACCGCTGCTCGAACGCCTCCATGCAAACGGGCGGGGCCTCACGGCGGACGAGGCTGCCCGCCGGCTGGAGGAGGTGGGGCCGAACGCAGTCGTCGAAGCCCGCCGCAGCATCCTCGCCGAGCTCGCCGCCTTCTTCTGGGGTCCCATCCCCTGGATGATCGAGGTCGCCGACGTCCTGTCCGCGATCCTGCGCCACTGGGACGACGTGATCATCGTGTCCGTCCTTCTCCTGTTCAACGCCGGCGTCGGGTTCTGGCAGGAGCACACGGCCGCCGACGCGGTGGCTGCCCTCAAACGCCAGCTCGCCCTGCGTGCCACCGTCCGGCGGGATGGCGAATGGCGCGAGGTCGACGCGACCGGGCTGGTGCCGGGCGACCTGGTCCGGGTGAGGTTGGGGGACATCCTGCCCGCCGACCTCGTCTTGTTCGAGGGCGACTACCTGCGCGTCGACCAGTCCGCCCTCACCGGGGAGTCACTCCCCGTGGACAAGCAGCACGGGGACGTCGGCTACTCGGGCTCCGTCGCCGTCCAGGGGGACATGACCGCACTGGTCACCGACACCGGGGAGCGGACCTACTTCGGCAAGACGGCTCGCCTGGTGGCGAGCGCCCAACCCGTGTCGCACTTCCAGAAGGCCGTGCTCACCATCGGCGACTACCTCATCTTCCTCAGCATCGCCCTCGTGCTCGTGCTCGTCCTCGTCGAGCTGTTCCGGGGTGCCAAGGTCCTGACCCTCGTCCAGTTCGCCCTGATCCTGACCGTCGCAGCCATCCCGGTGGCCATGCCCGCCGTGCTGTCGGTGACGATGGCGGTCGGGGCGGTGGCGCTGTCGAAGATGCAGGCCATCGTGACCAGGCTCGAGTCCATCGAGGAGATCGCCGGCATCGACGTGCTGTGCTCGGACAAGACGGGGACGCTCACCGAGAACCGGCTGCGACTGGGGGAGCCCGTGGTGATCGAGGCGGCGGATCCCGCAGAGGTGATCCTCGCCGGCGCGTTGGCATCGCAGGCCGAGACGGGGGACGCCATCGACCGGGCGGTGGTCGCCGGCGTGGCGGACCCCGCCGTTCTGACGACGTTCCGCCAAGACCGGTTCGTGCCCTTCGACCCGGTGAGCAAGCGCACCTCAGCGGAGATCAGTCACGATGGCCAGGCCTTCACCGTCACCAAGGGTGCGCCCCAGGTGATCCTCGACCTGTGCCGCCTCGACGAGGCGACGAGGGCCCGGGCCGACGCAGCCGTGGGCGAATTGGCGGCCGGTGGCTACCGCACGCTGGGGGTGGCCCGCCGGTCCAGCAGGCCCGGGGACGACGGCCCGGGTGACCAGGATGCCGCTCCGGGGGAGTGGCACCTGCTCGGCCTGCTCCCCCTGTCGGACCCGCCCCGCCCGGACTCGGCGGAGACGATCGCAGAGGCCACGGCCCAGGGGGTCCGGGTCAAGATGCTGACCGGCGACAACACCGCCATCGCCGCGGAGATCGCCCGCGAGGTGGGGCTCGGGACCGACATCGTCCCGGCCGGGACGTTGCTCGGAGGCGGAGCCGACCAGGAGCTGAGCCCGGCGCAGGTGGCCCGCATCGAGCAAGCCGACGGGTTCGCCGAGGTGTTCCCCGAGCACAAGTACGCCATCGTGAAAGCGCTGCAGGGGAACGGTCACCTCGTGGGGATGACCGGGGACGGGGTGAACGACGCTCCTGCACTCAAGCAGGCCGACACCGGCGTGGCCGTTTCGGGTGCCACGGACGCGGCCCGCGCCGCTGCCGCGCTGGTGCTCACCGCCCCGGGGCTCTCGGTCATCGTGGCCGCCATCGAACAGGCCCGCCGCATCTTCGAGCGGATGAGCTCCTACGCCATCTACCGGGTGACGGAGACGATCCGCATCGTCCTGTTCGTCGTGGCGGCGATGATCGGGTTCAACTTCTACCCGATCACCGCGATCCTCATCATCCTCCTGGCGCTCTTCAACGACCTGCCCATCATGACGATCGCCATCGACAACACGGCGGTCGACCCCCAGCCCGTCCGGTGGGACATGCGGCGCGTGCTCACCGTCTCGACGACGCTCGGTGTGGTGGGCGTGATCGAGACCTTCTTCATCCTCGTGCTGGCCAAGCTGTGGCTGCACCTCGACGTCGCCCAGATCCAGTCCTTCGTCTTCTTGAAGCTGGCGATTGCCGGGCACCTCACCCTGTTCGTCGCCCGCGCCCGGGGACCGTTCTTCCGGCGCCCGTTGCCGGCGGCCGCAATGGTCTGGTCGGCGGTCGGTACCAAGGTCCTCGCCACGTTGCTCGTCGGCTTCGGCTTCGGACTGGTCACGCCGGTCAGCTGGGCGCAGATCGGGTTCGTGTGGGCGTACTGCCTGGCCTGGGTGTTCGTGGAGGACTGGGCGAAGCTCGCTGTCTACCGGCACCTGGAGCTCGGTGGGCGCCACCACCGGCGCTTCCTGGCTCGGGTGCAGGAGCATCTCCAACCGTTAGGGAAAGGCGGCCCGGCGTGATCACCCGACCGCCCCGGCCGGGGTGACGTTCGGCCCTGCCAGCACGAGGACGGTCGGCCCACGCTGGACGGAGGAGGTGCGAGGTGGCACGCACGATTCTCGTCGGTGTGGACGGGTCGCCGGGGTCCCGCCGGGCGCTGGCGTGGGCTGTCGAGGATGCCGCGCTGCAGGGGGCGGTGGTCGAGGCGGTGACGGTGTGCCGCGGTGGCGGCGACGACATGGCGGAACGCTACGTGCCCTTCATCACGTCGCATCCGATGAACCGTCCGATCCACCCCAAGGTGGAGGAAGCGCGCCAGCGCCTCGCTGCGACGGTGGCGCAGATGGCCGAGGCGTACCCGGGAGTCGAGATGACACGGCAGGTGCTCCAGGGGGAAGACCCCGGAGAGGCCCTCTGCCGTCGCGCCGAACGAGCGGACCTGCTCGTCGTGGGCTCCCGTGGTCGGGGGGCCTTCCCGTCCCGCCTGCTGGGGTCGGTGTCGAGCAGGTGTGCCCACCACAGCCCGTGCACGGTGGTGATCGTGCCGGAGGGACCGAGCGGCGCCCCCCGGCACCCTCCGGTCCGGAACGGTCGGATCGTCGTCGGGGTGGACATGTCCGACGGATCGCGGCACGCCCTCGAGTGGGCGATCGGAGAAGCGGCGGCCCGTGGCGACGTGGTCCGGGCGGTGACCGTGTGGGGGAGGACCTACAGCTACGGCGCAGACGTCTACTCGCCGTCCGATGACGAGGTCGGGTTCCGGGCCAAGCGGGCGCTGGACGCGCTCGTCCGCGAGGTCGCCGGCGGAGCACCCGCAGTGGCCATCGAGACCCTCGCCGACGAGGGTGACCCGGGTGCCCGTCTGTGTGCGTTGGCGCGCGATGCGGACCTGCTCGTCGTCGGCCACCGCGGCCACAACGCCCTCGCATCGCTCCTCCTCGGCTCTGTCGCCGGTGCGTGCGCCCACCACAGCCCGGTGCCAGTGGCGATCGTCCGTCCCCGGTCGCGTCGCCCCGGGGCCGATCGCTCCGGGCGCGTCGCGGAGCACGCCGGCGCACCGGGCTGAGCTCCGGTCCGCCGCCCCGGGCGCCCCCCGGCGGACGACGCGGGACCATCAGGCGTCCCGGGTGGCCATCCGCCATGCGCCGATGGCGGTCCACCCCACGGTCCAGGCGACGACGACGCAGATGGCCACCACCGTGGACTCGTGGACACCGAAGGCCTGGCCTCCGGGGCCGTTGCCGCCGAACGGAGACGGCAGACGGCTGGGTTCCAGGTGGGCGGTGGCCACGCCGATGATGGAGCGTTGCAGGTTCACCAGGTGGGGGAGGCGGCTCCGCACTGCGAGCGGCGTGATGATGATCTCGAGGACGATCATCAGCACCACGGCCACGGTCCGTTGCCCGAGCAGCGAGGCGAGCCCCAGCCCGATCAGGAAGGCGACGGCCGCTTCGAGCTCGATCCACAAGCCCGTCTCCACCATGAGTGAAGCCGGTGGCGAAAGGAAGATGCGGGCGTAGTTCGGGTAGTTCTGGCTGGCGACCTCGACGGCCAGAGCGCGGAGTTGGGAGGGCGTGCACGGCGCCAGCGAGGGGGCGGCAAATGGGGGGGTGTTGGGCCCCGGCAGGCAGGTGATGTCCGACGGGTGCGCCTTCAGCCGGAGCGGGAAGTTCCCCACGACCTCGGTGGCGTGCTGCCCCGCCCACTGCTCCAGGCCCGCCTTCGACAGCTGCGCCGGCATGGTCACCCCGTCGTAGGTCAGCGTCCTCGGGGCGGCGAGAACGCACACGGTGCACACGATGGCGAACCCGACGGCGACGAGCGGCACGATGATGCCGAGCCCGGCCGGGATCCTCGCCAGGTACAGGGCCGTGCGGGATCGTCCGGTGATGACGTGGTGACGGAACATCCCTTCGGTCAGGTCAACGGAGCCGGCGGTGGCGCCGAGGGTCGCGGCGACGATGAAGCCGAAGACGTAGAGGATTCCTGCGACGAGTCCGACGAAGACGTCGTACCCGCCGGCCGGCCCGTAGGTGGCGGGGGCGACGGCGTGGAGGATGAGCCGGATGGCGAGGAACAGGGCCGGAATGCCGACGGTGACGCCGGCCAGCAGCGCCATGAGGCCACGTCGCCGTCGCAGCTCGTGCCACCGGGCGCCGATCATGCGGCCGGTGGGGATCCACGACCATCGCCGGTCGGGGGTTCCCCCCGTTCCTACCGCGAGTCGGACCGGGGCGGAAGGCTCTTCGATGCTCATCGTCATTGCGCTTCTCCCAGACGGCTGGTGACTTCGAGGAACCACGACTCGAGCGATGCCTGGAGCGGCTGGAGCCGGTAGAGGTGGATTCCCTCCTCGACCAGGACGCGGTTGATCTCGGCGATCAGGTCGCGTCCGGTCCCTGCCGGGAGGGTGGCGGCGATACCGTGCGGGACGAGGTCCACGGCCGCGCCGCCGACGATCGGTCGGACCAGTCCCCGGGCCCGCTCCGGTTCCGAGCACTCGATCTCGAGCACGACCGACGTCCCTGCCAGGAGCTCGGCGATGGGGCCCTGGCGGATGACGGTGCCGCGGTCGACGATGGCGACCGAGTCGCAGGTCCGCTGGACCTCATCGAGCAGGTGGGAGGAGAGGACGACCGTGCGGCCCTCGTCGACGAACGAGAGGATCATGTCGCGCATGTCGCTCATGCCGGCGGGATCGAGGCCGTTCATCGGCTCGTCCAGGACAAGGAGCTCGGGGTCGCCGAGCAGGCAGGCGGCCACGCCCAGGCGCTGGCGCATGCCCATCGAGTAGCCCGCCACCCGGTCGTCCGCCCGCCGCCCCAGGCCGACGCGGTCGAGCGCCGGCCCGATCCGGTCGGACGCTGCCCGCTCGCGCGAGCTGGCCAGCATGGCCAGGTTCTCCCGGCCGGTGAGGTGCTTGTGGAACCGGGGCTCGTCCACAATGGCGCCAACGCGGGCCAGTGCCCGGGCGCGCTCCCTCGGAACGGGGTGGCCGAGCAGGGACATCGTCCCGGCGTCGGCGTGCGTGAGGCCGAGGAGGACCCGCATGAGGGTCGTCTTGCCGGCGCCGTTCGGACCGAGATAGCCGAACGCACACCCGCGGGGGACCCGGAGCTCCACCCCGTTGACGGCGGTGTTCGAGCCGAAGCGCTTGACCAGGCCGTGCACCTCGACGGCCCAGGCGTCCGCGTCGAGCTCGTCCGATGGGGCAGGTGGTGCATGGACGCTCATCGTGGCCGGCCTCCTCGTCGGGCGTTTCCCTGGCCCCTAGAGCTACACGCCGGCCGGTGTCAGCACGGTGTCAACGCCGACCCGGATGGTCTCCATATGGAGCCGGTACGGCGCCACGCAGGGACAATGTCGTCGCTGCACGTCGCCGGCACGTGCCCTACGGTGGCACCCAGGTGCTCGGCTGTCACCGGGCTGTCACCTCCGACCGGGGAAACATGACGGCATGAGGGTTCTCGTCGTTGAAGATCACGAGGTGCTCGGCCGCACCGTCGGCGTCGGGCTGCGGCGGGAGGGCATGGCCGTCGACGTCGTGCTCGACGGTACTGACGCGCTCGACCGCCTGGCCGTCACGCGGTACGACGTCGTGGTGCTCGACCGCGACCTCCCTGGGGTGCACGGCGACGAGGTCTGCCGGCGGATGGCAGACGAGGGTGCCGCCGCCCGGGTGCTCATGCTGACGGCGTCGGGGTCGGTCGAGGACCGGGTGGCCGGACTCGAGATCGGAGCCGACGACTACCTGGCAAAGCCGTTCGAGTTCGCCGAGCTGGTGGCGCGCGTCCGAGCCCTCGGCAGGCGGACCCCGAGCGCGCTCCCCACCAGGTACGAGTGGGGTGACCTCCTGCTCGATCCGGCCCGGAGGCTGGCGAGCCGTTCGGGCCGCACACTGTCGCTCAGCCCCAAGGAGTTCGCCGTCCTCGAGCACCTGCTGGCCGCCGACGGCCAGGTGGTCTCGAGCGAGGAGCTGCTCGAGCGGGTGTGGGACGAGGCGATCGACCCCTTCACCACCACGGTCAAGACGACCATCCTGCGGCTCCGCAACAAGCTGGGCCAGCCCCCGGTCATCGAGACGGTGCGGGCCGGTGGCTACCGGATCGGGACCGGGCGGTGACGGACGACCAGACGGTGACGGACGACGGGCACGGGCACCCCGCAACGCGCCGGCGACGTTCCGGATCGCCGTTGCGGCGCCGGACCCTGCAGGTCCGGCTGGCCGCCGGCTTCGGTGGGGTCTTCCTGCTCGTGGGGCTCGTCCTCCTCGCCATCCTCTACCTGTTCGGCCGGGCGACCGCGCTTTCGACACCCGTGGCGGTGGGAACGGCAGTTGGCATCGGCCCCCAACGGGCTGTCGCCGTCGCTCAGCGTGCGGCCGACGCCCACCAGCAGCTCGTCGTCTCCGCTGTGGCGCTGATCATCCTGGCGGCGGCCTCGGTCGCGCTGGGCTGGGCCGTCGCCGGCACGACGCTTCGACCGCTGCGGACCATCACGGCGACGGCGCGGGAGATCTCGGCCAGCAACCTCCACCGCCGCCTGGCGGTGGAGGGACCCTACGAGGAGTTCCGGGAGCTGGGGGCCACCCTGGACGACCTCCTGTCCAGGCTCGAGGCCTCGTTCGCCTCGCAGCGCAATTTCGTCGCCAACGCGTCCCACGAGCTACGCACCCCGTTGACCGCCGAGCGGGCCGTGCTGCAGGTGGCCCTGGCCGACCCGGACCCGTCGGTGGCATCGCTGCGCGCCGCGTGCGAGGAGCTGGTCACGCTGGGCAGCCACCAGGAGCGCCTCATCGACGACCTGCTCACGCTGGCCGAGAGCGAGCGGGGCATCGAACGGTGGGAGCGCTTCGACCTCGCCGGCATTGCCCGTACCGTGGTCCACGACCGCCTGGACGAAGCGGCCGGACGCGAGGTCGCCCTGGACGCCGCCGGCGGCATGGCGCCGGTGGTGGGGGACAGGCGCCTCGCCACCATCCTGGTGGGGAACCTGGTGGACAACGCAATCCGCCACAACGTCCCCGGTGGGCACGCGACGGTGCGGACGTCGCAGAGCGGCCGGGGTTCGACGGTGGCCGTCAGCAACTCCGGTCCCCTCGTGAGCGACGAGGACGTCGACCACCTCTTCGAGCCCTTCGTACGCCTGGCAGGCGCCCGCCGCCTCCACGGTGAGGGACACGGCCTCGGGCTGGCCATCGTCCGGTCCGTCGCCGATGTCCACCGCGCCGAGTTGCACGCCAGAGCCCGGCCCCAGGGCGGTCTGGCCGTGAGCGTCACGTTCCCGTACCGGGAGCTCCCGCGGGCCTGATCCGTCACCCACGTGCGCAGGTCCCAGGTTTGGGTTGAGGCGTACAGGAGGTGGTGCTCTTGATACGACCGGTACCGGGAGCTGCGCCCTGGCGCATTCGGGGAGCCAGAACGGACGCGCCCCGGCCCCCCAGGCCAACCGCGGCGGCAGTCGGGATGGGGGGCCGGGACGGCGCTCGTCGAGCGGGTCAGGCAGTTCCCAGCTTGGCCAGCTCGGCCTGGACCTCTTCCTCGTGCTCGCGCAGGTCTCGGCGGGCGGCGGCGGGCGACCACCTCCCGGCCATGAAGAAGATCAACGGCAGGAACACGAGCTCGCCGGCGACGCACACCCAGTACCAGTTCTGCCACTGGCCCGGTGTCTCCTTCGCCGCATTCTGGACGGCGGCTCCGTGCGCCTGGAGGAAGGCGATGTCGGCCTTGGGCACCTTGGCGAGTGCCACGAGCCGGCTGATGGCCTCCGTCGGCGTGACGTGGGCGGCGGCGACGATCTCGCCCACGGCCTTGGCACCGGCGGCCGCATTACCTGGGTTGGCAGCCAGCGCGGCCAGCGTGGTCGGGTCGACCTGGCTGGCCGTGGTGAGCTGGGGTGCGTACTCGGCAGCCAGTGCCTTTGCCTTCGCTCCGTAGGTGACGAGCGGCGTGGTCGACGACACGACGAAGGGCAGGATGAAGATGGACACGGCGACCACGATGCGCAGGATCCATCCCCACACGGCGAGCCCGGTGGCGGTGAGCGCCGGGTTCCGGCGTTCGACCGTCTCGGTGAAGCTTGCCATCCACGGTGCGTAGGCGATGCCGAGGAAGACGGCCAGCAGGGTGAGGATGAGGACGAACTCGTAGTACGTCGTGTGGGGGGCGGTCGCCTTGCCAAGGTAGATGATCGTCATCACCACGGCGCCGATGGCTCCGACCACCATGAAGGGCTTGCGCACCTTGAGCCAGTCGGACAGCACCCCCACCACGACCAGCGCCAGCGCGTCGAAGGCCCACAGCCAGTTGCCGAGCGCATTCGCCTGCGACGGGCTGAACCCGAAGATGGTCTCGAAGTAGATGGGGTTGAAGCCCACAGCGGTGTAGTAGATGATCAGGAACACGCTGACGGCTAAGGCGGAGAGGACGATGTCGAGCCGGAGCATCTGCCGCCACGGGTGCCGGAGGCTCTCGCCGATGTCGATCCCCTTGGCCCTGGCTTCGATCAGGGCCCGGTCCCGCATCGACACCATCAGCTGGTCGCGCAGTCCCGGCGACAGCTCACGCAGGCCGAACAGGGCGACGACGAACACGGCGACGCCGACGATGCCGCAGATGATGAACTGGTCCTGCCAGGCGACGAGGTGGGAGAGCGTGTTGGACGCCACCACCGAGACGATGAGGCTCCCCACCACCGGACCGAGCGTCCAGAACCCCATTGCCGAGGCCCGGCCCAGCTGCGGCGAGAAGTCCCGCACCAGTGCCGGCGTCGCCACCAGGACGATCCCTTCGACGAACCCGACGGCGACGACGATGGTGGCGAACGCCCAGCTGTTCGGTGCGTTGGGGATGCCGAAGAGCACCAGCAGGGCGGTGATGCCGAGACCATAGGCGACCATGTTGGCCCGCCCCCACCGGTCGGCCAGGCCGGCGATCACCGAGCTGAAGGCACCGACCGCGTTGGCCACCACGGTGATGTCCACGTAGAAGCGGAACGACATGCCGTAGTGGGCCAGGATCTGGGGCGCCACGGCTCCGCCCACGTAGAGCTGGTAGTAGAGCATGATCGTGGCCGCCACCACGATGGCCAGGTAGCCGATGCGGGGCCCCGTGTCCGGGTAGCGGTCGAGCTGGCGGTACCAGAGCATCCGTACCAGCGCCCCCCGCGCGGGTGTCGGAGCCGGTGGCGTTCGTTCACCTCCCCCGCGGCCCTCGAGTGTTGCGACGCTGGGAGCAGCAGCATCGGCCATGGATCCCCCCTCCGGAGGCCAGGGTGGCCTCCACATGAATGAACGTTTATACATGTAATGAACCAACGGGGTCGCGTCAAGGGCCACCCCCGGCGTGGCATGCTCCGCCAGGGCACGTCCTCAGCGCACCGGCGCCGGCGTCGCTCCGGCGTTCGGGACGAGAAAGGGGGCAGCGCGATGGCCAGTGACGCGGCGAGCGACGCGGTGGCGGAGGCGATAGCCGACGACGGTGCCAACCGCTCGGACCCCGCCCGCCGCCTGCTGCGTGCCGCCGACGACCTGTTCTTCCGCCAGGGGTCGGCGGCCACCAGCGTGCGGGAGATCACCGGTGCCTGCGGTCTGACTCCCGGTGCCCTCTACAACCACTTCACGTCGAAGGAGGACCTCCTCTACGACCTGGTCGTGAGCCGGCACCGGTTGCTCGACGACGTGGTGGAGGCTGCGCTGGCGACGGTGGGCGACGACCCGGTCGACCGCCTCACGGCCGTGGTGCGCGTCTACGTCGAGGTCCACGTGAACGCCCGCCAGGGCTCACGGGTGGCGAACCGGGAGTACCCCAACCTCACGGGCCCCAGGCTGGACGAGGTGATCGCCATCCGCCGCCGCCTGCGCGATCGGGTGATCGGGATCCTCGGCGACGGTGCCGCGACCGGCCGCTTCGCCATCAGCGGTGGCACCGATCGGGCGTCGATCATGCTGGCCGCGTCGACCATCCTCGACATGTGCGTCCACAGCACCGAATGGCTCCGCGAGGACGGCCCGCTGTCGGTCTCCGAGCTCCAGGACCGCTATGTGGAGATGGCCCTCCGGATCGTCGGAACCGTGCCGGAGGGGAGTTCGCCGTCGGGAGTCGACGGGCGACCCGGCACGCACGGGGTAGTGTCGTCACCGGCCGGCGCGGCCTGACGAGCTGAGAGGCTCTGCTCCTCCGGCCCCGCCCGGCCCCCCACGGCACCTCCGGCCCCGCACGGCCCGTTCCTCCGGGCTCCGTGCCACCTCCGCTCCCGTCCTCGTGGGACCAAGGTCCCTGCCTGAGGGCGGGCAGGTGGGACACACTCGGACCATGGGCTCGCTCGACAGCGACCGCGGCATCCCGGACCGGCCGGCGATCGTCCTCGACGACGTCTCCAAGCGCTACCGGGGGGGCGGAGGTGTCGACGGGGTGACCCTCGACGTCTGGCCGGGGGAGGTGTTCGGTTTCCTCGGTCCGAACGGCGCCGGCAAGACGACCACCATCCGGCTGCTGCTCGACCTCATCAGGCCCGACCGCGGGACCATCACCGTGCTCGGGCTCGACACCCGCCGCGACAGCGTCGCCGCCCGCCGGCGGATCGGGTACCTGCCGGGGGAGCTCGCTCTCTACGACCGGATGACGGCCCGGGAGCTCCTCACCCACTTCGCCTACCTCCGCGGTGGCCCGACGTGGGAGGAGATCGGCCGGCTGGCGTCGCAGTTCTCCCTCGAGCTCGACCGGCCCATCCGCGAGCTGTCGAAAGGGAACCGGCAGAAGGTCGGCCTGGTGCAGGCGCTGATGGGGCGGCCCGACGTCCTCGTCCTCGACGAACCGACCTCGGGCCTCGACCCGCTGGTCCAGCACCAGGTCCACCGGGCCATCCGCGACGTGGCGGCCGACGGGCGCACGGTGTTCCTGTCGTCCCACGTGCTCCCCGAGGTGGCCCAGGTGGCTGACCGGGTGGGTCTGATCCGTGACGGCCGCGTCATCGCCGTCGAGCGGGTCCAGGACCTGCGAGGGCACGCGGCCCACATCGTCGACGCGCGCTTCGCCGCGCCATTGGCGGACGACGCTTTCGGCGACCTTCCCGGTGTGGACGGGCGGCGGGTGGCCGGTGACACCGTCCACCTCGAGGTGACCGGCCCGCTCGCTCCTGTCGTCCGGGAGCTCGGTCGCTTCGACGTCGTCGACCTGTCGGTACGGGAGCCCGATCTCGAAGAGCTGTTCCTCGCCTTCTACGAGGGAGCCGATGCGACGGCGTGAGGTCGGATCGGCCCACCTGCACTCGGTGTTCGAGCGGACGCTCCACGAGCAGCGACGGGCGCTGGTGGGCTGGTCGCTCGGCATGGTCGCCCTGGCCGCCACCATGCTCGCCCTCTACCCGACGGTGCACGGCAACGAGCAGTTCTCCAAGCTGATCGACTCCTACCCCGAAGCGTTCAAGTCGTTCTTCGGTGTCGCCGACTACACCAGTGGCCCCGGCTACCTGCGGGCCGAGGTGTTCTCGTTCATGGCCCCACTCCTGCTCGTCATCCTGGCCGTGTTGTGGGGGTCCGACCTCACCGCCGGCGAGGAGGAGCGGGGCACGATCGACGTGCTCATGGCCAACCCCGTGTCACGGCGACGGATCGTCGCCGAGAAGTGGGCGGCCCTTGCCGTCGGGGTCGCCGTCGTGGCCGCGTCGCTCGGCGTGGTCATCGCCGTGGCCGGCCCGGCCGTGTCGCTCCACGTGGGGTGGGGGCCGCTGTGGGCGTCCGTGGTGGCCTCGGGGATCCTCGCCCTGCTGCTCGGGAGCCTCGCCCTGGCGCTGGGCGCGGCCACCGGCCGGCGCGGCATGGCCCGAGGCGTCACCGCCATGGTGGCCGTGGCCGCCTACCTGCTCAGTTCGTTGGCCGGCCTGGTCTCGTGGCTGCGGCCCGTCCGATGGCTCTCGCCGTGGTATCACGCCCTCGGCGTCGATCCCATGGCCACCGGCTTCCGCCCCTTCCATCTCGCCGTCCTCGTGCTGCTGGTGGCCGCGTGCGCGGTGGCCGCCCTGGTCGCCTTCGACCACCGTGACCTGGGGACGTGAACCGGACCGGAGAGCTGCCGGGGCCGTGCCGGTAGTCGGGCCGGGGCGTGCCGGCCGACCGCATCTGCGGCACGCATGAGCGCCGGCGGGGAGAAAGTTGACTAATTAAGTCAGGTTTGTTGTAATGCCGGCATGGCTCTCCTCACCGCACCTGCCGAGCGTTCCGCCGACCCGGAGCTCGCTCCGGCCGTGGCCGCCGACATCGAGAAGTTCGAGCGGGTCCTGGGCGACTACCTGGCCGGGAGGGTGGACGACGACGCCTTCCGGGTGTTCCGGCTGAACAACGGTATCTACGGCCAGCGCCAGGGCGGGCACAACCAGATGGTCCGGATCAAGCTCCCGGGCGGCGCGGTGACGCCCGATCAGCTGGACGTGCTCGCCTCCGTGAGCGACACCTACAGCCGGGGGTGGGGTCACCTCACCACCCGCCAGAACGTCCAGTTCCACTTCGTCCAGCTGGAGCGGGTGCCCGAGCTGCTGCGCGACCTGGCCGCCGTCGGGCTCACCACCCGTGAGGCGTGCGGCGACACCGTCCGCAACGTCATGGCCTGCCACCTGGCCGGGGCCTGCCCGGCCGAGGTGCTCGACGTGGGCCCCTGGGCGGAGGCCACGTTCCGGCACTTCCTCCACCACCCCTACGCCCAGCGCCTGCCCCGCAAGTTCAAGATCAACTTCTCCGGGTGCGCCCGCGACTGCGGCCAGGCCATGTTCAACGACGTCGGCGTGGTCGCCGTCAGCCGCCCGGGGTCCGACGGTCGCCTTGAGGCGGGGTTCCGGGTCTTCCTCGGCGGCGGTCTCGGCGCCAACCCACATCCGGCCCAGGTCCTCGAGGACTTCACTCCCCGGGACGACCTGCTCGTCACGATCGAGGCCGTCCTGCGGACCTTCGATCACGACGGCGAGCGCAACAACAACCGGCGCGCCCGACTCAAGTGGGTGATGGACAATCTGGGTGTCGACGAGGTGCGGCGGCGGGTGCTGCGCGAGCGCACGCTCCTCCTGGCCTCGTCCACCTGGCCGGGCGGGGTGCCGGCCCTGGTCGAGGCGCTGGGTGACGAGCCGGCGGGCGGTGACGCCTCGGGGGCACCGGCACGCACGCCCGTGCGGCTCGTCTCGCGTGCGGCTCGCTCCGACTACGAGCGCTGGCGCTCTGCCAACGTGGTGGAAGGGGCGGCATCGGGCACGGTGTCCGCCATCGCCCATGCCCCCCTCGGCGACCTCACCGCCGCCCAGTTCCGTGCCCTGGCATCCGCCATCCGCGACATCGGCTGCGACGCGGTGGTGACCAACCGGCAGAACATCGCGCTGCGGGGGGTGGAGCCCGATCGCCTGGTCGAGCTCCACGCACGGCTGGTCGACGCCGGCCTGGCCCAGCCGGGCGCGGAGCTGGCCCGCGACGTCGTCTCGTGCCCGGGGGCCGACACCTGCAACCTGGCCGTCACCCAGAGCCGGGGCCTGGCCAGCGACATCGGCCGGGCACTGGAGGAGGCAGGACTGGCCGACGTCGAAGGCGTGCGGGTGAACATCTCGGGGTGCACCAACAGCTGCGGCCAGCACCATGTGGCCGACATCGGGCTCCACGGCGTGGAGCGCCGGGTCAACGGGGTGTCCGCACCCGGCTACCAGTTGCTCCTCGGGGGGCACCTGGGTGACACGGAGGTCGTCTTCGGCCAGCGCGCGCTGCGCCTCCCGGCCAAGGCCGTCGGTGCGGCCGTCGTCCGCATCGTCGGCCGCTACCACGAGGAGCGGGACGCGGCCGAGAACTTCACATCGTGGCTGGAGCGCTCCGGCGGCGCGTCGGCGGTGGCGGCGTCGCTGTCCGACCTCGACGAGTGGCCGTCCCGGGACGACCGGCCCGACTACTACATCGACTTCGACGAGACGGGACCGTTCTCCGGCGAGGTCGGCGAGGGGGAGTGCGCGGCCAGCTGACCGGTCGGCCAGCTGACCCGATCGGCCGGCCGCCGCTGGTGGACGGCGGGGCCGTAGGCTCGCTCCGTGTCCATCGAACTGTGGATCGTCGACGCCTTCGCCGACCGCCCGTTCAGTGGTAACCCGGCCGCGGTGGCGCTGCTGGCGTCGTTTCCCGACGACGCCACCATGGCGGCGATCGCCGACGAGGTCCACCTGTCGGAGACGGCGTTCGTCGTGCCCCGGCCGGACGGCTCCCACGACCTGCGGTGGTTCACCCCGACGACCGAGGTCGACCTGTGCGGCCACGCCACGCTGGCGGCAGCCCACGTGCTCGGCGCCGATGGGCGGTTCCACACCCGCAGCGGCACGCTCGCCTGCCGGCACGTGGGCTCGGGGGTGGTCATGGACTTCCCCGCCGACACTCTCGTGGTGTCCGACCTGCCAGACCTGGGGCTGGACGGCGTGAGGTGGGGCGGGCGGGGGAGGGACGACGTGCTCGTCGTGGTCGACGACGCCGGCCAGGTGCGGGGCCTCACGCCGGATCTGGGGGCGTTCGCCGCACTCGGCTCCCGAGCGGTGATCATCACGGCCCCCGGAGACGAGCCGGGTATCGACATGGTGAGCCGCGTCTTCGCACCGAACGTCGGGGTTCCCGAGGATCCGGTGACCGGCTCGGCCCACTGCACCCTGGCCGCGTACTGGGGACCGGAGCTGGGGCGGGACACCCTGGTCGGCTTCCAAGCCTCCCGCCGGGGCGGCAGGGTGGAGATGACGCTGGGTGGCGATCGGGTAGCCATCGGTGGAACGGCGGTCACCGTGGGCAGGCTGGAGCTCCTGGTCTGACGGCGACCGCGGGCGTGCGGTGTCCCAACCCCCGCCATCGGTCCACCCGGGTGCGTCACCGACCACGCCGGCCGCCGGGGGTACGGTGCGGTGCTGTGGAGAGCGAGGCCGCCCGGATCCCCACGTCGTCCGCCGTCACTGGGCCGGCGCCGCTGACGGTGCCCCCCGTGGGCACGCCTCCCGAGCCGACGCCAGCCCCCGGCCCGGAGGTGACCCGCGGTCCCGCCCCGACCACCGCCCCGACCACCGCCAGCCGTCTGGCGACGAGGCGCCGCCGACGGCCTTCCGCCCTGGTCGAGGGCCTCCGGATGGTCGCCGTCCGGGCCGTGGTGATCGTGGTACTAGCCGAGATCGGGCTGCATGCGTTCGGGCGGGAGTTCTTCCTCAGTCCCGGACTGGGGGGCAGGCACAGCTCCCTCCTGCTCTCCTTCTTTCATTGGGACTCCGCCCACTACCAGACCATCGCCCTCCACGGCTACGACCAGCGCCCGCTCACCGCCTTCTTCCCCCTGTACCCGTTGATGATCCGGGCCCTGCACTGGGTGGGCGTGCCTGGGCCGGACGCCGCCCTGGCCCTGTCGTGGGCGGCCACGGTGGCGGCGGCTGCCGTCCTCGTCCACCTGGCTCGGGACTGTTTCGGCCTGGAGCGGTGGTCGGCCGTGGTGGTGCTCGCCCTGTGGTCGCCGGCGTCGTTCTTCTTCTTCACCGGCTACCCGGAGCCCTTCGAGCTCCTCCTGCTCGCGGTCGTCCTCGCCTTCGTCGCCTCGCGCCGTTTCGCCGCTGCCGCGGTGGCTGCCGGGGTGGCGTCGGCACTGGCCCCCTTCGGTGCGTTCTTCGTGGTGCCGGTGGTCGTCGGCATGGTGCAGGCCCACCTGGCCGGGCCCCGCGACCACCCGGGCCGGACCATCGGGCGCCTGGGGGCCCGGCTGGCAGGTGCGGTGGTGGTCAGCGAGATCGGCGTGGCCGCGTACAGCGCCTATCTGTGGGCCGCGTTCGGTTCGCCGACGACGTTCATCTCGTCTCAGTCGGGCTGGAACCGGGTCCTCACCTACCCGCTGCACTCCCTGATCTGGCCGATCGTGCGGACGCTGTCGGGGCAGCTGATCGGTGACCCCCGGTACAACGCCAACGTCGTCACCACCGACGCCATCGACATCGCGGTGGCGCTCGCCGCCATCGCCGCCTTCGTCGTGCTGGTCGTCGCCGTCGTCCGTCATGGCGGCCGATCCTCGGTCCTCCTTCCCGGGACGGTCCTCCTCGGTCTCACCCTCCTCTTCGAGCTGTCCGATGCGCCGGCCGGCGGCGTGTCCCCCGAAGCGCTGGCGCGGCACTTTGCCGTGGTGGTGCCCGTATTCGTGGCGGGCGCCTCCATCCGCCGGTCCGAGAGCCTGGCCGGCCTGGTGGCCGTGTCGGCCGTGCTCGGCGCCGTGGCCCAGATCTTCTACTTCCACGGCATGTGGTTCACGTGAGCATCTCGACGATGCGGGCATGGGTGGTGGAACGGCCCGCCCCCGCCTCCGAGGGCCCGCTCCGCCTGGTCGAGCTCCCGGTCCCCGAGCCGGGACCGGGCCAGGTGCTCGTGAAGGTGCTGGCCTGCGGTGTGTGCCGGACCGACCTCCATCTGGCCGAGGGTGATCTGGCGCCGGTCCGGCCCCGGGTGGTGCCGGGCCACGAGGTCGTCGGGCGCGTCGAGCGGGCCGGGCCCGGGTGCCGCAGGCGGGGGGGCGAGCGGGTGGGCGTGGCCTGGCTGGCCCGGTCCTGCCGGGTGTGCCCGTTCTGCCGGACCGGCCGCGAGAACCTCTGCCTCGATCCCCGCTTCACCGGCTGGCACGTGGACGGCGGGTATGCGGAGTACCTGGTGGCCGAGGAGGCGTTCATCTACGACCTGCCCGACACGTTCGACGACGAGGAGGCGGCCCCGCTCCTGTGCGCGGGGATCATCGGCTACCGGGCACTGCGGCGATCGGGGGTGGCCCCCGGAGGGCGCCTCGGGATCTACGGATTCGGAGCCTCGGCACACCTGACGGCGCAGGTCGCCATCTATGAGGGGTGCCGCGTGCACGTGATGACCCGTTCGGCAGCGGCACGCGATCTCGCGCTCCGGCTCGGCGCCTCCAGTGCGGCCGGCGCGGCGGACCCACCACCCGAGCCCCTCGACGCGGCGATCCTCTTCGCTCCGGTGGGCACGCTGGTCCCGCCGGCACTGGCCGCCCTCGACCGGGGTGGCACCCTTGCCGTCGCCGGGATCCACCTGACCGACATCCCGCCGCTGCACTACCAGGCGCACCTCTTCGAAGAGCGCTGCCTGTGCAGCGTGACGGCGAACACCCGCGAGGACGGCCGGGCGCTGCTCGACCTTGCCGCTCGCATCCCGGTGCGGCCGACGACGGTGCGCTACCCGCTGGAAGCGGCCGACCGCGCCCTGGTCGACCTGGCCACCGACCGGGTGGACGGCGCTGCCGTGCTCGTCCCCTGAGGATCTGCACGCGGCGGCGCGGAGCCCCGACTCAGGGAGCCCCGACTCACGAGCCCGACGTGCCCCCCACCAGCTGCTCGATCCGCTCCAGCGTCCGTTCCATGTTCGTCCGGGTGATCTCGGGGAGCTTGCCCCGCTTCAGCAGGGCGCGCTGGTGGTCCTCCGAGACGTCCCAGCTCTCGCGCACGAGGGTGCCCCCGTCAACCGGCTCGAGCTCGTAGCGCCAGATCCGGCCGGCGAGGAACCGGCCGAGTACCCCGGGCGGCCTGGCCTGCCAGGCGATGCGCCGCCCGTCCTCGAACTCGACCACGGTGTTGACCATGGAGTACGGGATGCCCATGCGCATGGACATCCCGAACGTCGACCCCAGGGCGAGATGCTCGGGCGCACCGGGCTTGGCCTGCCGGACGGTGCCCGATCCGTCGATGTCGGGGTGCCGGGAGGCGTCGGCGACCAGAGCGAAGATCGCATCGGGCGGGGCGTGGACGACCCGCTCGACGCTGACGACGTCGCCTTCCATCCTGACCTCCGTTCGTCGTTACCGGGTGGAGACGGCGGACTCCCGCTGCGAGGCCGGCCCGCCGCCAGCTCGGCGCGTACCTGGTCCCGAGGCTACCGGTGGCCGCGTCGGCGTCGAACGGATCGCCCGGGGTGGCGCCGCCTGGCGCCGCCCGGCGCCGGGCGCTTCAGGGGGCGGGGACCTCGGCGGCGAGACCGAGGTCGGCCGATGACTGGCCGACGGCGATGCGGAACGTTCCGCTCGGCGTCTCCCACGACCCGTTGCGGTAGATCTGGAAGGACCGCCCCCCGACCGTCATCGACACCGTGGACGACGCGCCGGGAGCGAGGGTGACCCGGGTGAAGCCGGCCAGTTGGGCCGGCGGCTCGCCCGCCGTCGGAGGGAACCCGACGTAGACCTGGGGGACGGCGCTGCCCGCTCGCGCCCCGGTGTTGGTGACGGTGATGGTGACCCGCTCCTTCGCCCCCACCCGGCGGATGTGGAGCCCGTGGAGGGCGAACGTCGTGTAGGACAGGCCGAACCCGAAGGGGAACAAGGGGGTCAGTCCGTGCGCCTGGACGAAGCGGTAGCCGATGTCGAGGCCCTCGCTGTAGGTCGACACCCCGTTCACCCCGGGGAACTGCGACGGGGAGTTGACCGCCTCCTGGGAGGCCGAGGCCGGGAAGGTGACGGGAAGGTGGCCGGCGGGGTCGACCGTGCCGAAGAGGACGGCCGCGGTCGCCGGTCCGAACTGCTCGCCCGCGTACCAGGTCTCGAGGATGGAGGCGACCGAAGCGTGCCAGGGCATCAGCACCGGCCCGCCCGTGCTGAGGACGACGACGGTTCGCGGGTTGGCGGCGCCGACCGCGGCGATCAGCGCGTCCTGCAGCCCGGGGAGCGACAGGGACGGCCGGTCGAACCCCTCGCTGCTCACGTCGTTGGCGAAGACGACGGCGACGGCCGCGTGACGGGCTGCGGCGGCCGCCTGGGCGATCACGCCGGAGACGTCCTCCATGCCGATGCGCAGCATGCCCGTGCGGGCGGCGAACGACGGCAGGCCCGGCTCCATGGTGAACAGGTCCCACTCGATGCGGAGCTGGTAGTGGCGCCCGCCGACCAGCTGGGCCACCCCCGACCAGGTGATCGGTCCGTGCGTCCCGGGGCTGGACACGACGGCCGTCCCGTCGAGGGAGAGGACGGCACCCCCGGTGCAGCTGAGGGACAGCATGTAGAGGCCGGAGCTCGGCGGCGTCAGGGTCCCGGTCAGCGTGGCCGTGCTGGCGCCGCTCGACTGCGGAAGCACCACCCGGGTGCCGACCAGCCCCGCCAGGCCCGGGTACGCCGGGCAGGTCAGCCGGGGAATCGCCTGGTGGGCGGTGTTGGCCGACCCGCCGGTCCGGTGCAGGTCCGGGTGGGTCACCTGTCCGCCGCCGTGCGGGTTCGGCCCGGTGCTCCCGATGCCCGGGCGGGTGCCGGGTGGCGTCGGTGGCGCGCTTGAGGCGACCGGCACCGGCGGCTCGGCTGCGCCGACGCACACCGAGGTGTTCCCGTCCGACGCTCGTCTCCGGTACACGGTGGCCCCCGCCCCGTTGGCGACGGTCAGGGAGAGATCGGTCCCGGTGGCCGGGCTGCCCGGCGGGCGGAGCTCATCGGGGGTGGGGGGCGGGAGCGGCGCAACCGAGCTGGGCGCGGGGACGTAGGCGACGTGGTCCCTCGGTCCGGCCGCAGCCACGATCGATGACAGGGCTGTCGGCACCGCAGGGGCGGCAACGTACGAGCTCCCCCGTCCGGCGGTGATGGGGTCCGTCCCGGCGTTGGCCCCGATGACGGCGATGGTGGCGCCACGGGTCGAGAGGGGCAGGACGCCCCGCCGGTTCTGCAGGAGCACGGCCGCCTCTTCGGCGGCGGTGCGGGCGAACGCCGTGTGGGCAGGGGTGTCGACGGGTGAGAGCGGTGTCGGCGGGCGGGGGTGCTGGACCAGGCCATAGGTGAACATGGTGGTGAGGACCTGGGCCACCGCCCGGTTCACGACCGACATCGGGAGCGTGCCCGAGGCGACGGCGGAGGCGAGCGTGCCGGTGGCGGCCGGCTTGATCAGGTCGACGCCGGCCTTCAGCGCAGCCACCGGATCGTGGACGGCACCGAGGTCGGATCGCACGAAGCCGGTGAACCCCCACGAGTCGACTGTCGACAGGAGGGCGGCGTCCTGGCACTGGTAGGTCCCGTTCAGCTGCGGGTAGGCGCACATGAGGGAGCCGACGTGCCCCTTCGCCACGGCTGCTTCGAACGGTGCCAGGTAGAGCTCGTGGAGGGCGCGCACCGGTACGACCGCGTCAAGGGTCACCCGGTCGGTCTCCTGGTTGTAGGCGACGAGATGCTTGGCCTGCGCGATCACCGAACGGGACTGGATGCCGGTGATGTCGGCCACGCCGAGCTGCGAGGCGAGGAAGGGGTCCTCGCCGTAGCCCTCGAACGCCCGTCCGTCCAGGGGGAACCGGTCGAGGTTGAGGTTGGGACCCTGGACGACGTCGACGCCCTTGCCCCGGGCCTCGTCCGCCTGGACCTGCCCGTACTGGTGGACGAGGGACGTGCTGAAGGCGGAGGCCACGCCCAGCGGGGCGGGCAGCTGGGTGACGCCCCGCATTCCCGCCGCCAGGCCGGCCGGCCCGTCCTGCAGCGTCAGCTCCGGGATGCACAGGCGGGTGACGGGCTGGTTGACGTTCTCGTAGTGGCCGGCATAGCGGAGGTCGATGACGCCCAGCTTCTCGGCGAGCGTCATGCGTGCGACGACGAGCGAGGCGAGCGAGGCCGGCGCGTTGGCCCGGGCCACGGCCCGTTGCAGCCAGGGGCACGCACTGATGCCGGCGGCGGTCTGGGTACGGCGTTGGACCACCGACCGCCCGAGCTCGTGGCGGCTGCGCACCGGGCTGTTGCCGGCCGTGGGGACGAGGGTGGAGGCCACCAGCGCCACCACGGCGACGGTGGCGGCGCTGGCAGCGGTGAGGAGGCCGGCCCGCCAGGGCCGGCGCCACGTCCGGCGCCGCGCCCACCACCGCGCCCACCGCCGCGCCGGAGCCGGCCCGTCCGCCGGAGACAGGCCACGTGCCGGCCACAGCTCGTCTCCTGTCAGGGGGTCGTCCATCTCACACGGGGGAGCGGCCCTCGCCGCTCGCCCCCACAGGTAAGCAGATCACGGGGCCGATCGTCGCGCGCCAGCCCGCGGGCCCTCCATGGACCGCGGCGTGCACGTGACGGCCCCACCGGCTAGACAAGCCGACCGGTGAGGGTCCTGGTTGCCGAGGATGATCCCGGCCTGCGTTCGGTGCTCGAGCGGGGCCTGCGGGAGCAGGGCTACGTGGTCGACGCCGTGGCGGACGGCGACGCGGCCGTGGCCCACCTGCGCGCCTACGAGTACGCGGTGGCCGTCATCGACTGGCGGATGCCGGGCCGGAGCGGCATCGAGGTCATCGTCGCGGCACGTGCCCGCGGGATCGCCACGCCGGTGTTGTTGCTGACGGCCAGGGACGCGCCCGCTGACCGGGTGGCCGGGTTGGACGCCGGAGCGGACGACTACCTGGTCAAGCCGTTCGACTTCGCCGAGCTGCTGGCCCGCCTGCGCGCCCTGCAACGACGTCCCCCCGAGGTCCTCGCTGAGCGGCTCGTGTGCGGCCAATTGGAGTACGAACCGGCCGGTCACCGGCTGGTCGTCGCCGGGAGGGAGGTGCCGTTGACCGCCACCGAGCTCGGCATCGCCGAACTGCTGGCCCGCCGGTCGCCCTCGGTCGTCGACCGCCGGACCATCGCCGTCCAGGTGTGGGATGACGAGTCGGACGCGGTGGGGTCGAACACCATCGACGTGCACGTGGCACGGCTCCGCTCCAAGCTGAACGCGGCTGCCGACGCCGCTGAAGCCGCCGGAGCCCCCGAGGCCGACGCCGCGCCACGGGCCCGCATCGAGACGGTGCGGGGTATCGGCTACCGGCTGGTCGCCGGGTGAGGAGGTCGGGCCGCTTCGGTCACGCCGCCCGAGTCGCCGGCACAGCGGCGCTGGTGGTGGGGCTCGTGTATCTCGCCGTGGTGGCGGTCATCGACGAGGTGGCCGAGGTCCGACTGGTCCACTCGACCGACCTGACCCTCCAGACCGTGCTCGACCAGGCCGCCACCCGTCCCGGGCCTGTGGGAGCGCAGCAGGTCCTGAAGGACATCGACGACGCGCCCGTCCTGCTGTGGTGGGTGCCGACGGGCGGCAGCCCGGTTGCCGAGGTCGAGGGGGCACCACCGCTTCCCGTGGCTGCGTGGGCGAGGGCGGGCACCGTGCCCTTCACCGTCAGTGCCGGGGGCCGGATCCTGCGGGTCGACACCAGGCGTGTGGCAGGCGGTGTCGTCGTCGCCGGCATCAGCCTGGCTGCGGTGGACCATGTGCACGACGTGCTGGTGGGTATCCAGCTCGTGGTCGGTCCGGTGCTCGTCGTGCTCACCTATGCCGGCGCGCTGCTCGTCGGGGTGAAGGCGGTGGCGCCCGTCGAGCTGGCCCGCAGGCGCCAGCTCGAGTTCACCGCCGACGCGTCCCACGAGCTGCGGACACCCCTCAGCGTCATCGAGGCGGAGGTGGGCCTGACGCTGTCCTCGCCCCGATCGCCCGACGCCTATCGGCGCTCGCTCGAGCTGGTCCGGTCCGAGAGCGGGCGGCTGCGGTCGATCGTGGACTCACTCCTGTGGTTGGCACGCTTCGACGGGGCGCCCCCCGAGCCCGGTGCGGAACAGGTCGACCTGCGTGACGTGGCCCGGACGTGCGTGGACCGGTTCGCGCCGGTGGCGGCGGGTAGGGACCAGTCCCTCGAGCTCGAAGTGACCGACGCCCCGGTCGTCGTCGGCGCGCCGCGAGAGTGGTTGGACCGCCTGGCCGGGGTACTGGTCGACAACGCGTGCCGCCATGCCGGCATCGGGGGTTCCGTGACGGTGTCGACGTGGTCGACGGGCGGGAGGGTCGGCCTGGTGGTGGAGGACAGCGGGCCCGGGATCCCTCCGGGCGAGCGGGACCGGCTCTTCGACCGGTTCCACCGGGTGGGTGACGAACCGGGTGGGGCCGGGCTCGGCCTGGCCATCGCCGACTCGGTGGTGCGTGCGACCGGTGGCCGCTGGCACGTCGGTGACTCCCGCCTCGGGGGTGCCAGCATGACGGTGCACTGGCACCGCCACGGGCGCCCTGGGATCAGGCATCCGGCCGGGGTGTGGCACCCGCCTGAGGAGTGACGTGGTGCCGACGCGAGCCCGGCTGGCACCTCCGGCCGGGTCCATACCGCCCCGACCCGGGCGTAGAGCGGCGGATTCTTAGCCGTTTCCTACACTTCTTTCATAGCTCCGTAAGGTCCCCTTCTTACAGTGAGCGCATGAATTCGCCACAGAACTCGTGGCCGGCCCGGCACCCGTCCCGCCGTGACGGCCGAGCGTTGCGGGCCGCCCAGCGTGACGACGCCCTCGGCCGTGTCCGGTCGTTGACCCGCACCGTCGTCATCGGGTCGGTTGCCGCGGTGGGTGTGCTCACCGCGTACGTCGCCCACGCCATCCCCGGGCACAACTACGGCGCCAGCACCGCACAGACGTCGACCGGTAGCGGATCGTCGGGTGTCGTCTCCCCCGGCACCGGCTCCGGGTCGCTGGGCGGCTCCGGGTCGCTGGGCGGCTCCGGGTCGCTGTCTCCGGCGACCCAGGCACCGGCCCCCACCCAGGTCCCCCAGCAGACGTCCACCGGGAGCAGCGGGTTCTGATGGGGCTGCCCAACGCACCGGCGCGCTACGTGGGACGTGGCCTCGGGACCACGGTCGAGCTGCTGTGCACCGACCCCGGTGCGCTGGTGGTGGCCGCCGACATGCTCCGTGACGAGCTCGAGCGGGTCGACCGGGTGGCCAGCCGGTTCCGGGACGACTCGGAGCTGGCCTGGGTCAACCGGGCCAGCGGGACGGCCGTGACGGTCAGCGCCGAGCTGGGCGAGCTCATCGCCGGCGCGCTGCGCGGCGCCCAGCTGTCCGGAGGCCTCCTCGACCCGACCGTGGGGCGTGCCGTCGTCGACCTCGGCTACGACATCGACTTCGCCCGGCTGCGCCGGGGTGACCGGGACGATCGGGGTGACCGGGGAACCGGCGGTGCCCGGGAAGCCGGCCCTGGCACCAATTCCCACCCGGGCGAGGCTCCCGGGTGGGTCTCGGTGGCATTCGACCAGCGCGCCTCGACCCTGCGCGTCCCAGAGGGCGTGCTCCTCGACCTCGATTCGACAGCGAAGTCGGCGACCGTCGACCGGGCAGCGGCGAGGATCGCGTCGCGTGTGGGCTGCGGCGTCCTCGTCTGCATCGGCGGCGACCTGGCAGCCGCCGGGCCCCCGCCCGCCGGAGGCTGGTCGGTGGGGGTGGACGACGTCTCGGGCTCCGACGACTCACCCGCGGTGGTGTCCGTCTCCTCGGGCGGTCTGGCCACCTCCGGCACCGTCGCCCGCTCGTGGGTCCACGACGGCCGGGTCGTGCACCACCTGATCGACCCCCGCACCGGCGAGCCGGCCGAGTCCCCGTGGCGGACCGTGTCGGTCGCTGCCGCCAGCTGTGTCGACGCCAACATCGCGGCCACGGGTGCCCTCATCCTCGGCGCCCCGGCACCGCAGTGGCTCGCCGGAGCCGGGTTGGACGCCCGCCTGGTCAGTCACGAGGGTGGCGTGGTGGTGACCGGCGCCTGGCCCGCCGAGGCCGAGCGCCGGCCCGTCGGCGCGCTCCGGCCGCCGAACGGCACCGGCGTGGCCCGCAGCGCGCTGCCGGCCATGGCCGGCGTGGGGGTGGGGGCGTGACCGGCGCCGTCCTACTGCCAGCGGCAGCGACCACGTCCCAGAGCCCCATGGTCCTCTGGTACCTGACCCGGAGCACGGGCATCGTCGCCCTGGTCGTGCTGACGGCGGTGGTGGTGGCCGGCATCCTCACCACGCTCGGGTGGACGGCCCCGTGGTGGCCCCGATTCTTCTCCCGCTCGGTGCACCGGAACCTGTCGCTGTTCGCCACCGTCCTCGTCGCCGTGCACGTGGCCACCACCGCACTGGACGGGTTCGTGCACGTCGGGTTCCTCGACGCGGTCGTCCCGTTCCGCTCCCCCTACAGGACGGCATGGCTGGCGCTCGGGACGATCGCCTTCGACCTGATGCTGGTGCTGGTGGTGACGTCCGCGCTCCGGTTCCGCATCGGTTACCACGGGTGGCGGATGGTCCATTGGCTCTCGTACCTGATGTGGCCGATCGCCTTCTTCCACTCCGCCGGCATGGGGACCGATGCCCGGTTGGGTCCGGTGCAGCTCCTCGGGCTCCTGTGCCTGGTCGCCGTGGTGGGGGCCGTCATCTACCGCCTCGCCGCCGGCGGGCTGGGCGGCGCGGGCACGCCGTCGCCCGGGCGTGGCGCACCTGCCGGTGCACCGGTGCCGGTCCGGTCGCCCAGCCGGGGCGGAGTGATCCGATGAGCAGGGCCGGGACCGTCGACAGGCCCGCCGGGTTGGCGCCCCCCACCGGCGCGGTGCGGCTGCTGGCCGGGCTGGGGGAGCGGGGCGAGGCGACGGCGCTGGCCGACCATGTGGCCCGGTGGGGCCTGGTGCCCGATCCCGGTCGTCGGGGGCGCGGCGGGTTTCTCGACGAGCTCCACAGGAGCGGGTTGCGGGGCCATGGAGGAGCCTGGTTCCCGGCCGCGGTCAAGTGGGAGGCGGTGGCGGCCAGGCGCCTGGGCCGCCCGGTGGTGGTGGCCAACGGCTCGGAGGGCGAGCCGGCCAGCGGAAAGGACCGCCTGCTGCTGCGCCGGGCACCGCACCTGGTGGTCGACGGGCTCATGGTGGCGGCGGAGACCCTCGGCGCCTCCCGGGCGGTGCTCTACGTACCCGCATCCGAGGCCCGTCACCTCTCCGAGGTGCTCCGGGAGCGGCGTCGGGCCGGGATCGACCCCCTGGACGTGGAGATCGCGGTGGCGCCCGAGCGTTTCATCGCCGGGGAGGAGTCTGCCGTCGTCGCCCACCTCGACGGCGGCGAGGGCGCCCTGCCGGCTTTCACCGCCGTCACCCCCGTCTACCGCAAGGGGGTCGACGGCCGGCCGACGCTGGTGCAGAACGTCGAGACCCTGGCGCACGCCGCACTGATCGCCCGGTTCGGCGCGGCATGGTTCCGGTCGGTCGGCACGGAGGAGTCGCCCGGCACCGCGCTGCTGACCGTCACCATCGGTGCCAGTGGGCCGAGGGTCATCGAGGTCCCCTTCGGCGCCACCCTCCGCTCCGTCTGGAGTGCGCTGGGCGAGTCCCCCGCCGAGGCGCCGGCCATCCTCCTCGGTGGGTACGGCGGGACGTGGATGGCGGGCGCCCGGGTGCTCGACGTGCCTCTGGCCGAGGAGCACCTTCGACCTCTCGGTGCCACCTTCGGCGCCGGCGTGGTCCTGGCCCCGCCACCCACCATGTGCCCCCTGGCCGAGGTGGCGGCCATCGCCGCCTACCTCGCACGCGAAGGCGCCGGCCAGTGCGGACCGTGCGCCTACGGCCTGCCGGCCCTCGCCGACGCGGCGGCGTCGTTGGCCTTCGGCACCAGGGGCGGCGCCGGGGGACCGGCGGGTGGCGGCCTCCAGGCACGGATCTTCCAGCTGTGCGAGTCGGTCGAGGGGCGCGGGGCGTGCCACCATCCCGACGGCGCCGCCCGCATGGTCCGCAGCGCGCTCCTCGCCTTCGGCGACCACGTCGACCACCACCTCCACATCGGTCCGTGCCCGTCGGCCGCCGCTCGTGGCGGTCGCAGTGTCCCCCGCCCGTCCCCGGTGCGGGTCCAGGGAGCCGCCCCCCGCCCGCAGGCGCCCCGAGGGGCCCGGTTGAGCGGAGCCCGCCGGTGAGCCGGGCCGAGCTGCGGGTGATGGTCGACCCCACCTCGTGCGACGGCTACGGAACGTGCGCCGAGCTGCTCCCCGAGTGGATCGAGACCGACGAGTGGGGGTTCCCCGTCATCCGGCGGGAGGCGCTGCCGGCCCACCTGGCCGACCATGCGGACCGGGCCGTGCACGCCTGCCCCCGGATGGCCATCCGGGTGGTCCGGGTGCGCAGCTGACGGGACCGCCGGCCTCCGACCCTTGGCGACGCCCTCCGATCGCGACGGGCGGGCCGGTCCGGACGGACGCATCGGGTGGTCCGGGTGCCCCGGGGCCCCGGCAACCCGTAGCATGCGAGCCATGACCGACACGCGACCCCCCGACCCCGCGGACGCCCCCCTGGTGGGGATGAAGCCCCGCAGCCACGAGGTGACCGACGGACCGACCCGTGCCCCGGCACGGGCCATGCTCCGGGCCATCGG
>JAJZBS010000068.1 GCA_021851885.1 Actinomycetes bacterium | reverse complement strand
CGGAAACTCCCGCTAGGGACCCGGCTCGAAGTCAGCTCGAAGAGAAGGGGCGAGGATGACACTACGTCCGGACTGGTTGCCGGAGACGATCGGCGGCGGAGAGCTCCCCTGTCTCGGCGAGAGCGGGTCGGCCTGGGTCGCGCTCTGCCTCGCCAGCGGGGGCGCCTTCGCCCGCCATCTCCTCGACCACCTACCCGTGGAGGCGGGAGAGGTCGTCGGCGCCGGACCGGTCGACGTGAGCCGGGCCCTGGGAGACCTCCGCGACCGCTCGCCGGCGCACAGTTCCCGGCGTCGGTCCCGTGGCCGCGCTTTGCGCAAGAGCCGGCTCGCGCTCGAGGCAGTGGAACCGCCGCTCCCGATTCCCGAGGAACCGGCGTCGGCGACGATCGCCAGCGGGAAGGTCCTTCACGCCCTCCTGCGGCAGATCGACCGCACCACCCACGACCTCGCCCTCCTGCTCGAAGACCCGTCGCTCGACCGGAAGACGAAGCCGATCGTCCATATCGACCCCGGCGGCTACGAGGCTGCCAACGGGGCCCTCTACTACTGGACGTCGGTGCGCAGCATCGCCGACGCGCACCATCTCGTCGAGTGGTACACGGGGAACGCGATGGGATCGCCGCTGAGCTGCTTCGTCCTCCACGGTATCGACCAGGGCTCCCTCGCGCGCGCGATCAGCCAGGGGAAGTGGGACGTCGTCCATCCGAAGGTCCTCGTCCACTTCCAAGGTGTCAACGAGCCGGCGAACGTGCGGCTGGCGCCCGCGCCGGCGGCGACCGAAGACCAACCCGCCGCCGACCGGGGCACCCGTCTGCTACCGCCGAACGCGTCCCGCTACAGCGGCTTCACCTGCTGGCTCCCTCCGCAGATGTACGACGTCGTCGCGTCCTAGAACGGCGGGCGGCTCCTCCTGGATTGGGCCACCTCGCCCCCGCGGCGGAGATCCCGGCGACAAAGGGACGATCGGCCCTACCCGGCCTCGCGGAAATCCGCTCTATGTAGGTGATGTCGACGAGCCGGCTTGTGCGTGTCGACACCCTTCGCGCGATGAGCCCGACGCCGACATCCGCTATGGCGCGCGTGGGCGTCGCCCGCGCGCGACGCCCGCATCGGCACCCCTGGAGTGACGCGCGCCGCCTCTGTTCCCCTCGATCGGGAGCCGGATGTCCCCTGGCTCGAGTGGTCGTTGATGGCCGGCGCAGCACGGGCTGGTTGCCATGACCGCGCTCCGGTCTGTGACGGCCTGGGCGGTCGCATACCCTCTTCCCGTTCGAGCATGCCACGGGAACGTACGGACGGTGCTCTCTGTCCCCAACCGGTCCGCGGCAGGATTGCACTGTTGATGATCCTCCACGACTTCGTCACCGTCGACCTCCCTGTCGACGACGTACGCAAGGCTCTCGTCAACGCGACTGCGCTCCTGGCCGAGAGCGCATCCACCGCCTACGAGCACGGCGAGGGCCTCCGGATGCGCGTCGGGCCCGGGGGCTCGCGCTCCGGTTTCGCCAAGACGGTCGAGGTCACAACCGGTGCCGTGATCGTCAAAGACGACACCGTCACCGTGCCCCTCATGTGGGAAGTGACCGGCGCAGGAAGCATATTCCCGCGGCTCGACGCCTCCCTTGAGATCGCCCCGTTGTCCGCCGACCTCACCCAAATCACCCTGTTCGGGCGCTACGACCCGCCACTCGGTCGGATCGGCGAGAGGCTCGACAGGCTCGTCCTCCACCGCCTCGCCGAGAACACCATCCGCGCCTTCCTCGCCGATGTCGCCGAGCGGGTGGCGACGGACTCGCCCGCAGGGGCCGACGGCGACGACGTCGGCTCCTCTCCCAGCGAGTCACCGAGCCCCGGTACGGAGTAGGGCCTCCACGACACATTGGGCCGCCGGCTGCACCGGGATACCCCGGATGCGGGAATACGGCGTCGTGGACAATGCAGTGCGCACTTGCGACCAGGCGTGATGAAACGCCCCGGTCACTGCGACATGGGCTACGACGTCTCGCACGGGCAACCTCTCCCAGCGCGATTGTCCCAGCCAGCCTTCCTTTGGAAGCGGCGCAACATGCCTCTCGATGCGAATGGCCTCCGCGCCAAGTCGATCGCACGCGCTGAGGCCCTCGACGCCGGACATGTCGACCACCGGGCCCCGTGTGAGATGTTGGTTCTTCGCCCACGATCATCGCCTCCTTGAGATGACCGGGGGGGCAAGAGCGACTGGGGGGAGAACCGCGTCAACCGACCGACCCGCGCGGCGCACGATCCATGCCACCGGTGCCACCAGTCGCAATGAGAAGCCTCGCCAAGGGGAGCCTGGAGGCCCTAGGATCGGATCCAGCTGGCGCGGCGTGGACCCAGGCGTCGCCTGAGAGGACCGGGAGGCACGCATGAGCGGCATGCATGACGTTGTCGCGACCGTGGTCAACCTCAACTCACCCGGGCGCTACTACCACTGGTCGATCTTCGACATCTCGGAGGCGAACCTCGTCCTCGTCGGCGTCATGGTGGTCATCTTCGGGCTCGCCCTGCTCCTGCCGTTCCCCACCGGGCGCCACGACGTCGTCGATGGCGATGGCGATGGCGATGGCGATGGCGATGGCGATGGCGATGGCACCGCTGCCGACGCGACAATGACCGGTCAGGCTTCCGGCGCGCCAGGCGATGGCATCGCCGCGAGCACCCAAGGCGCCTCGACGGCTTCGATCGCCGACTCCCGCATGTGGACGGCGCGCTTACGCAACCGCGCGCTCGCCCTCCTCCCGCCGGGCAAGCTCCTCCCAGACCGGCAGCCGGCGTACGTCGCATCATGGGTCTATGTCTTCGGCGTCGCCTCCCTCGCGGCCCTCGGGATGGCGATCGCCTCTGGGGCGGTCATCGCGATCGGAGGGACCGACTGGTGGCATACGAATGCCATCGGTCATTTCTTCAACAGCTTGCACCTGTGGAGCGTCGAGCTGTTCATGGCCCTGCTGGTGATCCACCTGTGGGGCAAGTTTTGGATGGCCGCATGGCGGGGCCGCCGGGCACTGACCTGGATGACCGGGGTGATCGCCTTCGCGGCCGCCGTCGGCGAGTGCTTCACCGGCTATCTCTCCCAGCAGAACTTCGACTCCCAGTGGATCGCAACCAACGGTAAGGACGCCTTCAACGCCATCGGCATCGGGGCCTTCTTTAACGTCATGAACTTCGGCCAGATGCTTCTGTGGCACGTCGTCCTGTTCCCCCTCATCCTCGTCGCGATCGTCGGCGCGCACGTCCTCCTCGTTCGCGTCCGCGGCGTCTCCCATCCACTTCCTGCCCGCCGCGCACGCGGGCGCGCCGAGCGACGCGCCGCAGCCGTGGCCGATCGTGCCGATTGGCGCGGCCCGAAGCGCCGTTACGACATCATCAAGGAGGCGACGATCGCGACGTCCATCGTGCTCGCCCTCGTCGTCGTCATGGCCGCCGTGCTCTCGTCACCCGATGCTCCCCCCGTCACGATCCAGAGCTGGGCGCAGGTTGCGCCGGCCGACTTCCTCGGTACCGCGGCCAGCGAGCTACAGGGTACGAGCAAGACGGCGACGTATGGGCCACCGTTCAACAACGGGACGTCTAGCGTCCAGCGGATCGGTTTTTCGCTGCAAACGGCCATCGGGGTCCACTACCCGATCGACCCGGCCAAGACCTTCGTCATCGACCCTTTGGACAAAGTCGCTCCGGCCGACCCTCCCCTGGAGCAGGCTCTCCGCACCTACCGCGCCGCATCGGAAAGCCAGCGACAGGCCTGGCTGGCGTCCTACCAGAAGGTCCTCACCGGTGTCCGGTTCGCCTCGGGCGCGCCCGTCCTCCGCAAGAGCGGCGACGGTCCGGTGCCCGTGCTCCTAGCGACCGAGCTCAACCTCGCGCGCACGGGAGCCCTCGATGCAGCTCTTATCGCAAATCACGCCTTCTACGGAACGGACTTCACGAAGCCGCTGATGTTCATGGAAGACGGGGAGCACTTCGCCGAGCTCGCCCAGAAGGATCACCTCACCGGGGATCAGTGGGGTGTCATGAACGAGACGGGCAGCTACCCGGGACAGCCGTGGCTGTGGATGTACCAGCTCTGGTACCAGGTGCCAGGGTTCCACACCTCCGCCAATGTCGACTTGATCGCCATCTACCTGACGGGGCTCGGGACCCTGCTCTTGTTGTTCATCCCGTTCATACCCGGTCTGCGCGACATCCCACGGATGATCCCCGTTCACAAGGTCGTCTGGCGTTCGTGGCACCGTTCCGGCCGCGACGAGTCGTGAGGCGCCCGCATAGCTGACCGCTCACGACTCCGGGATGTGAGGCCGGGCCCATGGGGCCCACGCGTGCGCATCGCATTGCTCGCCACCGGGATCGGCGCGACCTACCTTGGGCTCGCCTGCCTGAGCATCGGTCCCGCGCTGGTCCACCATCCGACAACGGCCACCGTCACGACGCAAGACGCGCGTATCACCGCATGGAGCCTGGGATGGACCGCCTACGCCATCTCCCACGGACACAATGTCTTGTTCACCTCGTGGGCCAACGCCCCCTACGGCGTCAACCTCATGGCCAACGCGACCGTGCTCCCCGTGGGCGCCCTCCTCGCCCCCTTCACTCTCGCCTTTGGGGCCGTCGCCGGCCTCAACCTCGCCATCGTGCTCTCGTTCTTCCTTTCGGCCCTCGCTTTCTTCGCGCTCGTGCGCGCTCTCGGGTTCTCGACGCTGGCCGCCTTTGTGGGCGGGCTGTTCTTTGGATTTTCACCGACGTTGGTCGCGCAGGCCTCCGGCCATGTCAACCTGACCATGGCCGCTCTCCTCCCGGTCATCTTCCTCACCGTCTATGCGATCGTCGTGACCCAGCGGCGCCCTCCCGCCGTCGCTGGTGCACTGCTCGGACTGGTCTGTGCGCTCCAGTTCTTCGTCTCGAGCGAGTACCTCCTATCGGCGGTGATCATGGGTGCCTTCGCCGTCGCCTTGTGCATGGTTCTCCGGCCGATCGAGATCCGCCGGCGGGCTCGTTACGTCCTCGTCGCAACAGGCACCGCAGCCGGGGTGTGCGGCGCCGTCATCGCGTATCCGATCTTCATCCTGTTCCGCGGACCCCAGCACATCGTCGGGCCCATCCTCGCCTCCCCTCAGGCCAACCGCTCCGACCTTCTCGCACCCGTTCTGCCGACACACTTCTTTCTCGTCGCCCCGCACGCGTTGACGGCAGTCAGCCAGAGTTTTGCGGGAACCCTCACCGAAAACGGTTCCTACCTCGGCATTCCTCTTCTCGTCGCGCTCGCAGTCATTACTGTTGGTCTACGCAAGCGGCTCCTTGTCCAGGTGGGTGCTGCAAGCATCGCGGTGGCCTTCGTCCTGACACTGGGTTCGCGCCTGACCGTCGCCAACCACGTCACGGGGATCCCTCTACCGGAGGCCATCTTCGGCCACCTGCCCGTCTTCGACAACCTCGACCCTGCCAGGTTCTCGATCTACATCGACCTGTGGGCAGCGGTCCTACTTGCAGCAGGGCTCGGCGAGCTTGTCGTCTGGCTGCGCCGCCGCGGCACCATGCCTCGTCTTGTCGCCACAGTTGGGGCTGTCGCCGTCGCCATTCCCTTGTTGCCGGCATGGCCCATGCCAACGGCAACGATCGCCGTCCCCCGCTATGTCACGACTGCAGCGGTGGACGCCGTGCCGGCACACAGCCTCGTCATCACCTACCCGTTCCCCTACTCGATCAGCGACGGCACTCTCCTCTGGCAGCCCGCCAGTCACTTCCGTTTCAAACAGGCAGGCGGCTACTTCGTCGAGCCCCGGCCCCACTCGGGTCGCGTCGGCTGGTACTCGCCCACGTGGACGCAGGCCTATCTCGACCAGATCGCCGAGGGCACTCGCGTCCCAGAAAGCGCGACGGTACGCAAGGAGCTGGCCATCGAGTGGAGATCATGGCGCCCGTCCGCGGTCATCGCGGACGCAAGCGCCCCGTTCTTCACCTACGCGCGGACATTTCTCGACTGGATCACCCACGAGGAACCTTCTTGCAGCCAAGGAGCCTGCGTCTGGTTCCACCCGGCGCGCAACGTCGCCGATCCCTGACGCCGCACGGCTGCGCGCGCCGCGGCGAGGCCGTGACGGAGGCAGGTGACCACGCAGGGCCAGGACGAGCCCAACGACCACTCGAACTCGCGCTCTCACGGGGCCGCGCCGGAGTCGTCAGCGATGCGGTGGGCGGGGACTCTTCGGTGCCATCCGCGGAACGCGCCAATCCCCGGCCACGAATTTGCCGAGGGCTATGGGTATCAGGAAGGCGCCGTCGTCACGGCGAGCAGGCCGGAGCTGTCCACGCCATCGCCGAAGCTGCCCACCGCCACGCACGTGCCCGCCGAGGTGCACGAGACGCTGGTCAGCTGGGCGGTATGCGCGCCGAACGGCGCTGCGATCGGGGTCGCCTGGCTCCACGTCCCGCCGGTTTCCATCACGGCAAAGGGATAGATGGCCAGCGACGGAGCCCAGTACCACCCGACGGCGACGCAGTCACCAGGCGAGGCGCACGAGATGCCGGCGGCATTGGCAGATGGACCGCCCAGAGGAGCCATGACCGGAGTCCCTTGGCCCCAGCCCCCCTCGGTTGCGGCCGCAACGATGAGATTCTGCGAATTCCCTCTGGCGCCGTCGCCGCCCGCGCCTTCGCAGTTGCCGGCGGAGGTGCACGAGACTCCGGACAACTGGGCCCCGGGGGCGACCTGCGTGCCACGGGCCCACGTGCCGCCCTGCTCGAACACCGCGAGCATCCCGCCGCTCCCAATACCGGAGGACCCCGAGAAGAACTCCCCGACAGCTTCGCAGTTCCCGGCCGTTGGACAGGAGACACTTGTGAGCCGGGCATTCGCGGGAGGCGACGCGAACCCGACAGGAGGCACGACCTCGATCGCCTGTCCCCACGATCCCTCTGTCTCGGTCGCGACGAGCCCATGGTCGCCTGAGCTGCCGGTGTCGTAGCCGACGGCCGTGCAGTTGCCGGCCGAGGTGCACGAGACACCGGAGAGCCGGGAGCGCGTGGCGCCGGTCGGAGCGGCGGTCTCCGTAGCCGGGCTCCACGATCCTTCTGTCTCGGTCGCGACGAGCCCATGGTCGCCTGAGCTGTCGGTGTCGTAGCCGACGGCCGTGCAGTTGCCGGCCGAGGTGCACGAGACACCGTCGAGTTCGGCGTTCGTCGAAGCAACCGGCACAGCAACCGCGACACCGGTCCAGCTCCCGCCGGACTCAGACACGGCGATGGGCTGACGCTGATCCCAGCCGTCCCAGCTCCACCCCACGGCCTCGCAGGTGCTTGCCGAGGTGCACGACAGGCCCGTGAAAGAAGCCATCGCCACGATGGCGGCAGTCGGAGGCTGTACCCGCGCCACCTCTCCCCAGGTGCCGTTCGTCTGCGCGGCGGCGACCAGGACACCCTGCCCGGTCTGTCCCGACTGCCCGGGCGCCGGTCGGGCTCCCACCGCATCGCAGTTACCAGCAGAGGTGCACGAGATGCCGGTGAACGAGGTGCCTGCGGCCTCCGGGGGGGTCGGTGCCCGTGCAGTGCTCCATGTCCCACCGACGTCCGAAGCAACCAGGGGGTAGTCGAGCGACGACCCGTTGGCCTGAGACACAACCGACCCAACGGCTTCGCAACCTCCGTCCATGGCGCACGAGATACCTGTGAAGCTGGCACTCGCCCCGCCGGGCGGCGTCACGACCTCGGTCGCCGGGGACCAGGCACCGTTGGTCTCGCTCGAAGCGAGGAGATGACCTTGGAGGTCGCCGCCTGGGACCGACCCCACCGCCTCGCAGTTGCCCGCCGAGATACACGAGATGCTGGACAAGCCGGAGGCGGGCGATGGGGACGCAAGCGCGATCTCGCTTGCCACACCCCAGCGTCCACCGGTCTCGGACGCCGCGATCGAACCGGTGCTCCACAACGAGCCGTTGGAGATGGAGTACCACCCGATCGCTTCGCAGACACCGGGTGAGGGACACGAGACTCCGGAAAAGCCCGTGTCCGGCAAGCCCGATGGTGCCAGGACCTCTGTCGCTTGAGCCCAATGACCGTTCGTTTCCGTCGCGACCATCGCACTGCCACCGAATCCGGACGTGTCGCCCCCGACTGCTTCGCAGTTGCCCGTCGACGTGCATGAGACGCCGTTGAGCTGGGCGCTAGTCGCGCCGGGCGGAGCCGCAACCTCCGTGGCCTGCCCCCAAGTCCCCCCGCTCTCACGGTCGGCAAAGGGGTGGGCCGTACGCGACGCATCCCAGTACCAACCGACCCCCTCGCAGACACCGGGTGAGGTGCACGAGACCCCGGTGAACATGACCGTCGTCGCACTGGGCGGAGCCGCGACGTCTGTGGCCTGCCCCCACACGCCCGCACTCTCCGACGCTGCGAGAAGGTGGCCCTGGCCGGAGCTGTTCGTGTCGATCCCCACCGCCTCGCAGGTGCCCGCTGACGTGCACGAGACACCGCTGAGCAGCGCGATCGACGCGCCTGACACGGCCGTCGACACCGAAACCGGAACTTCGTACGCCTGGTTCCACCCGCTGTTCCCGAGCTCGTACCATCCGGCCAGGTCCACGATGACGTTCACGCTGCCGGTGTGGTTGTAGATCTCGAAGCCCCCCGAGGAGTCAAGGGTTGTGACGATCTCGTTCGCGAGGGTCTCCCCTTCGAAAGGATAGAGGGCCGGGGGCGGAGAGCCCGCCCCGGTGACATCGGCTCCCCCTGGCCCGGTCACGAGATAGGTGGACTTCGTCGGGCCGACCGCGGTCACCGTAACCACCGCCGACACGGCGTTCGCCGGCACGGAGACCGCGCCGGCGACGCTCACGCTCAGCGCGTCGCCTGGCCCAAGGAGCTCGCCCTGGTCGGCACGCCCGTTGCACTGAGCGGCGGCACCGGTCAGAGCCGAGGGGTTGTCTGCTCTGGTGTCACAGATGCGCACGGGCGTCTTCTCCGGGACGAATCCGTATCCCGTGCCGGCGGTCGCACCGTAGTACCCCGTCACGTCGACGATCGCATCGACCGACGCGGAAGCCACGAGGTCGATCTTCCCGTCTGCGCCAAGCTCCGTGATGACAGTCTGGGAGACAAGCTGCCCCGTCGCGAAGCTTGCGCTCGACGTCACCGGAGGGGTTGATCCATCGGGGTAGACCGTCAGGTATCCCGGTGCATCGCCGTTCGCCACCGTCACGTTGGCGACCACGGCGATTGCCCCGGCGGGGATCCCGAATCCCGATCCGGCGATTGCGACGGCGAGGGCGCCCCCGCCGGCGAGCGTCTTCCCGTTGCACTGCGCCCTTGCACCCGAAAGGTTCGAGGGGTTGTTCGCCCGGGTGTCGCAGACGCGCACCGGCGTCGGTAGAGCGTTGTAGAGGCCGGCGCCCCCGCCGGCTGGGCTCGACGTGCCCACGTACCCATCGAGATCGACGACGACGTTTGCCCGAGCAGATGAGTAGATCTCCATGTCGCCTGACGGGGACAACCCGACGACGGCCATGCCGGAGACCAAAGCACCTGCGGCATAGGCCACGTTCGACGTTGTCGGACGTGCCGTGCCGGGCGGCCAAAGAGTCAGGTACCCGGCACCGTCAGGGTGGGCCACCGTGACGTCGACGACGGCCGTCGTCGCCCCCGCGGGAACTCCGAGGTTGTCCCCCGCGACTGCCAATTCAAGGCTATTGCCGGCACCGATCGTCTTGCCGTCGCACTGGGCGGACGGGCCGGAAAGAGCCGACGGGTTGCCGGGGCGCGTATCGCAGATGCGCGTCGGGACGACAGGGGTGTAGGGACCCGCTACCGGCACGCCAGAGCCTCGACCGGCGATCGATCCCCCGACCGCAGCATGGATCGGTGCACTCCCTGAAAGGGGTGGAGCACCTTGCGCAGCTGCCGGAACGGCCATCGAGATCCACGTTCCGAAGACGAGCACAACTCCCAGCGTCGTCTTCCCGAGGGCCACCTCCACACCTCCCCTCACATGCCGCTCATCGCCTCGACAGCGCACCGCCGTACACCCGAACGCTACCAATCACCACGTGCATCGAGTATGCCAACGAGCGAGTGAGGCCGAAGGTGTGCTCGCTCTGCTTGCGTCCGGTGGGCGTCATGATCTTGTGCGCCGGCTATCACCGGCTTCGGATCGCGCCTCTCCTTGCGAGGGCCCCGGCGGGAACGTTACGCCTCGATCCGGCTCCACAACCACGACGGCCCGACCGCCGTCGCGCCGTGGGTCGCGACCCGGCTGCGTAGCCGACGGTCGGCCGAGACGAGAACGACGGGCCGGGATTCGCGGCCCGCAAGGGCGACGATCGCCTCATCTCCGTCGCTGTCGGCGTGGACGACCGTCACTCCTCCCATCGTGCCCGCGTCGGCACCGCCCTTGGCCGCACCTTCGAGGACGACGATCACCGGTGCGCGTAGCTGCCCCGCTCCAGTCGCGGCCTGCAGTTGTGTCACAAGAGCCCGGGCTGCGGCGGGGCGGTCGCGCCACCACCCATTCGGGCGGGAGCCGACGACGTTGGCCGCGTCGACGACGAGGACGCTGTCGGCATCCCCCTCCGACGTGGATGCGGTGCTCATCCCGCAGCCGGCCACCTCGTCACAGCCCCGCAGGCGGTGGGGCATTCCCCGAGCCAAAGCCACCGGCTGGCGGAGGCGGTGGGGGCGGGGGGCGGAAAGCGGGCAGTTGCGGGAGCATCGACGGAGGACTGAACCCCGGGAGAGGTGCAGCCGCCGGCTGTGGCTGCAGGGGACCAAAAGGGGCGCCCTGCGGCGCAGTTTGGCCGGCCTGGCCCGCGGGCTGGGTGGCCGCCTCCTTCGTGATCCGGACGGTCCGTCCACACATCGTGCACGTCGACCGGTAGGTGCTCCCCAACGGAATGATCGGCACGAAGAACAGCGAGAAGAAGACCCGGATGCGCACGACGACCTGCGCAGCAGGCGTCCGGCACGAACCGCACAGGGCAAAGACCGAGGCAATGCGCTGTGCTTTGCGCTTGATACCGAAGATAAGGAACACGTCGTCACCCCCTGTCGAGCTCCGGACCGCCGCGGGCTATCCGCCGGGCGGTCGGAGGTCACCTCCCCGTCATCTTGCTACACCGCAACCGCGGGTGCTCGCCTGAGCGCCGGGCGCAGGGCGCAGGGCCCGCTTGGCGTCAGTGCAACAGGGAGCCAAGGGCTGGCCCGAGGGACGCGAAAGAGAAGGCGTACCCGGTTTCTTCCAGGCGCTGCGGCACGGCACGCTGGCCGGCCAGCAAGAGCTCCCTGGCCATCTCCGATCCAAAGCGCACCTGCAGGGCGGCAGCAGGGACGGCGAGGCGTGCCGGCTTGCCACAGACGTCCGCAAGCGCCTCCGTGAACTGCCGGTTCGTGACGGGCTCCGGCGCGGTGACGTTGACCGGACCGTCGATCCTCGCGTTCTTGGCCAGGTGCACGATCGCGCCCACCGCGTCCCCGATCGCCACCCAGCTGACGTACTGAGCCCCACCGCCGAGCCGCCCTCCGAGGCCGTGGCGGAAGAGGGGAAGCTGCGCGGCAAGGGCCCCACCGGACGGCGACAAGACCACGCCCAAGCGCGCGAGCACGACCCGGCCACCGGCATCGACCGCCGGGAGCGTCGCCGCCTCCCAACGCCGGCAGACGTCGGCCAGGAACCCCTGGCCCGGCGGGCTGGCTTCGCTGAGGACGGCGTCTCCGCCATCGCCGTAGATGCCGACAGCCGACGCGTTGACAAGCGTCGGCTTGTCCTTTTGCCCGGCGATCCGGCGCGCGAGCACAGACGTTGCCGACTCCCGGCTCGAGACGATGCGCTCCTTCTGGTCCCGGGTCCATCGGCGCGCGCCGATGCTCTCGCCGGCGAGGTTGACGACGACGTCGGCACCGTCAAGCACGCCATCGCCCAACACGCCTCGCGCGGGGTCCCATACCGGAGACGGATCGCCTGTTTGCGTTGCTTGCGATTTCGCGTCGGGCCGGCGCAGGCGCACCACGACATCCCCGGCGCTCTCCAAGGCCGCCACCAGGGCAGTCCCGACGAGCCCACTCGACCCGGCGACGATCCACTTCACGGCCACATGTCTTTCCCTCTCATCGTCTCAACGCTACGACCTGGAACCCTTCGTGCCGTTGCGGCTCCGCTCGACGACCACGCCGGCGGCGTACTCGTCGGCTGTTGGCGATTCACGCCGCCTGGTTCCTGGTCAGCTGGGCTACGGCCGGCCATGTTGCTCGGCGATGCTCGCCCATCCGACGACGAGTCGAGCTTCACTCGCGGCGGAGGGAGAGTGCCAGGCTGGGGAAGGCGATGGAGAGGAGGAAGGCGACGGCTCCGACGCCTGGTATCGGTACGCGGCCCTTTCCGCTGCACCGGAAGGCGACGACCTCGCCATCGGCTGCGTCGAACTCCTTGCTGCGGCTGGAGTTCCGCCCGCTGCGGACGTAAAGGCTGTGACGTCCGGGCTCGACCTGCTGCTCGAACGCGTCGTTCATCTCGACGGACCCGACGCGCTCCCCGTCGAGGACGACGTCGTAGGCGCCACGACGGGCTTCCGCACCGATGGCTCTGTGCATCACTCTCAGCGTTGCGGACATGGCTGGTCTCTTCCAGTTCGCAGTTGGTGAATCCTTGGTACGCCGGGAGTCATTATTGGGCTTCGGTCACCGACGGCCTCCGATCAGGAGTCGTTCTCGGTCGAACATCGTGGCCACGACGCGCCAGGCGAGCAGATCGAAGGCGAGGAGCGCGGCCGCGAGGCCGATCGCTAGGGCGGTCGAGACGGTGATGACATTCAGCGACATCAGCACCAGGATCGCCAGTGGCGGGGCGCTGCCGAGCACGCTCAGCTGCTGCGCGGCGCGTATGTCGCTCATTCGAGTGGAGACCGCGATCCCGATCCAGACCGCCCAACCGGCGAGCAACGGGGTGAACAACAACTGGACGAGCACGTGGGTTCCGGCATAGATGGCCGAGACGATCACGGGGTGGGCGAACAGCGCGGCGATGGCGAGAAAAATCCCGAAGACCGCGTAGGCGGTGACGAGCGTCGGGATGAAAGCGGCGAGCGCCTTGGCGATGAGGAACTCCTCGCGACGAATCGGGGTGGAGAGCACCGGCTCGAGCGTGCCCTGCTCGCGCTCTCCGACGACGGAGTAGGCGGAGATGACCGACGGCATGATGACGGGGATCACGAGCATGTAGAGCAGGGAGAGCCCGACCCGCAGGGTAACGGCTTTTCCGGTGGCGTTGGCGGCGATCAGCTGGATCGTCGGCAGGGCGATGAACAGCAGTGGCGTCGCGGCCATGGTCGCGACCACGAAGCGGTTGCGCCGGTAGTCGCGCAGCTCCTTGCGGAGGATCGCTCCGATCCGGGTCCAGCTGAGGCTCATCGGCGCGTTGCCTCCACGTCCTCGTCGACCAGCTCGAGGTAGACGTCCTCGAGCGAGTGGTGGGACTCGGCGAGCGACAGGATGTCGGCATCGGCGTCAACCAGCGCTCGCGCCAGGGCGGGCACGGCAAGGTCGGGGTCCGAGACGGCCAGCGTGTAGCCCGATGGCGCCTGCTCCCACCCCTCCACTTCGCTCACTGCACCGAACACCGCCCCGGGGTCGGCGAGAGGAGCACGCAGCCGTACGTCCAGAGAGCGCCGGAACAGCTGCGCACGCAGCTCGTCGGGCCGGCCGACCAATCGCAGCGTCGTGTTGAGGATCGCCACCCGATCGCACAGCCGCTCGGCTTCCTCCAGGCGGTGCGTGGTCAGGAAGATCGTCACCCCGCTCGCACGCAGCGACATGATCAACTCGTGGACCTCACGCGTCGCGACCGGGTCGAGGCCCGAGGTCGGCTCGTCGAGGAACAGCACCGCCGGATCGTTGAGCAGCGCCCGGGCGAGCGCGACCCTCTGGCGTAGCCCTTTGGACAGCGACCCGCACAGGTCAGCGGCACGATCAGTGAGGTTGACCGAAGCCAGGGCGCGGTTGATGCGCCCGCGAATGTCGTCGAGCTCGTATAGCCCGGCGAAGCACTCGAGGTTCTCCCGCACCGAAAGACGCAGGTAGAGGCCCGGGGACTCCGGCATTATCGAGATCCGCGACCGGATCGCCGGACCGTTCCTCGGGCTCAACGGGATGCCGGCCACCTTCGCCGCTCCGGAGCTTGGTGCGATCAGGGTGCCGAGTGTCCGCACCGTCGTCGTCTTGCCCGCACCGTTGGGTCCGAGGAAGCCGAACACCTCGCCGACGCCGACTTCGAACGACACGTCGTCGAACGCGACTCGCTCGCCGAAGCGCTTGCTCAAGCGCTCGACGACCACCGCGGGCTCACGCGTTGAACCGTCCGGGGCCGAATCAGCACTGTTCAGTCCGGCGTCACCGGCTGCTCGCGCTGCTGGCTGGCGGGTCACGCGAACCGCACGAAACTGCCGGAACACTCAGTCGCCGGCGGCGGGAGGGCGCGCCGGTATCTCCTCGCCGACCGGGCACCCGGTCGGACAACGCCGGGACGGGAATCGATGATCGACATCGGCGGACTACGGCTTTGGCCCCTCGGCGGTATGGGCAAGTGGGCGATGCATCTCCTCGCCCATGGCCGTGCAAATCTCGACCGCGATCGCCATCGATTCGTGCAATATCCCCATTCCGAAGAAACCGTGGATCTGGTCGTCGAAGCATCGGTAGCGGACCGGCACGCCGGTGGCGTCAAGTCCATCGGCGAAGAGCTCGGCATCGTCGCGTAGCGGATCGAAGCCCGCCGCGTAGAGCAGCGTCGGTGGGAAGATGCTGAGGTCGGCCACCCGGGCAGGCGAGGCAAGCGGCGACGTCCATGTCGCAGGGTCGGGAAGGTACATCGAGCGGTACCAGACGATGTCGTCGTAGGAGAGCCAGGGGCCTTCCCCCATCGACGTGCACGATGCCGTGCTGATGGTCGCGTCGAGACTCGGGTAGACGAGGCACTGGGCGAACGGCGGCTGCGCGCCGACGTCGCGGGCCACGACCGAGACGGCCGCCGCCAACGTGCCGCCCGCGCTGTCGCCCATCACGCCCACGCGCCCGCGAGACACCGAGAGTGCTTCTGCGTTGTCGCGCACCCAGCGATACGCGAAGAAGGCGTCGTCGACCGCTGCCGGGAACGAGTGCTCGGGCGCGAGCCGGTAGTCGACCGACACGACCGTGCACTTGCTCTCGTCGGCCAGAAGTCGGCACGATCCGTCGTGGGTGTCGAGGCCGCATGTGGCCCACCCGCCACCGTGGAAGTACACGATCACCGGTGGCACCGCTTCGGCCCTATCACTGCGATACACGCGCACGGGAAGGTCCCCTCCGGGACCGCCGAGGCGAATGCCGGAGACCGACACGCCCGTACGACGTGGCATTCCCCACCGGGCCATCTTGTCCATGGCGCCTCGCACTTTCGCCAGATCGTGACCTCGGTCCGGCCGGTCGAGCTTGGCGCCGATGGCGAGCAGCGCCTGGAGTCGGACGTTCAAGGTCCTGCCGTCGATGACGGCGGGCTCCCGACCCGCGAGGGCGCGTACGACGGGCATCGGCGCATTCAGCAGGAGAGACCCCAATCGGGTAACCAGGAAGCGGCGCTCACGCCGGGACGTGCGTATGGGCGTCACCCTAGAGGACGGACCTACGCGCTGCTCGACGTCGTACCCATAGGCGGCTCCCTGCAATAGGCACGGACCTGACGTCGCAAGGAGGCCCTTTCGTG
>JAJZBS010000214.1 GCA_021851885.1 Actinomycetes bacterium | reverse complement strand
CGAAAGTCCAGCATGTGAGGGTCGTCTGCGGCCTTGACAGTTTCCTCGTTGGCGACGATGTGGGCGTCCATGCGATGGATTCCATCCTCGCGCTCTGTGTCGTTGTCGTGATCAAATGACCTGTCGCTCAACACTCCGCACCGGCTGAAGCCGGCTCCAAGTTCGCAACCTTGTCGGCTGTCCCCTGTCCGTCAGGCTGACGTGAGACACCCCTTTATTCCACCATGCCACCAGGGCGAGACAGGATGTTGAACATCGCGGTCGCAGGCAACGGGGCGTGCCGGCCGGCACCAAGGCGGTCGTTCTGAACGTAACCTCTGTCAATACGACGCCGGCCGGCTACCTGACGGTCTACCCGCATGGCTTGGGATCAGCGCCGGTTGCCAGTGGCTTGAGCTGGTCGGCCGGCGAGACAACGGCGGCGAACCTCGTTGTCGTCGAACTCGGTCCGACCGGCGATATCACCATCTACGACTCTGCGGGATCGGCAAACATGGTCGTCGACGTGACCGGCAGGTACGGATGACGCTGGTCGGCTCTATTTTCACCAGGTCGCGAGGTGTTTTCTCCTGGAGGGCTCTCCAGCTGACCGCGCGGGTGGGTATGCCCTGAGCTCGTCGACGCATATTCCACCTGGTCGCCAGGGACAAAGGAGCGGCCGACCGGAACCGGCCTCACCCCGCCCCGGCTCGCCGGACAGCGTCCCGCGGTCTTGGCGGCGGACCGCTAAACCCTGACCGTAGCCCAGGAAAGGATGTCAGTGGCTACGAGAGAAGAGGCTGCGAACCCACCTCAGTGGTGGTGCGTTTCCACGATATGACTATTGCGTTTCCGCCAAGCGATCAATATGGTGAGTCACGTGCAGATCATTCCGCGGCATGCGGCGTCCCTGATCGAGGAAAGCCTCTCCGATACACCGATCACCGTCGTCCAAGGCGCACGCCAGGTCGGCAAGAGCACGCTCGTCCAGGACGTGCTCGCCCGTCGCTCCGGTCGATACGTGTCACTCGACGACGCCAATCTCCGCAGCGCAGCATCAGCAGATCCGGTCACCTTCGTCGAGCAGTTCCCCAACGGCTGCCTTGGCATTGACGAAGTTCAACGCGCTCCTGAACTCATGCTCGCCCTGAAGACTGCTGTCGACCGTGACCGGCGCCCCGGACGGTTCCTGCTTACGGGATCGGCGAACCTTTTACGCCTTCCGGCGATAGAGGACAGCTTGGCTGGCCGAGCTGAGAATATCGAGCTGTTCGGGCTCTCTCAAGGCGAGCGCGCCAGCCATATCGAGCGCTTCATCGACCGCGCCTTCGATGGCGACCGATTCCTCGACATTCCCGGCACCCTCGACCGGGCCGGCTATCTCGCCCTTGTCTGCGAAGGGGGCTATCCCGAGGTCGTCGCCCGCTCGACTCCCCGCCGCAGGGCAGCCTGGCTCGACAACTATACGACCCGCATCGTCACCCGCGACGCCTCCGACATCGCCCAGCTCCGCCACCTCCGTGATCTGCCGACCCTGCTCCGTCTTCTCGCTGCCCACACGGCGTCAAGCGTCAGCAAGGCAACCCTCGCTCGTGAGTCCGGCATCCCCGAGACGACCCTCCCGCCATACTTGGACCTCCTTGAAACTCTATACCTTGTGCAGCGCGTCGCTGCGTGGTCGAACAACCTGGCCGGCCGGGTCGCCAAGGCAGCGAAACTCACCCTGCTTGACAGTGGGCTGGCGGCCCGGATGCTCAACGTCTCGGCTGTCTCGCTGGCTGCTGACATGCACCCCGATCCGGCTGGCCGCCTCCTCGAAACGTTTGTGCTCGCGGAGCTGCGCAAGCAAGTTCCCTACAGCGACACCCAACCGGCGCTACTCCACTGGCGCGACCGCACCGGACCCGAAATCGATGCCCTGCTCGAGTCGCCGGACGGACGCGTCATCGCTCTCGAGGTCAAGGCCGCTGCCACCCTGAGCGCCGGCGACTTCAAATGGCTCTCCTTGCTTCGCGACAGAATCGGCAGCCGCTTCGCTGGTGGGTTCGTCCTCTACACCGGCCGGGACTCCCTGCCCTGGGGCGACCGTCTCGCAGGCATACCTCTGTCGACGATCTGGGCAGCGTAGAGGACGCCGTCCAGATCGGTGATCACGGCGTCGTGATCCAGGGCCATGGCTGGCAACGAGAGAGAGCGTGAGCGGCTGGAGGAGGGCCGCCGGAGCCACGCCAAGTCGTTCGGGCTAGGGGTTGTAAGAGGACGAGACTAATGTCGGAATCGAAGTTCAGCGGCGGGTGGTCGTCGGCAGCTGAGCACATCTCCTTCGACGGGCTCGTTTTCGGAATGGGTCCCGCGCTTGCGTCTGGCCGGTGACCAGGCCGTCTTCGGCCACGGCAAGGACGTCTAATCCATCCCGGCCAGCTCTACCGGGAGATCGCCGAGCTCCTCAAGCGCCTCGAACGTATCGCACTGACGAAGGCCACAGCTCTAATCAAGCCGCCTGTGAGCCGAGCATTCAATCCACCTTTCAATCCGGTCAATCCGGAGGTTCTTCGTGAGTACCAGGGCCGGCTTGCGCCGCACCCCGAGCCCGGGGAAAGACGCCTGGTATGCACCTTCCGCTACTGGTAGTAGCGGAATTGGCCATTTGCACCCCAGTCATTGTTGCCGCTGGCGCGACCGTTTGCGATTGGTGAAAGCTGTGCTGGGGACCGCCCGGCGACGTCGATCTCTCCTTGGTGTTGCTCGAACCCGTACTCCAGTCGGACGCGGGAGCCTCG
>JAJZBS010000067.1 GCA_021851885.1 Actinomycetes bacterium | reverse complement strand
CGGGGCCAACGGACAGCATGGCTGCGGGCTGCGGTCGTCATCGAGGGGTTCCGGGAGCGCTGGAACATCAGGCAAGAACCGGCGCTCGGGCCGGCTCCGGCTCGCGCCGACCATGCCGACCGGCTCGCTCACCGCGTCCTCGCCGTCGCGACCGTCGACGCGGCCCGTCGAGACCTGGATCGCTCCGTCGGCCGCCTCATCGAGCCCTCCACCGGCGCAAGAGGGGACCGCGCGTTGCGCGAGAGTGCGCGATCGGGCCACAACCTCGGCGCTCCCAGCGCGGTGTCTTACGTCCATGACAGAGCCGTCAACGTCGTTCCAGAGCGTCCAGCGCAGCGCGATCTTCAAGGTCCCCGTCGCTCTTCCCCGGCGCGCGAGGCGCTGTGGACGCGAGGCGGCCTCAGCCGCTGACCATGCATCAAGTTGTCGCGTAACGGGCGCGAGACCCGGCTTCGGAAGGTCTGCGGCGACAAATATTTTTCCGGCCCGAACGAACCATTTTCCTTCCAAGCGCCCTTGCCCGTCATCGACGCTGATCTTCGGCAAGGCTAAAGAACCCTTATACTGCAATGGTTCTCGTCGACACTCGGCGCATACCGATCGGTCGTCGTCGCTCTTTGGGGGCGCGTTCCTGGTCGGGGCCGCGAAAGCGGCCAGCGTCGCGCGGGCGGGAAATGCTTGACCTGAGGCGCGAAAACCTCTTTGATTTTGGGGATTCCCGAACATCGAGGAGGAGCCGGTGAACAAGTCAGATCTGGTTCGGGCTGTCAGCAGTGTCGGCGGCATGGGTCGTGCTGAGGCCGAGCATGCTGTTGACGCCGTGATAGCGACGGTCATGACCGAGATCAAAGCGGGACGCAAAGTCGCGCTCATGGGTTTCGGCACATTCGTCCCGACATCACGTCCAGCCCGTATGGGGAGGAATCCCCGCACCGGAGAAGCGGTCCCAGTCCCGGCGTCGTCGGGGGTGCGTTTCGCTGCTGGTTCACTCTTCAAGTCGGTGTTGAACAAAGGAGGAGCGATTCCCGTGCCCGTCGTGAAGAAGGCAGCTGCGAAGAAAGCAACTGCGAAGAAAGCCGCGAAGCGCGGCACGAAGAAGGTGGCCGCAAAGAGGGCCCCTGCGAAGAAGGCCGTCAAGCGCACGGCCAAGAAGGTGACTGCCAAGAGGGCTCCGGCCAAGAAGGCGACCGCCCGTAAGGCCGTCAAGCGCACGGCCAAGAAGGCGACTGCCAAGAGGGCTCCGGCCAAGAAGGCGACTGCCAAGAAGGCTCCGGCCAAGAGGGCTCCGGCCAAGAAGGCCGTCAAGCGCACGGCCAAGAAGGCGACTGCCAAGAGGGCTCCGGCCAAGAGGGCCCCTGCGAAGAAGGCCGTCAAGCGCACGGCCAAGAAGGTGACTGCCAAGAGGGCTCCGGCCAAGAAGGCTCCGGCCAAGAAGGCCGTCAAGCGCACGGCCAAGAAGGCCGTCAAGCGCACCGCAAAGCGCCGCTGAATCCGGCTGTGCCGGCCGCCTCGCGGCCGGCACAGAACGCTCGAGGCGCCCCGTCGGCTACGACGTTCGAAGAACGCGGTCGCGTTCGGAGGGCAAGTGGTTGGCAGGGCGCCTTGACGCGCCGCTACTTCGATACGACGTCGACCACGCCGGACAGCCATGTGGGGAGCTCGGCGAGATCGGCGGGAACGTCGACGTCGAAGGCGAGGAGTGGGTCGTCGTCGACTGTGACGTCGTCGGAGCGCCGGCGGGCTTCCGCAAGGTGTCGGGCGAAGGATCCGAGTCCGTACTGGAAGCTGAAGTCGCAACCTGCCGGCAGGCTGATGACGTTCGTTCCGGAGCGTTGGCGATCGGCGACGAGCACGATCCCTTTCGCGGCGGCGAAACGATCGAGGTTGTGGGCGAGGGGGAGGTCGGCGTGGGCGATGGTGACCCGCGAGAACCCCAACTCTGCGAGGCGTCGGCGCCCGAGATCGACGGCGGCGTCGAGATCGCCCGGTGGGCCGTCGATCGCGAGAGCGCCCAGGTTCTCCGCCCAGGTGCCCACCTCGGCGTCGTCGTGCACGACGGCGACGGCCGCAGGTGCAGAGGCCACGACGACGTGCTCGGCCATCGATCGGGCGAGGGCCGAGCGCGCGGCGGGTGCAAGCACTCGGCCGAGGCGCCCCTTTGCCCCCCGGAAAGACTTGACCGGCACGAGGACGGCATGGCTTCCGGCAGGGGCGTCCACTCCTGCCAGTGTACGGTCGGCGATGTACCGTGGATGGATGGACCAAAAGGTCGCCGTCATCGGGGCCGGTTCATGGGGAACGACCCTCGCGTCCCTTGCGAGCTTCTCGGTGCCGACCGTCCTGTGGGCACGCCGGAAAGACGTGGCCCGCGAGATCTCGGGCCGCCACACGAACAGCTGCTACCTCCCGGGCTACGCGCTGTCTCCGTCGTTGGAGGCGACCTCGTCGGTCGGGGCCGCCCTTGACGAGGCGACACTCGTCGTGATGGCAACACCGTCGCACGGATTTCGCAAGGTCCTCGAGCAGGCGAGCGACCAGATCGCGTCCGGAATCCCGATCTTGAGCCTCGCCAAAGGCATCGAGCAGGGCACGAACATGCGCATGAGCGAGCTCGTGGCCGCGGTGGTGCCGTCGAGCCCGGCCGGGGTGCTGACGGGCCCGAACCTGGCGCGCGAGGTCTTGGAGGGCCAACCGTCGGCGAGCGTCGTCGCCTTTGCCGACGAGGCCTTGGCCCGGGTCGTCCAAGAGATCCTCGGAGGGCTGACGCTGCGTGTCTACACAAGCAGTGACGTGGTCGGCTGCGAGATCGCCGGGGCCGGCAAGAACGTCATGGCGATAGCTGCAGGGATCTCCGACGGCTTGGGGTTCGGTGACAACACGCGAGCCACCCTCATCACGCGGGGCCTCGCCGAGCTGCGGCGGCTCGGAGTGAGCATGGGTGCCCAACCTGCGACGTTCGCGGGGCTTGCGGGGGTCGGGGACATCGTGGCGACCTGTACGAGCGGCAAGAGCCGCAACCACACCGTCGGCGTCCGGCTTGCCCGCGGCGAGCCCGTCGATGCGATCGTGGCCGCGATGGACATGGTTGCCGAGGGCATCAAGACGGCAGATCCGCTGCTGGGACTGGCCGCATCCCACGACGTCGAGCTCCCGATCGCCGGCCAGGTTCAGGCCGTCCTGTCGGGATCGTCGACACCTGCCGCGTCGATCAAGGCACTGATGGGGAGGCGGGCCGTGTCCGAGCTCGAGGGGATGCCACGTTGACCGACGACGGCGGCGCGCTGGGCGGACGGTGACTGGTCCGTCTCGATCCCCGCGAGGTCCCCGCGTCCCTCGCGCCCGGTCATTCGTGCGGGCGCGGCGCTCTGCCGGTCAAGGCGACCGGCGATGGCGGTGGTGGCACCGGGGTCGCCTCGCCGAGCTCGCCGCATCCGACCTTGACAAGTCGGGCGCCGGCGGAAGTGCAACACCGCTCCGCCTGGAAGGCAAGCCGGGAGAAGATCTCGAGCACGTCCGGGACCTGTTGCGCGTCAACGGCGTCGCCGATCGCGAGATCGACGTCGCCGCGCGCCGAGGCGTCCTCAGCCTGCTCGTCGTCGAAGCTTTGCTGCTCCCGGCCCGGCGGACGAGGACGCAGGCGGAGATGTCCCAGATCACCGGTATGCCCGCGGCCACCCTCGACCGCTTCTGGCGTGCGATGGGCTTCCCGGACGTGCCCGAGGAGGACCGGATCTTCACGGACCTCGATCTGGAGGCAGTTGACATCCTCCAGAAGCTCATGGGCTCGGGCGTCGCCGAGGTTGAGCCGGCCATCCAGATGGCTCGAGTGCTCGGGTCGTGCATGGCGCGCATCGCCGACGCAGAGATCGGGATGGCCCAAGCACGATCGGACGGCGTCGACGACGTCGCCGAAGCGCGCCGGTTGGCAGACACCGTCTCGTCGTTGGTTCCCGGCTTCGTACGTCTTCTCGAGTACGTCTGGAGGCGGCACCTCGAGGCGGCGACCCGGCGTTTGATCGTCCTGCGCAGCGAAGGGGCATCCGCCGACGCCGTTCACGGCTTGGACGTGGTGGTCGGATTCGCCGACATGGTCGGGTTCACGGCCCTGAGCCAGCAGCTGTCGACCGAGCGGCTCGCCGAGGTGGTCACCCGGTTCGAGCAGCTCGCCCACGACACCGTCACCGCTCTTGGTGGCCGTGTCGTCAAGATGATCGGGGACGAGGCAATGTTCGTCGTCGACGACGTGGAGGACGCCGCCCAGATCGCGTTGAACCTTGCTGCGGCCTACGCCGACGACGACCTGCTCTCCGACGTGCGCGTCGGGCTTGCGAAGGGACCCGCTCTCGCGCGAGACGGTGACTACTACGGCCCCGTCGTCAACCTCGCGAGCCGTCTCGTCAACCTGGCGAACCCCGGGTCGATCCTTGCTTCGGCCGAGGTCCACGACGCGCTTGAAGATGTCCCCGGCTTTGCCTGGCAGGCCATGCGACCGCGGTATCTGAAGGACATCGGCCGCACCGCCCTGTGGGCGCTCGAGTACCCCGGAGCCGAGTCCGAGACGGCCGTGCGCCGCTTGGGGGAGCGGTGGCAGCGCGTGGCCGAGGGGCTGGTACGTGATCTCAACGACCTGCGCGACAGGGGAGAGCGGATCCTGGCGGGAGGTACGGAAGACGAGGGGCTGCCGAGGGGCGAGGAGCCGCCAGATGTCGAGGGGCTGCCAAGGGGCGGACCCGGAGGTTCGCAGCACGACTAGGTGGCTCGTCCGCCGCCGTTTCGAACGAAGATGGGCGGGCCTTCCGCCGTGGCGCCCGCCGGCCTCGTGGCCTCCGGGCGAGCGAGGGCCATCTGCCGGCTGACGTCGTCAGGCCGCCGTCACGGGGGTCATCGGCTTGCCTGGCCGGCGACCCGAAGGGTCGCTATCTTCCAGGCGCCGAGAGTAAGACGCTGTGAGAACGGGGTGACCGGTCGTCCGAGCAAGTCCACGACCCATCCGGATCGTCCCGGCAGCTCGACCTCGGAGGGCTGCCCCGAGGAGTTGAACACGCGCACTTCGAGGTCGTCCCCGTCGCCGTCGGCGCGGCGCACGGCTGTGACCTCGGCTCCGGTGACGGTGAGCTCGCTGCCAGTCGGTTCTCGGGTACCACCGCCCAGGGAGTCGACGGCCTCGAGAGGCAGCAATGCGTCGTCGGCCATGGCAAAAGGGTCAGCGATGTCGATGCCGACCGCGTAGTGGATCTCGACAGGGCCTTGCATCTGGGGGCCGGTCAGGGGGTCCGTTGGCCCGGCCGACATCGGCCGGTAGGACATGCCGACGCGCGAGAGCATGCCGGTCGACCGGAGCAGGGTGAGGGCGAGAGCGTCGGCCGATTCGACCGGAGAGGCGTCACCACGACGGGCCGCTGCCTGGTCGACGAGCTCGTACTCGAGCAAGCCTTCGTGGCTCACCGTCAGGCGGCCGGCTGTGACGAAACGGCGGGAGGGGTAGGTGGGCAAGCCGCGCTCGTGGGCACCTCCCTCAGCGGTGAGCCCGCGCGGCACGAGCGCGAAGGCGCACTCGGCGACAGAGCCCGTCGCCGGCTCAGGCAGTGGCAAGAGGGCTCGCAGGCGGTGATCTTCGCAACGATTGTCGAAGGCGACGGACACGCGCACGAAACGTTCGTCGGCATGGAGGACCAGCGTCGTTGTGACTAGCACCTCGACGGGGTCGCCGCGCGTGCCCGCAACGGCGTCAGCGGACACCGGCCACAGGTAAGTCGTCGCGACGCGGGCAGTGGCGCGGACCGGTCCATGCTCCTCGACGGTCACTGCAACGTTCGCCGGTGCGTCGACGAAACTGTCGCGCGCTGGAGGGGAGTAGTTGTAGGTGTCGCCGAGGTCCCCCCCGTCGACGAGGCGCCCGAACCCCGGGATCCCGTCGACGGCGAACGTGCCGTCGCTGGGATCGATCACGATCGTGACCAGCCCGTTGGTAATGACCCAGTGCGAGCTGTCACCGCCGTCGTCGGACACCAGCACCGGGTTGGTCAGCTCGGCAGGTATCCAGTGCGCCCAACCGAATCCTGGGACGTCCTTGGCGCGACCGATGATTCTCATCGCCGGTGGCTGGTCGAGCCGGACGCGCACCGACGCGCCCGGCCGCTGCCCGAAGATCGCGTAGATCTCGCGTTTGACCGACTCGGCGTCGAAGTCGGGCCGGGGGCGGGCCGCGATGTGCAGGGTGATCGATATTTCGTCTCGCTCGTCCGGAGAGGTGGCGGCATGAACCTCGATCCGGGCGCCGTCGATAAATGCGTCCTCGCCGATCTTTGGCCCCTGGACGGCACCGAGGACGACCTTGACAGCCGGGACATCAAGGACGATCTCCCCGGGCAGCGAGAGCGACTGCCCGACGTTCTGCGTGCCCGGGGGCAGCGTATCCCCCGGGAACACCGTTTCGACGAGGCCCGACCGCGTACGCGCGGACGTGTTGACGATGACGGCTCCAGGGTCGCGCATCGACGCGCCGAGGGCGCCGAGGGCGCGCTCGGCGAGGCCTTCGGCGATCTGGCGCGCCTCGTGATAGCGATGTGCGACGGCGACAACGACCTCGTCCGCCGAGCACGCGCAGACCGAGTCGTGAGCCGAGTTGAGGATCATCTGCCGCCACGCGAGGTCCAAGCTCGTGTCCGGCCACTCGGCGGGAGGCCGGAACAGGGCGCACAGTGGCTCAGCGCGCCGTTCGAGGGCCCGCTCGGCCCGTGCCGCGGCCTGGCGGATGTCGACGCGGTTCGACGCGACACCCATGAGGAGGTTGGCGCGAGCGCCCGAACGAAGCTCACCGTCCACGACGGCCAGGCCGTCGCTCGGACACTTCGGGAGCTCTTCGGCAAGGGTGGTGATCTCGACGGCAAAGTGGTCCTGGATGCGGTTGACCTCGTCGACGAGTGCCCCGAGCCACGCCTGGGGCATCTCGTGATCACTTCCATTCATCAAGATGATGCGGTCGAGCAAGAACGAACCGATCTCGGCTTCGTACGCCTCCAACCGCCGAACGAATGCCTGCGCGTCGTCCGGCAATGCCGAGCCGTTACCATATCCGGTAACGAGGTACTCGGCGCGCACCTCGGAGCCGTCCGGAGCGCGCCACATGAAAGCTGTCCGATCGACCGCGGCGGGTACGCCGCGCCAGACAACGGCATGCGCGCAACCGGCAAGGCGCAGGATTTGGGGCATCTGGCTGACGTGGCCGAACATGTCGGGTAGGTACCCGATGGGCATGGCCCCCCCGAAGGCAGCGGCGCGCGCCAGACCGCGCTGGAGATTACGGACGATCGTCTCTCCTGAGACGAGGAACTCGTCCATGAGGACATACCACGGGCCCAGCGAGATCCGTCCCGATGACGCGAGCCGCCGTATCCTTCCCTCGGCGGCGGGACGGATCTCCAGGTAGTCGTCGATGACGGCCATCTGGCCGTCGAGGGTGTAGCGCGAGAACGATGGGTCGCCGTCGAGCAGGGGCAACAGCTCGTCGACGAGGTCGACCAGACGGAGCCGGAACGTCTGGAACGGCTCGTACCACTCGCGGTCCCAGTGCGTGTGCGGAACGACGGCGACCCGCCTTTGGCCGGGTTTGTCCGGTGCGACCGGGCTGGTGGGCTGGCGGGCAGCGGGGTCCGGCCCTGCGGCCGGAAGCTCTGTGGACGTGGTCATCGAGTGGGCGCCTCCGGGTCCTCGCTTGGCGCCCAGCTTCGCACGAAGCGTCGGCGGCCCGACGGATCGCAGGCGGCAAGAGGGCCGCAGGTAGGCTCGGCGTTGTGCACATCGCCTTCGGGACCGACGACGAAACCGATGTCACCCGCCAGATCGTCGATGACCTCGGCGCGCGAGGCCACGAGGTGCTCCGGGTCGATTGCGGTGGGCAGTGGGCCGACGTGGGGCGGGCGGTCGCCGAAGCGGTGACGTCCCAGCGCGCCGCCGCCGGCGTCGTCTGCTGTTGGACCGGGACCGGGGTTGCCATGGCGGCAAACCGGGTGGCGGGTGCGCGCGCCGCCCTGTGCACCGACGCGGCGACGGCCGAGGGCGCCCGGCGCTGGAATGATGCCAATATCTTGGCGCTTAGCCTCCGCCTCACGACGCCGGCCGTTGCGAGCGAGATGCTCGACGCCTTCCTCTCGACGCCGGCCGATCCGGCCGAGATCGGGAACATCGCCTCGCTGGACAGGTGACGGCTCGTCACCGGGCACTGCCCGAGTGACCCGCAGCGGCTCCAGGCGCGCTACGTTGCGACAATGGCGACATTCCTGATGCTGTCCACCTTGGGTCCCGACGGTGCCGCGACGCTCCGCCAGAACCCCGATCGCCTCAAGGCGGTCAATGCCGAGGTCGAATCGATGGGCGTCAAAGTGCGCCAGCAGTGGGCCCTTCTCGGTCCCTACGACTTCTGCACGGTGCTTGAGGCGCCCGACGAACGCACGGTGGCCAAGGTGGCCATCGAGCTCGGCGCCCGCGGCACCTTGAAGACGTTGACCCTGACGGCGATCCCGGTGGACGAGTTCATCTCACTCATCAAGGACTGAATCACAAGCTGGTCGAGGCCCGGGTATGCCGGGCTTGCATGCGAGCCGCTGAGCGACTGCAAAACGGCGGCCGGCGCGCGGGCGATGCACCCAATGACACGGGAGCCGGCCGGTGGAGCCTCAGCTGTCGCTCGGTCGTGTGGCTGGGGGTGTCAGTACCACCACAGACCGCGCCTCTTGCGCTCTTCGCGGACGTCGTCGAGAGCGAAGACCGTCGGCAGGACGCTCCCGTCCGAGACGCGCCGGAGCTTGTAGCCCTCGAGCGTGCGTTCGACGACCTCGAACCCGTGCGTCCAGGACCCAAGGAACCGGTCTCGCACGTCGACACGGGTCCCGGTGGCGATTCCACCCGTGCCTTCGTGCTCTGCCACTGCGGTCATCGTAGTGTGCATGGCCCTCTCCCCATTGCTTTGCCGGGGCCCAACCCACTGTGCTGACGCTCACTCTCGCGCACAGAGCACCCCCGGGCAAGGGGTCCCCCGGCACTGCTCTCCAGCCCCGCTCGCCGTTCCCACTTCCCCGCCCGGGACCCCGGAGCGCTGTACGGTGGCGCGGCGTGGGGGCCATCCCGACGCGACGATGCACGCTCGATCTCGAACGCAGCCATGTCGAGACCGGTTCCACCTTGGTCGTCGGCGTCGACGAGGTCGGCCGGGGGGCCTGGGCGGGACCGATCAGTGTCGGCGTCGCGGCCATTGACGGCAAGGGCGCAGCTTCTGCGGTACCGCCGGGGCTGCGTGACTCGAAGCGACTCACCGAGAGCGTCCGCGAGTCGCTGTTTGACGCGGTGGGGTCCTGGTGCGTCGCGTGGGCGGTGGGGCACGCAACCAATGCCGAGTGCGACGACCTCGGCATGTCTGCAGCTCAGCGCCTGGCCGCGCGCCGCGCCCTCGATACCCTGTTCTCATCGAGAGACGGGTGTGGGGACAACACGGCTGCCGGCACGCTCGGAGGGTCCCTGTCCCGACGTGTCTTTCTCGTCGACGGTCGCTGGGACTTTGTCAGCCGTCCGCGGCCGTCGCCGTCCGAAGAGGTGGCCGGCGACGCGAATTCACGGGCCGCCGCCGGCGAGCCGGAGGCGGCTGGACCCGGGCACGCCGATCACATCCAAACGGTCGTCAAAGGGGATGCAACCTGCGCGTCGATCGCGGCCGCAGCCCTGTTGGCCAAGGTGACCCGGGACCGTTGGATGCGCTCGGTCTCCTTGCGCTTCCCGGCGTTCTCCTTCGATCGCAACAAGGGCTACCCCAGCCCTGACCACGTTCGTGCGCTGACAGAATTCGGGCCGACCCCGCTCCACAGGACGAGTTGGTCCTACATGGACCGGCTCTTCGGGAACCGGACCTGACCCGTCGCGCCGGCGGTGTGCTGTCGCAACCGAGCAGGCGTGACAGGATGATCGTCTATGGACCTCATCCGCCTCGGTCTCCAGCTCCCCATCTTCGCTGCACCCGGCCAACCCGCCGAAGGGATCTTCCCCAATGTCGTCGCCGCGGCACGGACCGCCGAGGATGTGGGATTCGACTCGGTCTGGGTCATGGACCATTTCGCCCAGCTCCCGTGGCTTGGCTCGCGCAGCGAGCCGATGCTCGAGGCCTACACGCTCCTCGGTGCGCTAGCGGCCTCGACGACCTCGCTCAACCTGGGCACTCTCGTGACCGGTGTCACCTATAGGAACCCGGCGCTCGTCGCCAAGATGGTGACGACGTTGGACGTGATCTCTGGAGGCCGTGCGATCTGCGGTCTTGGAGCAGCCTGGTACGAAGAGGAGCACGCGGGGCACGGGTACGACTTCCCGCCGACCGGCGAGCGTCTCGATCGGCTCGACGAGGCGCTGCAGATCGTCCGTGCGATGTTCCGCGAAGAGCTCCCGAGCTTTGCCGGGCGTTACTACCGGATCCACGACGCGGCGAACTGGCCGCGACCGGTGCGACCCGGCGGGCCGCCGATCCTCGTGGGCGGAGGTGGTGAACGCCGCACGCTCCGCCTTGTCGCCCAGTACGCCGACGCCTGCAACGTCTTCGGTGACGCCGCAACCGTCCGGCACAAGCTCGGGGTGCTCGACGCCCACTGCGGCGACGTCGGGCGGGACCCTGCGGGAATCTGCCGCACCCGGCTTGGCACACTCGTCCTTGCGAAGACCGTCAAGGAGGCGCGCGCCTCGCTCGTCACCTTGGCCGAGCGGCGAGGCGTCGACGTCGCTGAGCTCGAAACGACGGTGACCTTTGGGGATCCGGGCAAGGTGGCCGAAGAAGTCACGGGTCTCCTGGCCGCAGGTCTCGACGGCGTCATCTTCAACGTGCCCGATCCCGCCGACGTCGAGGCGATCGCCCTTGCCGGTGCGACTCTGCGCCCCGTCGTCGACGCACATCGCTGATCGTTCACCGTTCGCGATCGGGTCTCCGAGCTTTCGATCTTGCCCCCAGGGTCGTCGCTTGGAGCGACGACCCTCAGTCGAGGATCGCGGAGGGGTCGGCGGCCTCGAGCCCGAGCGCCTCTGCAACCGCGGCGTTGGCGAGACTTCCCATAGCCGTGTTCAGACCAGTGGCGAGCGCCGCATCTTGTGCGACAGCCTCTCGCGGCCCCTTGGTAGCGATCTCCACGGCGTAGGGGATGGTCACGTTGGTCAGCGCGTAGGTCGACGTGTGCGGGACCGCGGCGGGGATGTTGCCAACTGCGTAGTGCAAGACGCCGTGGAGCTCGTAGACCGGAGCATCGTGGCTCGTCTCGTGCGTCGTGGCGACGCACCCTCCCTGGTCGACCGCGACGTCGACGATAACCGCCCCGTCTTTCATGGACGCGACCATCTCCTCGGTGACGACGATGGGAGCCCGACCCCCCGCCACGAGGACGGCACCGATGACGAGGTCGGCGTTGCGGACCGAACGTTCGACGACGCCACGGTTCGACGCGAGGGTCATGATTCGCCCGCGGTGGATCTGGTCGACGAGACGTAGGCGATCGACGTCCCGGTCGATGAGGAACACTTCGGCCTCCATTCCTTGGGAGATCCAGGCCGCGTTCCAACCGACATTGCCCGCACCGATCACGACGACGCGCGCCGGCCGGACCCCGGGGGCGCCACCCATGAGGATGCCGCGCCCTCCCTGGCCCTTCTCGAGGAAGTGTGCACCGACCTGGGGGGCCAAGCGGCCGGCCACCTCGCTCATCGGGGCCAGGAGAGGGAGGGTCCTGTCGCCGAGCTGGACCGTCTCGTATGCGAAGGCCGTCACGCCGGCCGCAAGGAGGGCTCGGGCAACCTCCGGGTAGGCCGCAAGGTGCAGGTACGAAAAGAGGACGAGCCCAGGCCGCAGGTAGCCGATCTCACTCGGCTGTGGTTCTTTGACCTTGAGGACGAGGTCGGCTGCCCAGGCGTCCCCGGCCTCGACAAGGCGGGCCCCGGCGGCCCGGTACTCGTCGTCGCTGAGGGAGGATCCGGCGCCAGCGCCAGCTTCGACGACGACCTCGTGGCCGTGGGCGATCAGCTCGCGGACGCTGTCCGGGGTGGCGGCCACCCTGTTCTCGCCGGGCTTGATCTCGGCGGGTACGCCGATCATCACGCTCAGCCTCGCCGCGCCGGGGACAGGTTCAGGGACGCCTCAGGATCCGTGGCCGGCAGCCTGTGGCTGGGCGACGATCTTGTCGGGACGGATGCGCACGATGACCCGTTCCTCTCCTGGCTGACGGAAGGGGTAGACGTCTTTGCCCAGGTACTTCTTGGCCATCGCGTTGATGTGGTCGTCCGCACCCTCTTCGGAGAGCGACTCGACTGTTCCCCGCACGGTCAGCACACCGTTGTAGGGGTCCTTCGGATCGACGACCGAGATGGCGACGGCAGGATTGCGCTCGAGATTGGTGACCTTGGCGCGGCCCTTGGCCGTGTTGAAGACGATGGTGTCGCCGTCGACGTCGATCCACACGGGGCTGAGCTGCGGGCTCCCGTCCCCGGCGATCGTCGCGATCTGTGCGAACACTGGCTGGCGCAAGAGCTCCTTCGAGGCGTCGCTGAGCTGCAGGGTCATCTGGGTGTCCTTCCTGGTCGGTGAAGCGACGGGCGCGATGCGCAGCGGTGCGAGCCGCCCGCATCCCCTCCCTGGTTCTGCCTTCAACCTAACGGATTGCGCGTACAGTGCGCCCATGCTCGTCGGTGCTCATGTCCGCGCAGGGCCGCAGCTGACGGCTGCGCTTGGCATCGGGGCCGAGCTGTCGGCGGATGTCGTCCAGATCTTTACGCAGAGCCCCCGCGCCTGGAAGCCGAACCAGTACGCCCCCGAGGCCCTCGACCGCTATCGGTCCGCACAGAGCGAGGCTGCGGCGGAAGGAGGCGTCCAAGCGACGTTCTGCCATGCGACGTACCTCATCAACCTTGCTGGGCCCGATCCCGAGCTTCACGCCAAGTCGCTGTCGTGCCTTGCGGCAAACCTCGCGGTTGCCGAGGCGATCGGATCTCTCGGTCTCGTCCTCCATCTCGGGAGCCACCGGGGCGCCGGCATGGAGGCGTGTTTGCCCCAAGTAGCCGATGCCCTCGTCGAGGTGCTCGACCAGCCGGGGACATGCCCCGTGCTCCTCGAGAACACCGCCGGTGCCGGAGGGACCGTCGGGCGGAGCTTCGGCGAGCTCGCTGCGGTTGTCGAGCTCGTTGCAAAGTCCAGCCCTGTGGCCGCGAGCCGACTCGGCGTATGCCTCGACACCCAGCACCTGTGGGCTTCCGGTGTCGACTTCACCTCGCGGGAGTCCGCCGACAAAGTGGTAAGAGAACTCGATGCGGCTCTCGGGCTCGCTCGGCTTCGTTGCATCCACCTCAACGACTCGAAGGTCCCTTTCGCGTCGGCGCGGGACCGTCATGCGAACTTGGGGGAGGGGACCATCGGCGCCGAGGGCCTGGCATCCCTCCTCGGCCACCCCGCTTTGGACGACGTGGCCGCCATCTTGGAGGTCCCCGGCTCCGGGAAGGGGCCCCGCGGCGAAGATGTGGGTCTCGCCCGCCGGCTCGTCGCCGACGGCGTCGCCAAGCGCGTCCACGATTGAGCCCCGCACGGCTTGCAGCTGCTCGGTGACCGATCGGCGACGTGTGCGAGGCCGGTTGTTTCGCGGGGTAGCCTGCGGGGCGTGCATCGCAGAAGCGCCGTGTCGAGCGTCGATTCTCGCCGTGGAGCGGGAGGGCCGTTTTCGATGGACGATGGGCGTTGGGCAGCCACGGTAGTCCCGGCGGGCACAGACCGAGAAGGTGGGTGCTGGCAGGCGTAAGCGCAGGTGGTTGCACATACGGGGGCGTAGCTCAGTTGGTAGAGCGCTTGACTGGCAGTCAAGAGGTCCGAGGGTTCGAGTCCCTTCGCCTCCACCAGAAAGCCCTGGTCACGGATCATGTACGTGAGGGTGCTGGATCAGGTGGGGAGCCTGTGAGAACATATTGAGAACCAAAGCCCCCCGGGGGACCCCCCCGGGGCGGTTCTCGACACGTTCTCAACGGAGGTGGCGCCATGCCCGTCCGCCCGACCGGCGTCTACCGTGACCGCCACGGCGCCTGGTACGTCAAGGTCACGACCGGACGCGACCCGCTGACCGGGCGGCGTCGCCAGCTCACCCGCCGGGGCTTTGCGACGGCGGCCGAGGCGGCGAAGGCACGGCGGGCCCTCCTGGCCGGATCCGACGCGGGGAGGCCCTCGCCGGCGCCCGGCAAGGCCACGACCGTCGCCGAGCTGGTCGCCGAGTACCTGGACGGCATCGACATGGACGGGAAGCTCGCGGCGAAGACCCGCAACAGCTACCGGGACTACGCCTGTGCCTACGTCCTGCCCCACCTGGGACAGCTCAACTTGGGGGAGGTGACCGGTGAGGTCGTCCTCGCCTGGCAGCGCCGCCTGATCCAGGGCGGCGCCCGGGACGGTACGGGCCTCGCGCCGAACACGATCCGCCTCGCTCGTGCCCCGCTCGCCGGCGCCTTCAAGCTCGCAGTCGTCCGCGGCCTCGTCGCGGCCAACCCCCTTGTCGGCACGCCGCGGCCGACGCCTAAGCGCGCGGTGCCCCGTCACTGGAGCCCCGAGCAGGCCCGGGCCTTCCTCGACATCATGGACGGCGACCGCACGTGGCCGATCTGGGCGTTCCTCCTGGGATCGGGGGTGAGGATCGGAGAGCTCGTCTGGCTGCGCTGGGCCAACGTCGACTTCGCCGAGCGGCGCGTCCGCATCGTCGAGTTCGCCTCCAGCATCGGCTACACCCTCGTCGCCTCGGAGGGCAAGAGCCGCGACGCCATCCGCGCCATCGACCTCGACGACGGCGCCATGGGCGTTCTGCGGGCCCAGCACGACATCCAGGCTCGCGACGCGCAAGTTCCCGGCTACATCCCGAGCGACTACGTCTTCACGAAGGCGACGGGTGGGGCATTCCATCCCCAGTACCTCTCCCAGCTTCTCGGGCGCCTGAGCGTCGAGGCGGGACTGCCGAGGCTGACGGCCCACGGGCTCCGCCACACCTCCGCGACGCTCATGCTCGCCTCCGGGGTGCCCGCCAAGGTCGCCGCCGAGCGGCTCGGCCACGCCGATCCGGCACTGTTCATGAACCTCTACAGCCACGTTACCCCGACGATGCAGCGCGAGGCGGCCGAGCGGATCGGCGCCGTCCTCTTCGGCTCCTGAGGGCTGCCTCACCGTCGCGCGGCCGCTCCGGTGTGGGCGGCGACCCGGCCGGCCTCGATGAGGGCACGCACGTCGTCGGCGTCGATGCGCACGAGGTGCCCGAGCTTCACGTAGGCGAGGCGCCGCTCGAAGATCGCCCGGCGCACCCAGCGGGGGGTGACGCCGAGGACGTCTGCGGCCTCCGGGATCGACAGCATGGTCGCCATGTCGTTGCTCCTTCCTCTCTCTCTCTGCCGGACGCCGTCCTTCACCCTTCCCATGGATCTGAGCGCTTCCTGAGCGCTTCCTGACGCCGTTTTCGGGCCTTGCCGAGCGCTTCTTGAGGGCCATCGTCCCTGGTCCCGGGCTTTTGTGCCCGAAGCAGACTTTTTTCGTCAGCGGCCCGCGCACATCGTTTTCCACAGGCAGCAACATCCACAGGTGGCCAGCGAGACGCCCCCCGGGGGGTCCCCTGGTTACGCGCGCGCGCGATCGAGGGGGGGTCACGCGCACGCGTGGTGGGAGGAGGGGGACGTCCGCAGTGGCGCGGGCTCAGGTGCGCGGCGCCGACACTTCTCCGGGCGGGATCCGGCGATGGCGTGGACGACCCCCCGTCGAGAGGGCCGAATGAGCACCCTGGCGGCGCAGGTGCGCTTGCGGGCTGCGATCGCCCGGGCGCTGGCC
>JAJZBS010000066.1 GCA_021851885.1 Actinomycetes bacterium | reverse complement strand
AGCGCCTCATCGTGGCACTCCGGGCAACTGTGCAAAGCCTCCCTCCTCAGCCGCTTCCCCCTCCACCGCGATTCGTTCCCCCGGCGGACGCGTGGCCGCGCTTCTGGTGGAAGGTCAAGCTCGGCATCGTAGGTCCACGCCCTCCAGGCGATGCGGCTATGGCGTCGGCGCTACCGTTCTTGATCGACGGGCCACGCCCTCCAACTCCTCATCGTCCCGGTCCAGGTTCCGCGGTCAGAAGCGGCCGATGCTGCGACAACTGTGGAAAGCCGCTGCGCGGGCGTCGTCGCCGATGGTGCTCCCAGCGATGTGCCAAGGTTTGGCACAAGCGCCATTCACGATCACGACGGCGCTGACGCTCCCTCCTGGAGTTCTACCTTGGCCTCGCATCCGCCTACGAGGTCTTAGCCGTGGCGATCGTCTCCTGCCCCCGCAGCGCCGGGACTCTTCGACCCCGCTCGACCGGCTGGCCTGGCCTCGCCCGCCGTCCCCGACGACTAGCGCCAGGTCCACGTCATCACCTGACCAGGAGGCCCGCCAACGGCACCGTAGCGCCCCCCCAACAGGCCCGACTGCGCCCCCGGGGACTACCTCCCGGCACGATGGGGCCACCTAGCCACCCCGGGCGCCTGGAACGGCCCGGCACGATGGGGCCACCTAGCCACCCCGGGCGCCTGGAACGGCCCGGATCGAGGGCCTCCCGGCCTCGGGCAGACCCCCGGCCCATCCCGGCCCGCCAGCGCCCGGCTGAGCTACCTCTCGCCACGATGGCCCCCCAGGCGGCTGCCAGACGGCCGCCAGGCCCGGGGGGCACGGCCCAAACAGCCCCTGGTATCTCTACCCCGCCCCCAGGTACCGGACCGCTCCTTTCAGGGCCTTTGCTAGGCACACTGAGCGCACGCTCCCCCCGGCCTGGCCTGGTCACCCTCCCACGCCGTGTGTAAGCGGTCGGGTCCCCTCCGTGCCTCGCCCCGCCCTGTTGCTGTGGGTGGTGGTCCCGTCGGCTCCGGTCGTGCCCGTCGCGCGCGCCCCGGTTGCTTCGGCCTCGCCACCGTTGCCTCTGTCGTGCGCCGGTGCCCGGGTCCGCCCGGCCCCGCCCCCGTCGCCGGGTCCGGGCCGTCCCCTCGCCGGTCGTGTCGTGGTGCGTGGTGGTCCCGGGTTCCGCTCCTGGTCGTCCGGGGTGCTGCGTCGTGGTTGGTGCCGGGTGGGGCGCTGGTCCTGGCTTTCTCAAGGCGGTCATGGTGGGGGTGGAGGGAGTCGAACCCTCACTTTGGACGGTTTAAGCGCCCTGCCTCTGCCGATTGGGCTACACCCCCGGTATACAGCCACGACTCTAGGAGCCTGCGATCGGAGGGGCCGCCTGGGAGGCGATCCGAAGCCACAGCCGCCTCCAGGCGCTGGGCGGTCGTTGATCCTGGCCTATATTGCCCCCGCACCACCTTGGGCGCCTGCAGCGCTCCGCGCGGCCTGGCCGCCGGTTGCGACCATCCGATCCCGGATCACCAACCAAAGAGCACGGGGAGGCTCTCGTTCGCACCACAGACCATCCGACCGTCGCACAGACGCAACGAGGCCGGAGCCCGATGGGCCTTCGGCGTACCTTCATGCTGGCCCGTGCATTCCGGCTCGAGCAGACCGATCCTGTGGCCTTCTACGCACTTCTCGGGCGAGACACGGTCGCGCTCGTCGAGCGCTACCGGGACATCTCCGGGACCTCGGTGCTGGAGGTCGGCGGGGGCCCCGGGCATATCGCCGTCGCTTTCCGCGAGGCGGGGGCTCGGGCCTTCTTCGTCGAACCTTCCTGGGAGGAGATGGGCGAGCGCGGGCGGTCCCGCGGCTGGGGCGTCGTCGCCGACGGCTACGTCCTCCCGATGAAGGATGCCACCTTCGACGTGTGCTGCTGTTCGAATGTCCTCGAGCACGTTGGCGACCCATGGTCCTTCCTGGACGAGATGATCCGCGTCACCCGCCCCGGAGGGCTCGTCTTCGTTGCATTCACCAACTGGCTCTCGCCGCACGGAGGCCACGAGACGGCGCCGTGGCACTACCTCGGTGGCAGCTGGGCGGCCCGGCACTACGAACGCAAGCACGGACGGCCGCCGAAGAACCTGTTCGGCGAGTCGCTCTTCAATCTGCGCGTCGGCGAGGTGATGCGCTGGGCACGGCGCACGCCGCAGGTGGAGATCCTCGACTCCTTCCCCCGCTACTACCCCCACTGGGCACGGGGCATCGTTGCGATGCCGGGGATACGGGAGCTTGCGACCTGGAACCTCGCTCTCGCTCTGCAACGACGGTAGGCGGCGCGGCCCACTGCTTGGCCGCTGCCCGGCGGTAGCATGGCCGCGTGAGCACGGGAAAGACGGTCGTCGAAAAGTCGCAGCGTGCGGCGCTCATCCCCCTGCCGAGCACGACGCCGCCGGACCCGAAGGTCCGAAACGGCACACGCCTGTCGGACGTCGACGAGTGGGGACGCTCGGAGCACATGCGCTCTCTCGTCCGCCAGGTGGGGGACCCCATGTACCGATGGTGGTTCCGCGTCGAGTGGGAAGGGCTCGAGAAGATCCCGACCACCGGCGGTGCCCTCCTCGTCGCCAACCACGCCGGGGCCATCCCGTCGGACGCGCCGGTGATCATGCATGGGATCGAAAGGGAGCTCGGACGCCCCGTCTACGGCCTCGCCGACTACTTCTTCCGGACGTTCCCGTTGGTGGGGACGCTCTGGTCCCGTGTCGGCGGCGTGACGGCCCATCCCGACAACGCTTTCCGCCTCCTGCGCGACCAGGGCCAGCTTGTTCTCGTCTTCCCGGAAGGGACAAAGGGGCCGAGCAAGAGCTTTCAGGACCGGTATCGCCTCCGACGCTTCGGACGGGGCGGGTTCATCGAGATCGCGATGCGTGCCGGGGTGCCGGTCGTGCCCATCGCCGTCGTCGGAGCTGAAGAGTCGATGCCGATCCTCTTCCGCCTGCCCGGGGTCGCAAAGGCTGTCGGAGTCCCGTACTTACCGGTCACGCTCAACCACCTGCTCCTCGGACCGATCGTCGGCAGCGTGCTCCACCTCCCTTCCAAGTTCAAGCTGCACGTCCTCGACCCGATCACTTTCGACGTGCCGGCCGGCCAAGAGCGCTACTCGAGGAGCCGGATCATGGAGGAGGCGGAGAACATCCGCCAGCGCATTCAAGACCAGCTCTGGGAGATGCTGGCGCAACGCCGAAGCGTCTGGCTCGGATAGGCCAAGGAGCGCATACGGAGATGGGACGGCGCGTCCTCATTACTGGTCTCGACACCTTCTGGGGCGGGCGCATGGCGCAAGCCCTCGAGTCCAACCCCGATATCGACGTCCTCGTGGGCCTCGGCACGAGCGAACCGAAGGTCCAGCTGGAGAGGACGGAGTTCGTCCGTACCGACCAGGTGTACTCGGTGCTCACCCGGCTCGTCCGCGCGACCCAGGTGGACACGATCGTCCACCTTTTCCTCGTCACAGACTCGACGCAGATGAGCCGCCGGAAGCTCCACGAGGTCAACGTGATCGGCTCGATGAACCTGTTCGCCGCATGTGGCTCGGCGGGGAGCTCGATACGTCATGTGATCGTCAAGTCGTCGTCGCTTGTCTATGGATCGTCGGCCTACGATCCGACGTGGTTCCGCGAGGAGATGCCACACAGCCGGCCGGCGCGGAACTACGTCGAGAGATCCCTGATCGAGGTCGAGACGTTTGTGCGGGACTTCGCGGAAGACAATCCGCACACGCTCGTGACGGTGCTCCGGTTCGCCAACGTGCTCGGCACCGACATCGCAACCCCCATGACGTTCAACCTCTCGCGCCCGCTCGTTCCTTCGATCGCCGGTTTCGATCCTCTCGTCCAGTTCGTCGAGGAAGACGACGTCATCCGCAGCCTCGAATTCGTGACGCGTAACGAAGTCCCCGGCCTCTATAACGTTGCCGGTGACGGGCGCATCCCCTGGAGTGAGGTCGCCGCGATGTGTGACCGGAAGCTTCTCGGCCTTCCGCCGTTCGCGACCCGCGCCGCCGCCGCGGGGCTCGTGCGCCTCGGCCTCATCATGTTCCCACCCGAGATGGACTCCCTCCTCCGCTTCGGGCGGGGCGTGGACACGCGACGCATCAAAGAAGCCGGCTTCAACTTCCGCTACACGACAGCGGGTGCGGTCGAGAGCTTCGTCCAAGCTTTGCGGTTACGCCGGACCGTCGGCACGAGCGAGCCGCACTACCAGTACGAGAGCGACGTCGAGAGTTTCTTCCGCCACTCCCCCGCCGTGATCCGCCCGTCCGACCGCTGACCCGCCGGCGGACCGGAACCCCTTCGGCGAACGCCGCGCACTACGGCTCGAAGGGTGTCCTACGACGGCAGGGGAGGCCCGATCCACGTCCGCAGGTAGGCGTCGCGCCGCTCGACCCATTCCTCGGCCGTGATCGCGTAGCGAATATGGTCCTCCCAGCGACCGTCGATCTCCAGGTACCGCATGGCGACCCCCTCGTCGCGCAGCTCCAGCTTTTCGACGACGCGCCGGCTGGATCGATTGCGAGGAATGATCGACACCTGGACCCTGTGCAGTCGCAAGTCCTCAAAGGCAAAACGGAGCACCACGACAACTGCCTCGGGCACCAGTCCTCGCCCCGCGAGGTCCCGGTCCACCCAGTATCCGAGATACCCGCTCTGGAACGGTCCCCGCTGGATCGACGAGAGGTTGACCTCGCCGGCGAAGCGGTCGAACCTGTCGCCGACGAAGATCCCGAAACCGAAACCGGTCGCGAACTGCCGCTCGCGGTCGCGCGCAAGGCATCGCGCGCCGAAGTTCGGACGGTCGTCGGGCATCCGTCGCCCGCCCGCGGGGCGAGGCTCCCACGGCTCTAGCCAGTCGCGGCAGCGGCGCCGCACCGCCAACCAGGCGTCGTAGTCGTCCTCGACGAGCGTTCTCAGCCGCAGGCGCCGCCCCCGGAGCTCGAAAGGCAACGGCCGGACGATCTCGGTGCGCGTCATCGGCCGAGGACCTCCGCCAAAGCCGCGAGAACCAGCGTGACGTTCGCCCGCCGTGCGCCGTGGCCCATGCAGCCGATTCTCCACACCTTGCCCGCGAGCCGCCCGACGCCTCCCCCGATCTCGATCCCGTAGTCACGTAGCAGTCGCGCGCGGATCTCGCCCTCGGAGCCGAAGGGCGCAAGGAGGCCATCCGGCCACGTGACGCAGGCGAGCTGCGGGAGCCTGTGACCGGCGGCGGCGAGCGAGACGAATCCAAGGGCTTCGAGCCCGGAGAGGAGCCGCTCGCCGTTGGCGGCGTGCCGTGCCCAGACTTGCTCCAGGCCCTCGTCGGCAAGGACGCCCAGGCCCGCGTGGAGGGCGCGCACCATCGTCACGGGCGCCGTGTGGTGGTACACCCGGCCCCCGGCCGTGCTGCCGCCGTCGACGTAGCCGGCGATGAGGCCGAGGTCCAGGTACCAGGAGCGGGGCCTCTGCACCATGCGCGCACGCGCCCTGTCCGAGACGGTGATCGGTGCGAGGCCGGGGGGCACCCCCAAGCACTTCTGGGTCGCGCCGTAGGCGACGTCGACCCCCCATGCGTCCGTATCGACGGCAATGCCCCCGAGCGAGGTGACGGTGTCGGCGACGACCAGTGCGTCGCCTTTGGCGGCCGCGACCTGTGCCACATCGTTGCGCACCCCGGTTGAGGTCTCTGCATGGACGAGGGCGATGACCTTCGGTGCAGGATGGGCGGCGACAAGACGCTCGGGGTCGAGAGGCTCACCCCAGGGGGCTTCGACGCCGATGACCTCTGCCCCGCAGCGTTGCGCGACCTCACGCATGCGTTCGCCGAATAGGCCGTTCACGCCGACGACGGCGACATCACCAGGCTCCAGGAGGTTGACGAGCGCCGCTTCCATGCCGGCCGAGCCGGTCCCGCTCAGCGGAAAGGTGAGCTGGTTCGCCGTGCGCATGACGGAGCGGAGAAGCGCGTTCGTCTCGTCCAAGATGGCAAGGAATTCGGGATCGAGATGCCCGAGAAGCGGGAGGGAGAGAGCCGCCCGCACCTCAGGATAAAGGTTTGATGGGCCCGGCCCCATGAGGAGCCGATCCCCGCCATGGGCTTGGGCCGCGGCCAGCCCGGCGTCACTCGGCAAGAGGCTGCTCGGCGCGCAGGTGCCTGAGGCCATTCTCGCATCCTAGATCCTGCCCGTCACCACATCCTTCCGCCGACCGGACGTCTTGTCATCGGGGCCGGGCGCCGGCCGTTCTCCGCCCAGCTCCTTCGCTCAAAGGGGTCCGCACGTTTCCTGACCTTCGCCCCTACCCCACGGGTGATCCGGCCGTCACACTGGTGGTTCGTCACAGACGATGGAGGTGGGTAATGGCTGAGAATGCGAATGCCGCTCTGATGCGCCGTGGATATGACGCATTCAGCTCAGGGGACCTGGGTGGCCTCAGCGAGCTGTTCGCCGAGGACGCTGCATGGCACGAGCCGGGAACCAGCCAGATCGCAGGCGACTACGTCGGCCGGGACCAGGTATTCGAGCTCTTCGGCAAGCTTGTCAGGCTCAGTGCCGGCACGTTCAAGGCCGACGCCACGGACATTTTCGCCGACGATCGTCGTGCCGTCGCGATCCAGCACTCGACGGGGACCCGGGACGGCAAGGTGCTCGACACCGAGGACGTCCTGGTCTTCGAGATCAGCAACGGCAAGGTGGTCGACGTCCGGCTCTTCCCCGGCGACGTCGACCAGGAGAGCACCTTCTGGTCCTGACCCGCCCAGCCGGCCCCCTGCCTCGACGCAGCCGATCGGCGGCAGTTGCCGGCCATCCCACGGCTCCTTTCCTACGGCTCCTTTCCTACGGCCCCTTTCCCACGGGCCCGTTCCACCGCCGAAGGGGCCGAACGACAGGTCCGGGCGAGGCAATCCACGTGCGATCCCGAGGAACCGGGCCATGCGATCGCCATGCGGCGCAGGCCCGTTGACGAGGTCAGAGTCATGAAGCAGAGCATCCGTCTGGGAACACTGGGCGGGATCCCCATCGGCGTGAATTGGAGCGTGTTGCTCATCTTGGCGCTGATCGCCTGGGAGCTCGCCACGTACGTCCTCCCGGCACAGGCTGGGAGTGCGACGGGGGCCGACTGGATCGCCGGAGCGCTCGGGGCCTTGGCGCTGTTGATCTCCCTGCTGGTCCACGAGGTTTCGCATGCAGTCGTGGCCAAACGCAACGACGTCAGAGTCCGTTCCATCACGCTGTTCGTCTTCGGGGGAGTCACCCAGCTCGAAGGCCAGGCCCACACGCCAGGAGCCGACTTCCGCATCGCCGCCGTGGGACCGGCCACCAGTGTCGTACTCGCCGGGTTCTTCGCTGCCACCGAAGCAGTCGTCCAACGGGCCTCCGTCCACGGGCTGGCCGTGGCAACGTTGTCCTGGCTGTGGGGGGTCAACCTCGTGCTGGCGGCGTTCAATCTCATCCCTGCCGCCCCTCTCGACGGCGGTCGCGTCTTGCGCGCCGGTCTGTGGAGGCATTCGGGCGACCGCAACAGGGCCTCGGTCATAGCTGCGAGGTTTGGCCGGGGATTCGGTGGAGCTCTCATCGCATTCGGGCTGCTCGGTTTGCTCTACTCGGGGGTGGTCGGATTGTGGTTCGTGCTGATCGGGTACTTCCTGTACTCGGGCGCACGAGCCGAGGAGCAGTTCGCGCGGGCGAGCGGAGCCGTGGAGAGCCTCCGGGTCATCCGGGTCATGAACCCGCGCCCGTTGGCCGTACCGCGGAATACGACGGTGCCTGATCTCGTCGCCCGCTACCTCTGGAACTACCGAGGGGACGCTCTCGCCGTCACGGACGAGAACGGATTCCTGGCAGGCGTTGTGACTGCCGAGGCGGTCATGGCCGTCCCGGCACATCGGCGATCGGAGACGAGGCTCGTCGATATCGCCGTCCCTCTTGCTGCCGTACCGCTGGCCCGTCCCGACGGGCCGATGGGGGATCTGCTCGAGCGGATGATGTCGCACGACGGGAACCCCGCGCTCGTTCTCGATGCCGAGAACCGGCTCGTCGGCATCGTCTCCATCGCCGACATACAGAGGGCGACCACCCTGGTCGGCGGCGCGCCATTCTGGGGCACACGCCACCGCTGAAGTCCCGACCGACGCGCAAGCCGGCCGAAATTCGCCCCGTCGATCGCCAAATGGTTCGCAACTCGTCCGACGATCTTCCCGCTCGTCCCACACCCGCCAAGGGATCCTTCCCTGTCCCGAGGTCGTCCGGCCGGGAGGGCATTCCGTGCGGCTCGTGCCGGGGCCACCCAGCTCTCCGGGGCCACCCAGCTCTCCGGGGCCACCGAGCTGCCGTTAGCATGGCGCCGTGCCGGAGGTCGCCACCAACCCCTTGACCACCGCGGGCCCAGGCATCGAGGGCTCGCCGGGCGTCAAGGACATCGTCGACAGCTTTCACCGCCTCTACTACGGATCGGCCGAGCAGACCTGGCAGAGCACGCGCTGGCTCGGCGTCGATGTCCAGAAATGCCCCCTCGACCTGTGGATCTACCAGGAGCTCCTCTTCGATCTCCGCCCGCAGCTCATCGTCGAGACAGGCACGTTCCAAGGTGGGAGTGCCTACTATCTGGCCTCGGTGTGCGACCTGCTCGGATGCGGCGAGATCGTCACCATCGACGTGGCGGCGCGCCCGAATCGTCCCGCCCATCCGCGGATCACCTACGTCACTGCCTCGTCGACCGATCCCGCCGTCGTCGACGACCTGCGCGAGACCGTCCGCGACCTCGACAGCGTCCTCGTGATCCTCGACTCCGACCACTCCGCCACGCATGTCGCCGACGAGCTGCGCCTGCTGTCGCCATTGGTGACGCTGGGCGGCTATGTCGTCGTCGAAGACACCAACGTCAACGGCCGCCCCGTCTTGGCCGACTTCGGACCGGGACCCGGAGAAGCAGTTGACGAGTTCCTCGCCTCCACCGACGAGTTCGTCGCCGATGCGAGCCGCGAGAAGCTCTTCATGACCTTCAACCCCTCGGGCTACTTGCGCAGGGTCCGCCGCGCGCAAACGGCGGGTTGAAACCAGACGCACACGACGCAACGGAGCGGAGCGAAATGGAACATGCGGACACCGCGCAGGGTAGTGACGACCGGGCGCACGCCACAGAGGCCGGGCACGCCGGTGCCGAACCGGCGATCGGCGACGGGGCCGGGTCGCGCGACGACAAGGCGAGCCGCTATGCAGTCGACGTCGACCTGACGAACGTCAACACAGCGCATTCCCTCGCGGCCGGTGCGGTCGCCCCGGGCAGCGACGTCCTCGATATCGGAGCGGCCGACGGGTCGATGGCGCGCGCCCTGCGGAAGCTGGCGTGCCGCGTCTGGGGGATCGAAGCGGACAAGGTGGCAGCCGACGTCGCGACAGAGGCATGCGAGGAGGTGCTCGTGGCCGACGTCGAGCGGATCGACCTCGCCGGCGCGTTCGAAGGCCGGAAGTTCGACGTCGTCCTCCTCCTCGACGTCTTGGAGCACCTTGTCAACCCCCAGGAGACGCTCGCGTCGGTCCGCGATGTTCTCGCCCCCGATGGCTACGTGGTCATATCCATACCGAACGTCGCGCACGGAGCCGTTCGGGTCCAGTTGCTGCGCGGGAAGTTCTCCTACACGGACACGGGCCTGCTCGATCGGACGCATCTCCGCTTCTTCGATCGACCGGGTGCGCTGGAGCTGGTCGAGGAGGCCGGGTTCACCGTCGTCGATCAGATGACGGTGCGCTCTCGCCTTGAGGAGACCGAGATACCGATCGACCGCACGTCTGTCGAAGGTGAGATCGCCGAGATCCTTCAAAGCGACCCGGATTCCGAGACGTTCCAGTTCATCTTCGTCCTGAGGCCCGCGGGGCGAGCAGGGAACGACAGTCCCCCTTTCATGCCTCTGCGCTACTACCAACGCAAGCTCCGGCAAGTGACGCTCGACGTGGAGGCACTGCAGGCGCAATTGAGAACGGAGCACGACCACGACATGCGCCGTCTTCGGGTGCAGCTCGAGGCATCGCAAGCCGATGCCGACGCCGTCCGTCGCGAGCTAACGACAGTCACCGACTCCCTGTCGAGCAGCCTGGAGGCAGAACGCGAAAGTCGCTCCCGCGCCGAGGCGGAGCTCCGCCGCGTCTACGAGACCCGCCTGTTCCGCTCGACGCGACTTGCGCGCGCCATCTACGCGCGCCTGCGCTCTTTGCTCGCTTCACGATCCCGCTAGACCGGCAACCGGGCTGCCGGCGGGCCCGGCGACTTCCGGGCGCCACGGCGGGACGACGCGTGGCGGCCACGCCAGTGCGAAGTCCGTCGTCACAACGGACAGGTTCGGGTTGTACGCCGGATCGCCCGCCAGCAGCGCTGCCCAACGACGGCGCATGACGGTCGCCTCCGCCTGGAATCGGACGACGCCGTCGGCGTCCTTGTCGTCTGGCCCGCGCGACAAGGACTCGTAGTGGCGCAGCTGCGCGTACGGTGTCCAGACGATCCGCCACCCTGCGGCGACGATGCGGGCGCAGAGATCGAGGTCGTTGAACGCAACGGCGAGCTCATCCTCGTCAAGGCCACCCACCGCGTCGAAGACGGCACGGCGGACAAGCATGCACGCACCGGTCACGGCCGAGAAGTCCTGGACGAGGGCCGCGCGCCCGAAGTAGCCGCGGGAACCGGGAGGCAGCAGCCGGTGAACATGTGCCGCCACGCCGGTCACACCCATGACCACCCCCGCATGTTGGATCCGGTCGTCCGGATAGCGCAGGAGCGGGCCGACGGCGCCCACGCCCGGCTGGAGGACCTGGCCCACCATCTCTGCGAGCCAATCCGGCGACAGGGCCTCGGTGTCGTCGTTCAAGAGCAGGACGAGCTCGGCGTCGGTCTCGGCAACGGCGGCGTTGTTGAGCGCCGAGTAGTTGAACGGTCGGGGATCGCGCAGGACCCGGATCCGCCCATGCGCGGCGAGGTCGTCGATGAGAGATCGCGTCGCCTCCAAGGTGCTCCCGTTGTCCACGACGAGGACGTCGAGCGCCTCGTAGGCGGTCGTCTCGAGAACGCTGCGCAGGCACCTCGCCAACCATCTCCCGTCACGCGTGCACACGACGGCCGTCACGCGGGGCCGGAGCGCGGGCAACTCGTAGCGGACACGGTGGAACGTCGAGCCCGGCCATGCCGGTTCGACAGTGCCCGCGCGACCAGACCGTTGGAGATGATCGGCGATGGCACGCCGGCCCGCCGCCTGCGCATACGGCTTCCCGGCCGCGTGGAGCGCCGCGCTTCCGGGGACGGCTCGCCAGTGGTAGCAGACGAACGGGACGTGCCGGATTGCGCCGGGCATGACGCCTTCGGTCACGCGCAGGACAAGATCGTGGTCCTGGCTCCCGTCCAAGCCTGGGCGCAGGCCGCCGGCGGCGCGCACGGCATCAGTGCGGTAACAGGCGAGGTGGTTGACGTAGTTCTGTGAACGGGCCAGGTCAGGGTTCCAGTCACACTTGAAGTACGGCGCGTACCTTTCCCCGTCCTCGTCGACGTGGTCCTCGTCGGTGTAGACGAGCACGGCGTCGGGATGGGCGATGATCTCTCGGGCGACGAGGTACAGTGCGTGCTCGGCGATCTCGTCGTCGTGGTCCACGAAGGCCGTCCACTGACCGGAGGCGAGCTCCAGCGCGCTGTTTGACGCCGCAACGATGCCGCCGCTCACCGGCCGGCGGACCGCTTTGATCCGCCCGTCGCTTGCAGTTGCTTCGTCGAGAATATGAGCGACCACGTCACCGGCCGGCCCGGTCGATCCGTCATCGGCGATGCACAGCTGCCAGTGGGGGTAGAGCTGCGCTTGGACAGAGCCGATGGCCCGTCGGAGCCACCTCTCCGGCGTGTCGCGCACGGGCATGACGATAGAGATGAGGGGCGGCTGGTCCATACGCGCGATGTCGGTGGCGATCGCCTGCCGGTCGGCCGCAGTCAATGTGCCGTACTTCTTGACCCACGCCCGGTAGCCGGCGCGGTCGTCCTCGGCGCTCGCCGAAGCGCTTGCTCGGCGGCGCTGGCGCAGCCGCGCGTACCTGCGACGCAACAAAGCCGAGTAGCGCATGATCCGAGTCCGGTAGAGGCGGGCGAGCTCCTCGCTCGCCCACCGCGACGCCTCCGCGTCTGCGCGAGCGGCTTCGGCCTCGATAAGGGCTGCGCCCAGGCGCTCTTGGAGCGAGTGCAGCTCGGCGCGCAGACGGTCCAGCTCGCCGGCGACCCCCTCCTCGGCGTCGCCGGCGGAGGCGGCGACGGGTTCCGGAGGGTCGGCCTCGCGTCCGGGGGGCATCCCGCCTTGTTAGCACCGCGCGACGGCCTCGGCCCCTCGAACAGGCCGCTGCCCAGGAAAGGAGCGACGAACGCCGGGGACCGGAAGCGACAGACGCACCGTCGCCCGGGGGGGTCAGGCGCCGTTCAAGGGCGCGGTTACGCTTGCGCCGTGCCCGGAAGCCCATCCCGACAGTCCCAAGAGCTCGACTTCTGCACGATCGTCGCCGGGAACTACCTTCCCCAAGCTCGGGTTCTCGCCGCGTCGGTGGCCCGCTTCCATCCCGAGTCGCATATGTACGTTCTCGTCATCGACGACGAGAAGCCGGCGTCGGAGGCCGGCCTCTTCGACGCACTGGGGCCCTACGACATCGACATCGACGCAGCCGAGGTCCACCGCATGGCCGGGATCTACGACGTCATGGAGCTCGCGACGGCTCTCAAGCCATGGCTGCTCGCGACCCTGCTCGCACGGGGAGGCACCGGAGGTCGCACCGGGCGCTCCGTCGCGTACATCGACCCGGACATCGAGCTGTTCGATCGTCTCGACCCGTTGGCGTCCCTCGCGGCGGAACACGGGATCGTGATCACGCCGCACGTGCTCACACCGATCCCGGCCGACGGAACGCCGAGCGAGGGGTTCATCATGGCGGCCGGGGTCTACAACCTCGGGTTCATCACCGTGAGCCCCGCGGCGGCCCCGCTTCTCGCCGCCTGGCAGGAGCGCCTCCGCCGCAACTGCGTCGTCGACGTCGACGCCATGCTCTTCGTCGACCAGCGCTGGATCGACTTCGCGCCGGCGCTTTTCACGCCGTACATCTGGAAAGACCCGGGAGTGAACGTCGCCTACTGGAACCTCCACGAGCGCGGTCTCCGCAAAGGCGACGGCCCGGCGGCCTGGGTCGTGGGGGAAGGCATGCCCCTGCGCTTCTTCCATTTCAGCGGCTACGACCCCGCGGTGCCCTGGAGGCTCAGCAAGCACCAGGGCGACCGTCCGCGCGACGCCCTGCTGCTCAGCGGGAACCCCGCTCTCGCCGAGATCTGCGACGGCTACGGAGAGCGGCTGCTTGCCGCCGGCGAAGGCATGGCCCGGCGACCGTATAGGTGGGGACGCCTGTCCAACGGCTTTTCCATGGACCGCCACGCGCGTCGCGCCTACCGCCGGGGACTGCTCGCGGCCGAAGGCAGCGCGATCGACGGCGGCTGCGGGAACCACGACGAGCCCCCCGTGCCCTTCGACGACCCCGATGGGTTCCTAGCGTGGCTTGCCGAGCCTGATGCTGCTGCGATGCGCCCGACGGCGATCGGCAGGTACTCCGCCGAGTTGCTGCGGACCCGGACCGACGTCGTCGCGGCCTTCGGCAACCCCCGCAGCCTCGCCTTCGAAGAGCTCTTCGTCGGCTGGGCGCATGCCGACGGGCGCGCCGAGGAGCACATCGACGAACGCCTGCTCCCGCCCCAAAGCGGGGAGGGGGCGGGCGGCGCGCATCCCTGGCCCACGCCCGAACAGCTGCGTCGCGGGGTCACCGTCGTCGGGCACGTGCGCGCCGAAGCCGGCACCGGCGAGTCCGCTCGCCTCACGGTCCGGATGCTCGAGGCCGCGGGGGAAGAGGTCGCCGTCGTCAACCACAGCGAGACCCTCAGCCGGGCGCTGCACCCTTTCGCAGACCCGACGGGCAGGGCGTCGGCTCCCCCCGGCGGCTACGACGTCAACGTCGTCTGCCTGAACGCCGACATCTTCCCGGCCGTGGCCGAGCACCTGGGCGCCAGCTTCTTCTCGGGTCGTTACACGGTCGGTCTGTGGGCCTGGGAGCTCGACGAGCTGCCACGGTCCATGCTCGGGGCCTTCGCCTGCGTCGACGAGGTGTGGGGCATTAGCAAGTTCGTCGCCGACGGCCTGCGCCAGCACACCACGAAGCCCGTCGTGGCCATGCCACTTCCCGTGGTCGCGCCGGACGTGCCCGCCGACGTCGACCGGCGCAGCTTGGGCATACCCGAGAGGTTCTGTTTCGGGTACTTCTTCGACCTGCTCAGCGGGTTCGAGCGCAAGAACCCGCTCGGGCTCGTCGAGGCGTTCTCGCGTGCCTTCCGGCCCGGCGAGGGCCCGGTTCTCGTCATCAAGGCGGTGAACGGTGCGCGCGGCGTGGTCGGCATGGAGCACCTCCGGCGCGCCATCGTCGAGCGCCCCGACGTCATCCTGATCGACCGCTACCTGAGCGCTAAGGACAACGCCGCCCTCATGGGGACCGTGGACTGCTACGTCTCCCTGCACCGTTCCGAGGGTTTCGGCCTGACGATGGCCGAGGCCATGGCACTCGGCAAGCCCGTCATCGCGACCGGCTACTCGGGCAACCTGGACTTCATGGACGACGAAAGCGCCTTCGTCGTCCCCTGCGAGATGACGGAGGTCCCGAAAGGGTGCGACCCCTACCCCGAAGGCGCGCACTGGGCGAGCCCCGACCTGGACGCGGCCGCGTCCTACATGCGCACCGTCTACGACCACCCGGAGCGCGCCGGGGAACGGGCAGGCATCGGCAAGGCGCGTGTCCTCGCGCACCACGGCCTGTCCGCACGTGCACGCCAAGTCCGGGCGCGCTTGGCGGAGATTCGCGAAGGCCCAGCTCAAAGCCGTAAGAGGCGGGCCGTGGCGGGCAAGAACGGCTTGCATCTGCCGACCCGTCGTGAGACGCTTGAGTGGCGTCGTATGCTTCGGCTCTAGAGCTGTCGAGGGGGGTCGTGTCCGTATCGCAGGTCATCAAGTGGCGAAGAGATCGGTCTAGCGGTCCGGCGCGGGCGGGGAGCGCAAGCGCGGGCTTCACGATCATCGAGATCCTCGTCGTGCTGCTCATCATGGCGATCCTGATGGGCATCGCGATCCCGACGTTCCTGGGCACCCGCACCTCGACACAGGACGAGGCCACCCAGGCCGATCTGAACGGCGCATCCCACGCTGCACGGTACCTTTTCACCGGATACCAGAACTACTTCGCCATTCCGCTGAGGCGTCTGTACGAGTTCTCCCCTCAAGAACCCTGGGCATGCGGGGGACCGTGCAGCACGGCAACGGTCGGCCCGGACCAGGGGCAGGCGAGCCAGAACGAAGTCGCCTTCCTGACGCCGTGCTCGTCCAATCAGGGTGCGCTGACCGCATCAAACTGTGGCCTCAGCACGTCAGACACCTCAGTCGGCTTCGCGGAGACGTCGGCAAGCGGGACCTGTTGGCTGGTCATCCTGCACAGCATGGGACCGACGATCTACGCAAAGGATCCGGGAGTCGGCTGCGGCGGTTCGACCACCCTTGGCGTCCCTGCGCTCCATGCGTGCTGGCCCGTCCTGCCGCCAAGCAATCCAACCGGTTGGGCCTCGACGGGTTCCGGGACCTGCGGCATGCTCGCCCAGATGTTCTCCAACCCGTCCAACTACAGCTTCACCGGCTGGCCCCAATAGCCCCACCGGGCGACCGCAGGAGCTTGCGGCGGACGGCTCAATCCGGCGCGTAGCCAAACTTTTCCAGCTCGTCCCCGAGCTGTTCCCAGAGGAAACGTGCTTCCTCAGCGGGGATGTCCGTGCGCCAGCGGCCCACGGAGGCCACTTCGCTCGTACTCGTCATGTGGTGCCGGAACTGGTCTCTCTGTCGTGCCACGGCGCCGGCGTCGAGATCGACGCCGAGCCACGAACCGATCCTGGCCGCTTCGTCGGCAAGGCGGGCGACGAGGTCTTCGTAGCG
>JAJZBS010000213.1 GCA_021851885.1 Actinomycetes bacterium | reverse complement strand
GGCCATGACCGCCTGCTCCTCGTAGAGCTCGGCGATGCCGGCGGCGTCACCAGCGTTGGCTCGCTCGACGAACAGCCGGGTGAGATCCCCGGGTTCCAGCGCTCTTTGCATCTCGGACACGTTGGTGCTCCTGTCGGGGTTTGTGGGCTCCTGTGGGGCCACTGTCGCGTTCCTCGGACCAGAAGTCATCTATGAAGGAGCGCCTTTTGTCAAGGGGTCCGGACGGGTTTTTCGTCCGGTCCGTTGCGCCCCGTAGGGGCGATGGGCTTCTCGTGAGGGCGCGTCGAAGCGGTCCCCGCCAGGGTTCGTGGCTGGGTGGGAGGGCGGTCAAGGCCGGCCGTAGGCCGCCCGGAGGGGAAGCCTTGATGGCCCGGTCGGTCGGCGCCAGGGATCATGGGTTTGCGAAGCCGGTCACGGCTTCGCTGGATGCGCCTTGGCCTGGTCGGCTGCGGCGCGTTGCGGTTGGTTCTCCAGGTGAGCTTGCTTGCTCGAGGGCGTGAGCCGGTTGCCCGGTCGCCGGTCATCTATCCGCCACGGCATGGTGGCATGGAGGGGTTCGGCCGCAGCCAGACGGGCTCAATCAAATTTGCGGCCACGCCGGCGTGCCGGGGGCCATGACTTTTAGCGAGCTCGCGTCTGGCTGCGCCGGCCGGGTCTCACCCCGCCTTGGCCAGGCAGCGGATCTCGCCGTCGCGCAGGCCGTAGTAGACGAGGGCGAGAAGCTTGCGCGCGCCCGCTACCCGGCCGATGGACTTGCCTCGGCGGTCGGCGACGCGGTGGTTCAACACGGCCACGGGCGTGGCCCCGCGCTGGCGTCCGACGGCTTCCACCGCCGCCCAACGCACCAAGCGGCTGCCCTGCTTGGTGATGTGACCACGCGACACGTGCGTGTCGGACTCACGGTGGCGTGGGGTCAGCCCCGCCCAGCTGGCCAGCTGGGGGGCACCCCCGAAGCGGGAGACGTCTCCGATCTCGGCCACGAAGATGGCGGCGAGGACCGGGCCGACACCCGGGATGGTCTGGATAGCCCGGTAGCCGGCATCGTCGGCGAGGTGATCTTCGACCAGGGCGGCGAAACGGGTGATCTCGGTGCTGAAGCCGTCGAGCAGAACGAGGAACGAATCGACCCGCAGCCGGTAGACGTCATCGAGAGGGGCTGTGTTGAGCTGTGCCCGACCGGCCCGACCGAACAGATCGGTCACCTCGACGGCGATCCCCTGCTTGGCCAAGATGGCGTGGACCTGGGCCTTCAGCCCGGAGCGGATGGCGACTAGCTTGGCGCGGTGGCGGACCAGCTCTCTCAGCTCGCGCTGGGCGGGAGGGGCGATATATGCCTCGGCCAGGCGACCGAGACGCAACAAGTCGATCAGGTCCGCCGCGTCACGCTCGTCGTTCTTCACCCGCCGGTTCCCCCAGTTGTTGCCCAACGGGTGAGCCAGATGCACCCTCGCCCCGCACTCGGCGAGCACGTCAGCGGCCCAGTACCAGCCGTAGCACGCCTCGAGGACCACCTCGGGGGCCTCGCCGGCCCGACCGACGACCTCAGCCAGCGCGAGCGGGTCGTTGACGATCTGGACAGACTCGAGCGTCTCGCCCGCCGCGTCCTTGCGCACGATCACGCTGCGGCGGCGGTGTAGGTCGACACCGACGTATTCTCGTTGAGCTTGCACGGGAACCTTCTTTCGTCGTGAGGGTTTGGTTGTGGCAACCCCGAGTTTTGTCTTGCTCGGTCCCTCACGACGAACGGAGGCCCCGCTCACCAGTCGCCTTCGAGCTCGGCCACCAACAGGACCTCTCCGCATCCAGCGCACGCGCCCCCCGGCCCAAGCCGACGGCAGAACACGTTGCAATCCGGGCACCGGCGCTCACTGAGCCGCTCCTCGCAGCTCGGGCACTCATACACGACACTCACGGTCTCGACCGACACGGCAAGTCCTCCTCGAATCGGCGTTCAGGCCAATCGCGTCATCCGGGGCCCGTCACGCAAGAGCAGCGCTGCGCTCCTGCATCCCATCAAGACTGCCTGATCGTCGGCACTGGACGAGGCAGCACGCAGGGCCCGGTAGAGCGTCTCGCGGCTGACGCCCAGCTCGCGAGCGAGCATCGGCGCGTGGGCACCGTCGCCCCGCGTCCCGTGCGCCGCTGGCTTCGGGTTGGAAAGTTGACTAACTTGGTCATATATTGTCCTCATGACGTGGGCGCTCGAACCGGGTGGCGGAACGCTGGATGTGACAGAGGACCTTCTGGCCGAGGACGGTCGGGGCAGCGACACGGGCGGCGATCCCGAGGCGGGAGGTGTCCATGCGTGAACCGCTCTTCCACCCCGAGCAGGTCCCGGAGGAGGTCCTGGCGGCGATCGTCGGCGTGGGCCCGCTGCACTGGGAGGACCTGCACCCCTCCGACCGCGGCAGCGTCGGCAACGCTCGCCTGCGCCTGGTCGGCGTCTACGACGACCGCTTCGAGGGCACCTTCATGCTGCGCACCCGGATCCCGGGCGGGCGGCTCACGGCCGCTCAGGTCGACGTGCTCGCCGGCGTCGTCCGCGACTTCTCGGTGTGCGCCGAAGGGTTCGAGGACGAGCCGGACCACTTCGGCGAGGTGACGACGCGCCAGGACCTCCAGATCCACTGGCTCCGCTTCGAGCACCTCCCCGAGATCTGGCGGCGCTACGGGGAGGTGGGGCTCGGGTCCCTCCAGGCGTGCGGCAACTCGATGCGCAACGTCACGGCCTGCCCCGTCGACGGGATCGACCCACAGGCGGCCTTCGAGGTCGGGCCGATCGTCGACGCCATCGGCGCCATCGGACGCGAG
>JAJZBS010000212.1 GCA_021851885.1 Actinomycetes bacterium | reverse complement strand
GTTCCTCGCGTCAGGGCGGCTGCCGGCGGCCCGGGCGACGCCGGCGGCGAGACGGGGCACGTCGAGCTCGGTGACCTCGACCCAGGTGGCTCCGCTCCGCTCGTTCAGGACGTGGCAGCGGTAGCGCCAATGGCCGCCCCGGATGCCGGCGAGGCGCACGGCGTCGCCGGGGCGGAGCCCGTTCCAGGCGTCCGACCGGTGGAGGTGGCTGCCGGGTTGCCGTGCCGCTCCGCCCCCCGTATCGCCCACGCGTGGCAGCCTACGAACGGACGTTCGTGCGAGTCAAGGGCAGCGCCGTCGACGGCGGCGCTCCGCGCCGTCGCCTTCGTCGGCGGCCCTAGCTGGATCTGCCGGCGATGTCGGCTCAGCCGGCCTCGCCCGCGCCGCGTGCGGCGTCAGCGAGGGTGGAAAGGGCGTGCGCGAGCCGCTGGCGGACGGCCGGCTCGTGGACCAGCCCGTCGCCGCCGACGGCATCCCGAGCGACCGGGATCTCGGCACAGGCTGCGGTGACCACGACGGCGTGCGTGTAGGAGAGGACCTTGGCCAGCGATGCGTGGGCGTCGGCGGCGCCGGTGGGAAGGGTGGAGATGTTGATCCAGGCCACCGGCTTCTCGTAGATCGAGCCGCCCTGGCCGTCCCCGATGGTCCAGTCGAGGAGGTTCTTGAACGAGCCCGGGAGGGCCCCGGCGTACTCCGGGGTGCACAGCAGGAGGGCGTCGGCAGCCCGGATGCTGGCACGGAGCTGCTCGACGGGGACGGGCAAGGGCACACGGTCGAGGTCCGGGTCGAAGTGGGGGAGATCGCCGAGGCCCTCGTAGAGCTCGGCGGTGATCCCCGGGGGCGCGCTCGCCCCGGCGGTCCGCAGCACGGCGGTGTTGGTCGAGGCGGAGCGCAAGCTCCCCGAGACGAGCAAGATCCGGGTCGTCCTCGCCATGTGGTGATCGTAGGGGCCGTGCACCGGCCCGGGCTCGATCGCGGACCCGACCAGCGTCGGCGCGCCGGAAGCGATGGCTCCCGGTGACCGCGGGCAATCCAGCTTGCACGAGGGGTGACTACGGAACGGCGCGGCAGGTGCGTGGCGCGGCGGTCGCGCCGGTCGACGCGCGCCAGCGGTCGGCTTGCTGGCTTGCAGGCCGGCGGGGATGGGAGACTGACCGGCGCTGGGCCGCGAGCTCGAGGGGGACGTCTCGTGAAGGTGATCGTGTTCGACCTGATGCCCTACGGGGAGGGAGTCATCGTCAAGAGTTGTGGACGAGGAATCTCACTCAGGCGGCGACGGACCCGTCTTCGGTGTCAGTGCCGGGTGCTGCGACCGTCGTCGTGTCACTCCTCTCTTGTAGCTTGCCGTCGATGAAGGTGGCACCGGCCCGCACGAGGGGCACGAGCTCGGCACCGGTGATCTTGCGCCAGCGGGCCTGGGCCGAGTCGAGCAGTTTGTAGGCCATCGCCAGCCCGGCCTTGCGGGACCCCGAACCGCGGGTGACTTTGGTGCGCAGCCGCACCGTCGAGAACGTCGATTCGATCGGGTTCGTCGTGCGAAGGTGCACCCAGTGCTCGAGCGGGAAGTCGTAGAAGGCGAGCAGGACATCGAGCTGACCGGTGATCTTGACGACGGCCTTCTCGAAGGCGCTGAACTCGTCGGCGAATCGCTTCACCGCCTCGAGAGCGCCCGTGCGCGTTGAGGCGGTGTAGATGCCCTGAAGGGCCTCCTTCGCCTCCTCGTGCACCCGCTTGGGCATGGCGTCCATGACATTCCGGGTGACATGCACCCAGCAACGCTGCTCGCGGGTGGCGGGGAACACCTCGCGCAGCGCCCCCCAGAACCCGAGCGCTCCGTCGCCGACGGCCAGCGCCGGCGCGGCCAGGCCCCGGTCTCGTAGGCCCCGCAACACCTCGGCCCAGCTGTCGGTGGACTCTCGGTAGCCGTCGGCCAGGGCCACCAGCTCTTTGGTCCCGTCGGGGCGCACGCCGACGATCACGAGGCAGCACAGCCGGTCTTCTTCCAGGCGGATGTTGAAGTGCACGCCGTCTGCCCACAGGTAGACGTAGTCGACACGCGAAAGGTCCCGCTCGGACCACTCGGCGTGCTCGGCCTGCCAGGCAACCGTCAATCGGTTGACGGTCGAGGACGAAAGTCCGGCCTCGGTGCCGAAGAACTCGCCGAGCGCCGGGGCGAAGTCCCCGGTCGACAGTCCTCGCAGGTAGAGGATCGGGAGCACCTCGGTGACCTTTGGAGACTTGCGCATGTAGGCCGGCAGGATGGCCGAGGAGAACCGGCAGCCCTCCCGGCGGTCGTCGACCCGGGGAGCGGTCACCTCGACCGCACCCGCCCCGGTCACGACTTCCCGGGTCCGGGCGTAGCCGTTTCCGACCACGAGCCTGCGCCCGGTGGCGTCGAGCTCGTCGGCGTGGGCCTCGAGGTAGGCCCGGCGCTCGGCGAGCAGCGCCACCGCCAGCATCTCCTTCGCCGCCAACCGGCACAGCTCGTCGAGGTCGATCGTCTGTGGTTCGTTCTCACCAACCGCGCCCGCGGTGGCGTCATGGACTAGCTTCAACATTGGCGTATCCCTCCCCGCCGGACTCACCCGGCGGACTCGTTGGTTGTTCAACTTGGAGGGTACGTCGCGCCCTTCGTGAGATCGAGGATCCACAACTTTCGGTTATAACTCCGCCCATCGTCCCGGGCGCTGTTGATGTTCCGGCGCAAGTCGTTGTTGAGAGCGCGGACGTTGTCCGCGGACAAGCTCCCGGCTCTCGCGGCGGCTACTTCGCAGTTGCGTAGTACGGGTGAAAACGGACACCCAATCCGGACGATTCCGGACAGCGGTT
>JAJZBS010000211.1 GCA_021851885.1 Actinomycetes bacterium | reverse complement strand
GTCACCGGCGTGTTCTCCTTTTCGTGCTCTGGCTAGGAACACGCCAAGGTTCACGCCGGTGACCACCCAGATGGTGGATGCCGGATCCGATTTACACCACGTCAGGGGACTCGATCTGTCGTTATCGAACGCGCCAGATCCCCACGCTCCCACGGACGTCGAATATTCCATCCCGAGCGGCTTACCGGTCGTGCCGGAGTTGGCCAACCGCCGCCGGATTCGGCGATCTGGGGACGGAGCGCTTACGCGAGCCCTGGCTCAGAAGGCGCCCATACGGCGATCGACAACATCAATCACCAGCGACTCGGAGAGGTTCTCCCCCGTGAGCGGAGGACGGGACGGGTGCCGCCAGCACCCGACCGAGCACACCCTCAGCCGCCCGGTCACGTTCGGGCAGAGCGTGCGCATAGCAGTTGAGCGTCATCGTGGCCTGCGCGTGACCGCGGCGTTCCGCCACGGTCCGGATGTCGACACCGTCCGCGATGAGGGTGGTCACCGAGAAGGGGCGAAGGTCGTGGAGGTGGAACGGGTAGCGGTCGGCCCCCGTGACGATCCGACCTTCGGACTGGGCTGCCTCCACGGCCGCAGCTTCGAGCCTGGTGCAGAGCGACTTGAACCGATGCGTCAACGTGTTGGGTCCGACCGGGCGGCCACCGTGTGCGTCGTAGGAGAGGACGTATGGATCAGGTGCCAGCGGAGACCCTGCGCGCTCGGATAGGTCCTCCATGTAAGCCCTCTGCGTCCGCAGGATGCCGACCCCGATCTCGTCCAGGGAGATGTCCCGAGCCTGGTGGGTCTTGGTCGGCCTCTCGTGGGAGGTGCCGTCAACGACAGTGAGCGAACGCGAGATCCGGACCCGTCCCTGGACCAGGTCGACGTCGGACCACCGCAAAGCGCAGAGCTCCCCTCGACGGCACCCGGTCAGCGCGGCCAACCCCAGGGCGGAGGCGAGGACGGGATCTTCCACCTCGGCTGAGCGCACGATCGCGGCGACCTGTGCCGGCGTCGGCACCTTCATCTCCGGCGACCGCGGCTTCGGCGCGGTGGCCTGATCTGTCGGGGCCCGGTCGATGCATCCCCACTTGACGGCCTGGCGACACGCTGCGTGGAGGATCGAGTGGTAGACGGCCACGGTCGAGGGGGAGAGGCCCTCGGCGAGCCACCGCTGGTAGGCGTTGTCGATGGCGTCAGCCCGGAGCTTGTCGAGCCGGATGTCGCTGAGGATCGGGCGGATCCGCCCGTCGATCTTCCGCCGGTACTCGTACACCGTCTTGGGCCGGGCCTTGCCGATCGCCTGGACGTGGGCGACCCACCGGTCGAGAAGCTGCCCGACGGTCGCCCGGTTTGGCTCGACGACCCGACCCTCGACCGCGGCCACCAGCTTGGCGAGCTCCTTGCGGGCCGCTGGCTCCGTTCCTCGCAACGTCCGGCTCTCCTGGATCGGCGTGTCGGTGTCGGGGTCGCGACCGACATACACTCTCAGGCGCCATGTTCCTGAACCCTTCGGCCGCTCCGTCATCGTCCCCGCTCCACGTGCCATGTGGATGGGCGATAGCCGGAGTTGTAGTCCAGAAGTAGTCCAAGGGGAGCCGGGCAGGCACGTTTTCCCAGTTGGGGCTATAGCTCAGTCGGTTAGAGCGCAGCACTGATAATGCTGAGGTCGCAAGTTCGATTCTTGCTAGCCCCACCGCACGGTCCCTACTGCCGTCCAGTCGGGACCGCACGCGGCGAGGACGAGACCCGCAGACGGGCGCCTTGCAGGACGAGCGTGATCCCCCGCCCCCGTCGTCTGCCGATCACCAGCCCGCGTCGCATTGCCTGTTTGTGCGCGGCCGGGTGGGAGCTACACCCGAGGGACGGCGCGCCGGACAGGCGACGCGACGGGTGGATCAGGGCAACCCTGACCCTGACCCCGACGCCGGCGGGAGGAACCCTCCCGGGCTGCCTCCGTTCACACCGGGCAGCCCCGGTGGACCACCTCCAGGAACGCCGGGTGCCCCGCCGGCCGGTGGGCGGAAACCGTAGACGCCCGGCCCGCCGCCCGGCCCGCCAAAGCCCGGAGGGCCTGCCGATGCCAGGCTCTGGAATGACAGCACTCCCGCGACGGCGATCGCGATCACAGCCGGGGCAGACACCACCCGCGGCATTCGCACGAGCGTCCACGCGCCGAGCAGGGCAATCAGCCCGAGCGCCGGCAGGTAGAAGCGCACCACATGGACGGAAGAAGCGCTGACTTGGCCGACCGTCCACGTGTAGGCGCTGTACAGCAGCCAGATGGCAGCCCACCCGCCTGCAAGCACGCCGGCGACGAGGGCGTCGTGGTGTCGCTGCTGACGACCGTCGAACACAGCCGGCGTGGTCGTGTTCGTGACTCCTCCATGGCGGAACCGCTGGATCCCAATCCACCCGGCGGCCACCAAGGCGAGGACGGCCATGGGCATGGCCACAAGCAGTGAGCCGGGCAGTTGCTCGAAGTTCGGCACGATCGCCGAAAGCGAGAAGGTGATCTCTCCTGCCGAATAGCCGGTGCTCAAGGGTGAACCGTAGATGAGTCCGTTGAAGGTGAGAATTCCGGCACCGGCAATGGCGACGACGGACAGCCACGAGGCGACGGTGCGCCATGTCAAGCCGGCGCGCTTGGCGAACACCACGACTGCCGCAGCAGCGACGAGGATCTCGACGACATCGGTGTAGCGGATGAACGTCGCGCCAGCGAAGGCGACGAAGGCGGCGAGCCCGACGACGAGGCGCCGCCGTTGTGATGCGTCCGCGGCCAGCATCGCCCACAGCAGGGCTCCTGCGCCGGCCGCGACGAGGGATGCGTCGGTGAACGAG
>JAJZBS010000210.1 GCA_021851885.1 Actinomycetes bacterium | reverse complement strand
GCCTGGGCGGCGATAGCGATCGGCGATATCGACGGCGCGGCGAAAGAACTCGAGCCCCATGAGCGTCGGCTCGCCGCCTTGCCACGCGATGGTGGCGACGGGACCCGGCTGCACCTCGATGCACTGGCGCAGGAACCGCTTCAGCACGGCGTCGGTCATCTTGAAGCGCGCGTGAGGGTACAGGGCCTGCTTCGCCAGGTAGTAGCAGTAGGCGCAGTCGAGGTTGCAGATCGCACCTGCCGGCTTCGCCAACACCGAGATGCCAAAGGACATCTCAGAAGTCTTTCAGCTCGCCGTCGGCAAAGACACAGGCCCTCAGGTGCGCCGATCCTACCGGCGGGGGCTCACCGCCGGCGATGCGCACCGGGGCACCGACAAGCGGGCGCGGGCGCCGGTTCCTCACCTCGTCCGGCAGCCATCTCGCCACCACACACTCCCTGCGTGCCGCCCCGCCCCCACGTGCTGCAGGTAGCGTTCACACACAGCCGTGATCGCGCACGTGCCCTTGCAACCTCGCGCCCGCACGAGCACGGACCGGGCACCCCGGCGATCGCCGACGAGACCGAGGGAGGTCAACGAGATGCGCATCCTCCGCACCCCCGACGACTGCTCTCGCGACCCGGTTGCCGGCGACGGCGCACCTTTCCCCGGCGACACCTTCGAAGCGAGAGCCCGGGCTGGCGTCGGCCTCGCCGCAAACGACGCCTGATGGACCTTTGGAGCGCACCGGGCGTCGCCAACCGTGTCCCCAACCACCAGCAGGGAGGCACACCATGCCCGTACCGGTCGTGATCCTCGGGGCAGTCCCGTTCCACGACCTGTCGTTTCTCGATGTTTTCGACGGCAGGATCCAGCTCTTCGATGCCAACAGCGCAGGACACGAGACCGAGGTTGACGCCTCCTTGGCGCACGCCGAGGTGCTGCTTCTCGGCTTTCCTGTCCCCGGCGCCGTCGCAGCACGTGCGCCGAACCTGCGATGGGTGCACCACACCTACGCGGGGGTCTCGAACCTGCGTCGCTCCGACCTGTGGACCTCCGGCGTCGTCCTCACGTCGACACGCGGCGCCGTCGCCGCGACCGCCATAGCCGAGTACGCGATGGCCGGAGTCTTCTTCTTCACCCGAGGCATCGACACCGCGGTCGAACAGAAGCACGCCGGCCAGATCACCCACGCCGGCTATGCGATGACGACGCTGGGCGGGGCGACACTTGGCATCGTCGGCCTCGGCGGGATCGGGCGGGAGGTTGCGCGTATCGCAGCAGGTGCCGGCATGCGCGTCGTTGCCTCCCGTCGGTCGACGGCCTCGCCGGAACGGGGAGACGACGGGGTCGACGTCGTCTATCCGGCACGCGATCTTCACACTCTGCTCGGCGAGAGCGACGCCGTCGTCGTGTGCTCGCAGCTCACCGACGAGACGCGCAACATGTTCGATGCAATTGCCTTCGCTGCGATGAAGCCGGGGGCGGTCTTCGTGAACATTGCTCGCGGCGAGGAGGTCGACGAAGACGCACTGGTGGACGCCCTGCGCCGTGGGCACATTCGTGGTGCTCTCCTCGACGTCCACGCCGGCGAGCCCGACGGCAGGCCACCGCACCCCGGGCTCGTCGAGACGCCCAACCTCATCCTCACTCCGCACATATCGGCACTCGGCGATCCCGACCTCGGAGCGGGCGCGCGCCGGCTGTTCGCCGAGAACCTCGACCGGTACTTGCGCGCCGAGCCACTGGTCAACGTCGTCGACCGGCGCCGCGGCTACTGAATCAGCCGGCCACCGGACCCGGACGACCGCGAGTGGAGAGTACTGCGGCAGACACACTGTGCCCGCCTCCGGCGATCTCTCGGTCACCTTCGTGCGGACGACGCATGTGAGGCTGCCCCGATGCACGGGCGTCGTGCCCGGCGCGGCTCCCTTCGATTGCAGGCCCGCTCGGCGCCATGCCATGAGCTGAAACCAGAGCCGCATCTGGGCACCGGGCGCGGTGCCTCGTGGCTTATGGTGAAGCATCTTCGTCACCATCTCCCGTCGTCACAAGCCCCTCCGATGACTCCACTGGTTCGCGGCCACCTCTCATCGGAGGTCGCCGCCCCCGGACTTGGGGAACGCAGCGAGGAGATCGCTCGGATGGACGGCGCCGTCATCGAATACATCGTGAGCGGGAATCTCGCGGCACCTGTCGACTATGACCAAGCCCACGACGAGTGGGTGGTCGTGCTCGATGGAGCGGCGACTCTCGACGTGCAGGGCGAGCTTGTCGACCTCACAAGTGGCGACTGGGTCCTGCTGCCCACACACCTTTTCCACCGGCTCGTCGAGACCCGTCCGGGAACGCGATGGCTCGCCATCCACGGCCTTGATCGAGGCCCGGCACAGCTCGACGCGTGACCTGCTGCCTGATGGAGGCCACGGCGTCGTCGTCGAGCAGCTTTCGGCCAGCCAGCACCTCCCAGGCTTCACCGGTGATCTCGCCTGATCCGTGGATTGTCCTCACCCGCGGCTCGCCGGGGCCGAACGAGAGAGTCCGGCAAAGCCGAGGTAACGGCGGGGTCCGGTCAGGTGCGAAGAGAGGGCGGGGCGACGGAACGGAGGAAGAGGACGCAGGACGATGCTCGCCTCGAGCGCAGCGACTCGCTCGCAGGTAGTCCTGCTAGACGGGCGTTCGGCGGTTCACAAAGTTCTCGGGACGCGAGGCACTCCGCGCGCCGGGCAAGTCGCCCTCCTGCCCACCGTGGCACCGGCCGGCCGAGGAGGAATCCTCAGATGTGAAGTCCCTGTCGCGCGCCGGCCCGGTGGTGGCCCCTACGAATACCAGCCGACGAGGTCCACGATGAGGTCCGTCGAGCCCCT
>JAJZBS010000065.1 GCA_021851885.1 Actinomycetes bacterium | reverse complement strand
CGACGCGGGCTGGCTGCAGGTCAAAGGCCGTGCCGGCGACCTCATCATCCGTGGCGGCGAGAACATCGTCGCCGCCGAGATCGAGGCCGTCCTCGATTCCCACGCCTCGGTCCGCCACGCCGTCGTCGTCGGATACCCCGATCCGCTCATGGGCGAGCGTGCCGCTGCCTTCGTCGTCGCCGAGCCTGCGCTGAGCTTGGAGGAGTGCGCGCGTTGGTTCGCGGCCCGCGGCGTCGCCCGCTTCAAGACCCCCGAGCGCGTCGTCAACCTCGACCACCTCCCCCTTCTCGGCTCCGGCAAGCCGGACCGCGCGGGCCTGCGCGCCCGTGCCGCGGAGCCAAGGTCCTAGGCGGCAGACGCAAGGCGCGCCGGGTCGGCTTCAGGCCTGGGGCAGACGGACGACCGTCGCCCCGCCGACGTGCTCGTAGCGCTCGCTCGTCGAGGTCATGACGATGACCTGTGCGCGCTCTGCCGCAGCCGAGAAGGCCGGGGCGAGCCGCCGGAGCCGCTCGGGGTCCGAGTAGCCGAGGGCATCGTCAAGGATCACGGGGACCCCGGCGTCCCCGCCGGCGCCGTGCGGGTTGACGAGAATGGCGCACGCCAGGCGCGCAAGCACCGCGAGCTGCTCGCGCGCCCCGGTCGACAGAAGCTTGAACGGGATGGCGACACCGTCAATCGTGCGGCTGCGCAGCGACAGATTCGTAGCGTCCACCTCCACCGAGGCGGTCGGCCCGAACACCACCCGGGCCAAGGTGTCGACCTGGGCCTTGTACGGCGCGACGTACGCGCGGCGCGCGCTGTCGCGATGGCGGGCGAAGGTCTCGTAGAGGAGGTTGGCGGCAGCCGCCCGCCGCTCCGTGTCTTCGTACTCGGCGGCGATCGCGGCCTCCTCGCTCGTCGTCCTGTCGATCGCATCCTGGAGATCCGGCGCCCCGGCGGCGGCCAACGTCGCCTCCAACGCCACCCGCCGCTCGCCGAGATCTCGGCGTTCGCGGGCGATGCGCTCCACGAGCTTCTCTGCGTTGTCCCGGCGCGCATGCACGCTCGTCGGGTCCGTCCTGTCGTACTCGGCGGCGATGCGTTGGACATCCTCCTCGGCCGCAGCCAGCGCCGCGGCCACCCGCTCAGCCTCGGCCGCCAGCTCGCCGTCGGTGCGCGTCGCGCGTGCCGCTTCGAGGTCCCCCCTCGTCCGTCCGACGTCGCCGGTGCGCGCCGTCACGAGGGCTGCCGCCGTCATCTCGTCGGCACGGCACTGCTGCACCGTGGCCTCGACTGTGCCAAGGCGGATGCGTGCCTGTCCGAGACGTTCGTCCGCAGCGTCCATGGCTACGCGCGCCACCTCCTCGGCACGCTCTGCTTCAGCCTCGGTCGCCGGCAGCGGGATGTCGCCGGCGCGCTTCTGCGGGTAGCCGTCGACGTCTGCACGCCGGGCATCGACGCGCGCCTTCAACTCTTCGAAGCTCAGGTCGCGCAAAGCGTTGCCCCGCAGCCGTTTGGCGTGCTCGGCGGCCCTTTCGGCGTCGGCAAGGGCTTCCAACTTCGCTTCGAGGTCCGCCCGGGGAGCCGTTGCGTCCAGGCCGTAGCGGACCACCACGTCGCCGAGAGCCTGTTCGGCCGAGGCAAGGGCCGCCGTCAGCTCGCTGGCCGCCTGCGCACTGCGCACGGTGACGGTCGCCTGATCCCCCACGACGACTGTCGCCTCCGGAGCGGCCGTCACAACCACGGACTCCCCGGCCTCCATGCGCCGGCGCTCGCCGCCGACGGTGACCTCGACGGAGGCTATGGCGGCGACCTCGACGGATGCGACACTCGCGTCACGCGCGCCGCGCCTGCGGGCGACCTCGGCGAGGGCTGCGTCGAGGTCGTGGCGCGCCTCTCGCGTCACCTTGGCTTCCTCGACGTGGCGCAGCGCACGCGCCTCGTCTTCGCTCGCGGCCCGCGCCTGCTCGAGCCGTTCGGTCAACATCACCAAGGAAAGGTCGCTCTTGCGGAAAGAAAAGTCGTTCTGGGCCAGCACGAGGCGGTCGCGGGCGGCCTGGTCGACTGCTGCGGCCTCCTGCTGCTCGTGCTGCGCGACCTCTTGCTCCGCCTCGGCCGCAACCCGCCGTTTCTTCGCGTCGGCCTCCGCCGCGCTGAGGCGATCGAGCTCGGCGGCGACGGTATCGAGCAGCCGGGTCTTGTCCGCCCGTGCCGCCACCGCCTCATCGACGCGGGCCTTGTCGATGCCGGCACGCTCGACGCTGTCGCGCGCCGCCGCGAGGCGCCGCCCGATCTCTTCGACAGCCGCCACGTCGCTTCGCGCCACGTCGCGCTCTCGCCGCGCCGCCTCCTCCTTGCCGACCGCCGCGACTATCCCTGCGCTGACGGCGCGCAGCTCCTCGCCGGTCTCATCCAGCCGTTGGAGCGCGCGCTCCGCCATGACCTTCGCATTGCCGGCCTCGCCCAAGCGCGTTGCAAGCGTCTCCCGCTCTTTCAGCGGCCGGCCCTTCGGCGTGAAGTAACGCGCCCACTCGGCTTCGATCTCCTGCCACAAGCTGGATTCGGCCTCGGGGTCGGCGGCCCCACCCTCTGCAGCCTGGTCGAGAGCATGGAGCAGCTCCGTCGATTCGGCCACCGCGGCCTGATCGATCCGTTCGCCTTGGACGAAGCGCAGGGCGTCGTAGAGGAACCGGTCGAGGGTCTCTTCCAAGATGGCCACCATCCGGTCGTGCGCGTCGCGCCCCACGAGGTTCGCGGGCTCCGGAGAGCGGATGGCGAGGTGGGTTTCTGCGTCACGCAGCCACCGCTTGCCGTAACAGACGTCGTAGGGACCCGTGGTCAGCTCGACCTCGACTTCAGGCCCGACGTCTCGGCCTTTCGGTCCCGCGTCCTTGACCGAGGTGTGCTTCGAGTCGTGCTGGAAGGTGAACAACAGGTCGACGGCATCAGCGAGGGAGGACTTACCGACTTCGTTCGGCCCTTCGATGATCGTCATCCCGTCCGCCGGCAGTGTGACGTCGCAGGCGTCGACGCCTTTGAAGTTCTTGAGGGAGATGCGCCGGAGCCTCATGGCGTGCGCCCCTGTCTGCGCGGCTGTGACGGTGACGGGACGCGCGCCGCCAGGCGGTGCAGGAGGAGCAAGGCGTCCTGCGCGGTCACCGCGTCGCCGGCCGCCTGGCTACTGGCGCCCGGGTCGCCCGACGCCGCGACCGCAACAAGCTCGCCGAGCGCCGCACGCGCAAATCCCGAGAGGTCGAGCGCCGCGAGATCGGCGTCGTCGGCGACGACGACCAGCTCACTGCGCCGCTCGGAGACATCGAGCGCGCCGAGAAGATCGCGCGCCCGGTCGATCACGGCGTCGAGGGCGACGCGTGTCGAAAGGCTCACGGTGCCCACGAGGGCGAGCTTGACGACGGTGCGCTCTTTGGACGCCATTGCGTCGAGGAAGTCTTCGAGAAGCCCCACGCTTTCCGGACCCGTCACCTCGACAGTGCGCTTGACGAAGCGCCACGCACCGATCTCCACCGCCTCGACCGCGATGGGATCTGTGACGTCGTCGGTGTCGACGGCGACGACGAGCGCTTTGTTGGGATCGTCCTCGCCGTAGTCCGTTGCGACGGGCGCGCCCGAGTACCAGACACCAGGGGCGAGGTTCGTCACCGAGTGCCTGTCCCCCAGTGCCACGAAGGTGACGCGCCCGTCGGCGACGGCCGCGGCGAGGCCCGCCACGCTGATCAGGGCGGGGTCGGCCTGATCGGGGGCAATGGAGTCGACGGCCCCGTGGCCCACCGCAACGCGCACGACGCCCGCCGGCGCGGGGGCCAGCGCTGCGAGCACAGCGCCCAGGACGTCCCGTTCCGGCCGGCGGCTCGTGAGCGGGGCCCCAACGATCTCGGCGGGGAGCCCCTCGACGCCGTGCGGCACCGTGTCGCGCACCAGGTGCACTGTCTCGGGGAAGAGGTCGACGACGCCGGGCGACGACCAGAAGGCGGCGGGGCCGTCGTGGTCGTGGTTGCCGGGGAGCAGGTAGACGGGAACGGTGAACGCGGCCAATGCGTCGAGGGCCCGCCGCAGGACGCGGCGGTCGGGCTGGATCGAGTCGAAGACGTCGCCGGCGACGACGACGAAGGCACACTCCCGTTCGGTGGCGAGGCGAGCGATCCTGCGCACGGCGTCGATCTGGTCGTCGGCATATCGCGCCTGCGTCGCTGCCGGCATGTAGGCGCGGGTCATCCCCAGTTGCCAATCCGACGTGTGGAGGAAGCACAGCTTCATCGGCGCCGCACCGCCCGCCGTTGGTCTGGCCGTCGTCTCACTGGCAATCGCCTCGCTGCTTCGTCCCGGTGCAACCTGCGACCCGGCGTGAGCCCACCGCCGCCGGGCACCTGCCGGTCGGCGACGACTGTACGCCGGGGCTGTGACGGCGGCGGGGCCTCCCCCTACGGAACCGGCTCGCCGGCGTCCAAGCGCGCCGCCAAGATGGCCGCGATCCGGTCGCGGTGCCAGGGTGCGTCCCCCCCGCTCACCTGGTCGAGCTGGGCACGTTTGACAAAGACGTGAAGCCCGTGCTCCCAGGTGAACCCGATCCCGCCATGCACCTGGAGTGCCGCCGCCATGACCCGGCGGGACGCGTCGGAGCACCACGCCTTGGCCATCGAGGCGGCGAGAGAGGCGTCGGGCTGGCCCGTCGCGACACACCACGCGGCGTAGTAGACGGTCGAGCGCATCCCCTCGACGTCGACGAGGGCGTCCGCGAGGCGGTGCTTCACCGCCTGGAAGCTCCCGATCGGCCGGCCGAACTGCACCCGGTCCTTGGCGTAGGCGACACTCATGTCGAGCACGCATGCCGCGGCGCCGAGCATCTCGGCAGAAAGCCCCGTCGCCAGGCGGTTGCAGGCGCGCTCGGCGGCCGCGGCATCCCCGATCCGCTCCCCGGTGGCGGTCAACCAGCCGAGCGGGCGGGTCCTGTCCATCGCCGGCTCGCGCGCCGGGCGACTGGCATCGTCGAGCACCACCATCCGGACATCGCCGGGCCCGACGACGACGGCGACGTCGGCGGCCGGCCCGTCGATGACCGGCTCGGCACCCGCTCCGTCGCCCCGCGGCCGATCAGGTGCCCAGGCGACGCAGCCGACCGCCTCCCCGCTGCCCAGCCGATCGGCCCAGTGGGCCGCGGCCGAGCGTGTCGCCGAGCTCACCCCGGGTTGTGACGCTGCTTCGCGCAGGCACGCCAGGGCGAGGACGGTCGACAGGAACGGTGCCGGTGCGCAGTGGCGACCGACCTGCTCGCACAGGACGGCGATCTCGACGAGCCCCGCACCGAGCCCGCCGGCTGCCGACGTCTCTTCCACTCCCAGCCACCCCTGCGCCGCCATGGCGCTCCAGAGCCCAGGGTCAAACGGTGGCGGCTCCGCCGTGTTGTCCTCCCCGACGAAGGAGCGGACCGCCGCCGGCGACGCATGGTCGGCGAGCAGCTCCGCCGCCGCCGAGCGCAAGGCTTCCTGGTCGCCAGTCAGCTCGAAGTCCACGGCGCCGCAGTCTACGGGCCCACGCCGTTCTCTGACACCCGTGTCATGAACAGGGGCCTCTGTGCCATGCTGGGCCGCAATGGACCTGGCCATGCCGCTGGAGATGGACGAGCTTCGTGCCGAGCTCCGCTCCTGGCTGAACGACCACCCGCCGCCAACATCGCCCGCCGCCGGCGCAGCCGAGGAGCTGCCCGCCGCCGTCGCGGCAGGCCGCCGGTGGCAGGCGCTCCTCGCGAAGGGCCGCTGGGTCGGCGTCACCTGGCCACGGGCCTACGGCGGGCGCGCCCTCGGCCCCCTCGCCAGTTTCGTCGTCACCGAAGAGCTCGCCCGGGCCGGAGCCCCCGAGCTCACAGGGCGCGTCGGCGTCAACCTCGTCGGGCCGACGCTGCTCGCCCACGGCAACGACGACCAGCGCCAGCGCTGGCTGCCCGCCATCCTCCCCGCCCGGGAGCTGTGGTGCCAGCTCTACAGCGAACCGGAGGCGGGCAGCGACTTGGCCGGCCTCGCCACGCGGGCCGAGCGTGACGGGACGGGTTGGCGCGTCACCGGGACCAAGGTGTGGACGTCGTACGCGCAGTTCGCCGACTGGGGCGTCTGCCTTGCGAGGAGCGACCCGGGATCACCACGGCGCCAGGACGGGATCACGTGCTTCGCCGTCGACATGCACGCCCCCGGGGTCACCGTCCGCCCCCTCGTCCAGCTGACCGGCGACGCCGAGTTCAACGAGGTCGTCCTCGACGGCGTCTTCGTCGGCGACGCCAACCGGATCGGCGCGCCAGGCGAGGGTTGGACCGTCGCAGCGACGACCTTGGCCCACGAACGTGGGATCAACCCGCGCCAGCTCGGGATCCACATGCGCCTCCTCGCCTCCTTGCTCGCCTGTGCCCACGACCGGCCGGTGGCTTTTGCCGACTGGCGGACGCGGCGGCGCCTCGCCGACGCCTTCATCGGCGTGCGCATCTTCGAGCTCCACAACCTCCGCTCCCTCGCGCGCCTTGCCCGTGGGGACGCCCCCGGGCCGGAGGGGAGCACTCTCAAGCTCTACTGGAGCGAGATGTCCCAGCGCCTCAACGACACCGCTCTCGCCGTCCTCGGCCCGCAGGCTCCCCTTTGGCAGGGAGCTCACGGCAACCCGGGCGACGGCGCCTGGCAAAGGGCGTGGCTCTACTCTCGTGCGACGACGATCTTTTCGGGAACGAGTGAGATTCAACGGGACCTGATCGCCGAACGGGTCCTCGGGCTGCCCCGGGAGCCGGCGGCGGGGAAAGGGGCACGGTGAGCGCACCAGACGAACCTGACGCGCCGGACCCGCATGACGCACCAAGCGTCCTCTACGACGTCGACGGCCCGGTGGCCACGATCACGATGAACCGTCCGCACGTCGCCAACGCGCAGGACTCCGCCCTGATCGACGGCATCGACGAGGGCTTCGACAGAGCCGAAGACGACGACCGCGTGCGTGTCGTGATCCTCGCTGCAAGCGGACGGCACTTCTCCGCAGGCCACGACCTCACAGCCCTGGTCGGGCAAGCCGTCCCCGATTCCTGGCGCCTCATGCGCTCGACTCCCGAAGGCAAGATGCGCCACGAACGGGTCATGTACTTCGACCGCTGCCTGCGCATCCGCAACTTCCGCAAGCCGACGATCGCCGCCGTCCAGGGAAGCTGCATCGCCGCAGGTCTCATGCTCGCGTGCATGTGCGACCTCATCGTCGCAGCCGACGACGCCACCTTCTCCAACCCGGTCCTGCGGATGACCGGAGCCGGCGTCGAGCTTCTCGTCGAACCCTGGGAGCTCGGCATCCGCAAGGCCAAGGAGCTTCTCCTGACCGGCGACTCGCTCTCTGCGGAGGAAGCGTGGCGGCTCGGGCTCGTCAACCGCGTCGTCGCGCGTGATGCGCTGGCCGAGCAGGCCCGCGCGCTGGCCGAGCGCATCGCCCTCGTCCCGCCTGCCACCGCGGAAATCGTCAAGGACTCGATCAACCATACAGCCGACCTCATGGGCCAGATGGACGCGTTCAAGTACCACTTCATGGCGCACCACTGGATGCACAACACCGCCACAGCACAACAAGCCCTTACCGCGCGCGAGAAGCGCACGTCCATGCGCGAGGTCTTTGCCGATCGCGACCGCGGCGACCCGGCGGCCGGGCCGCAGCAGTGACGACCGGACCACTGGCCGGGATCACCGTCCTCGACTGCGGCACCCGGATCTCGGCCCCATTCTGCGCGGGCCTCCTCGGGGAGCTCGGTGCCGACGTCATCAAAGTCGAGGTTCCCGGCTCCGGGGACTTCATGCGCACCATCGGCCCCTTCGTGGCCGACCCGGCGGCCGCCGACGAGCAGTACTCGCTGTTCTGGGCGGTCGAAGGACGCGGGCGCAAGAGCGTCACCCTCGACCTGCGCCGGCCCGAGGGCCAGGCCTTGTTCCGCCGCCTCGCAGCCCACGCCGACGTCGTCTGCGAGAACTTCCGGCCCGGGACGCTCGAAGGATGGGGGCTCGACCCCACAACCTTCGACCCGGCGACCGTCGTCGTGCGCATCAGCGTCTTCGGCCAGGACGGGCCCTATGCACGGCGCCCCGGCCTCGACCGGCTCGGCATCGCCTACGGCGGCCTCCTCCATCTGACCGGAGAGGCCGGGCGGCCACCGGTCCGGCCGGGAGTGACCGTCTCGGACTACCTGACCGGTGTCTTCGCAGCCCTCTACGCGCTCGGCGCGCTCTACGAGCGAGATCGCGCGGGCGCCGGGGCGGAGAACCCGCACACCCAGCCGGAACGCCCGCGCGTCGTCGACGCCCCGCTCTACGGCGCGGTCCTGCGCGTGCTCGAGTGGACTCTCGCCGCCTACGACCGTACCGGCGCCGTCCGTTCCCGCGAAGGAAACCGCCTCGAGAACTCCGCGCCGCTCGACAACTATCCCTCCTCCGACGGCCGCTTCGTCTGCATCGTCGCCGGATCCGATGCCAACTTCGCCCGCCTGTGCGCGGCGATGGGCCGCCCCGATCTCACAGACGACCCCCGTTACGCCACCCTCGCCATGCGCGCGGCCCACGCGGACGAGATCAACGCCACCGTGGCGGCCTGGGCGCGCGAGAGGACGGCAGCCGAGATCGAAGGCGCCTGCGTCGCCCACGACGTCCCCGTCGGCACCGCCTACACGGCCGCCGACATCTTCGCTGACGAGCACATGGCCGTCCGGGGCGACCTCGTCAGCGTCCACGACCCGGTCATCGGGGTGGTCCGCCAGCAGGCACCGTTTCCCCGCTATGTCGGGTCCGCCCCCAGTACGCCCACCGGTGCGCCCCGGCTGGGTGCTCATAACGACGAGGTCTACGGCGCAATGCTCGGCCTTTCACGCGACGAGCTCGCCGGCCTGGCCGACGCCGGGATCATCTGAGCTCGATCCCGCCTACCGGCCACCAGGCGCGTCGGATCCCGCTGACGCTCTCGATATAGCGGCGCCGGCCGTCTCGGTGCCGATCTTCGCCGCGCCCAGCGAGCCCGGCCGCGGCCTCGGCCACGATCCCGGCGAGCACGAGCTCAGTCCCCGAGGCCGACGACGATCGTCTTGAGCTCGGTAAAGGCCTCGATACCGGCCCAGCCCCCTTCGCGCCCGAGGCCGGAGGTCTTGTAGCCGCCGAACGGCGCGTTCGGCATCACCGTGTAGTCGTTGATCCCGACCGTGCCTGCGCGCAGCGCCCGCGCGACGCGAAACCCGCGACCGATGCTCGCCGTGTAGACGCCCGCGCCGAGGCCGTAGTCCGAGTCGTTCGCGATCCGCACCGCGTCGCTTTCGTCGTCGAAGGGAATGGCGACGAGGACCGGGCCGAAGACCTCCTCGCGGGCGACCGTCATGGCGTTGTCGACGTCGGCGAACAGCGCGGGCGTCACGAAGTTGCCCTGGGCCAGCGCGCCTCCGGGCCGCTCGCCGCCGCATAGCCGGCGGGCGCCGGCCGCGTCGGCACCTTCGATGTAGCCGACGACCTTCGCGAGCTGGCGGGCGCTGATGATCGGCCCGGCCGTCGTCGCCGGGTCGAACGGGTCGCCCTGGACGACGCTTCCCGCAAGGCTCAGGGCGGCCTCGATAAAGGTGTCGTAGACGCTGCGCTCGACGAGGGCCCGCGTCTGGCAGACGCATCCCTGGCCCGAGATCCCGAGCGCCACCATGCCCATCGCGATCTGCCCGGCCGTCTCGACGCTCGTGGCGTCGGAGAAGATCAGGCTCGGGCTCTTGCCACCGAGCTCGAGAGTGACCCGCTTGAGGCCGCCGCCCCAGATCCCCTCCGGCGCGCTTGCTGCCTCGCCTGCGACCGACAGGATGTGGCGCCCGACAGCGCGGCTGCCGGTAAAGGTCACCTTGTCCACCATCGGGTGGTTGATGAGGGCCTCGCCGGTCGGGTCCCCGGGGCCGGGAACCAGGTTGAAGACGCCCGGCGGGATGCCCGCCTCTTCGATGAGCTCTGTCAGCCGGAGGGCCGTGAGCACGGCGAGCTCCGACGGTTTCATGACGATGGTGCACCCTGCGGCGAGCGCCGGCGCCGCCTTCTGCGCGAACAGCATGAGGGGCGCGTTCCAGGGCGTGATCGCGGCGACGACGCCCACGGGCTCGCGCACGCTCATCATCTGCACGTCGTTGCCCGTCGGGGAGGGGCCGTAGGACGGGTACGTCTCACCGCAGAGCTTGTCGATCCAGCCTGCGTGGTGGTCGAAGATGCCCGCCGCCATCGAAGCGGACAGGACCGGGAGGGAGCTGAAGGAGATCGGCATGCCGTTCTCCAGGCACTGCAACGCGTCGAGTTGCGCTCCGTCGCGCTCGATGAGCCCGACGAGACGCTGCAAGATCGCCTTGCGATCTCCGGCGTGCAGGCGCGGCCACGGCCCTTCGTCGAAGGCGCGTCGGGCGGAGCGCACCGCGCGGTCGACGTCGGCGGCGCTGCCGACGGCAAAGGTGGTCACGACCTCGTTGGTCGCGGGATTGACCTGGTCGGCGACGGCACCGTCGGAGGCGTCGGACCACGCGCCACCCACATACAGCCGTCCCGGGCGCACCCCCAGGGCTTCGCTGTGGCCGAGGACCGACATCTCCGCCGTCACCCGGAAGCCTCCGGGTGACGGGTCGACACGCGGAGCGTTGGCACGTCGTCCTCGGTCCTAGGAGCGCGGCAGGCCGAGCACGCGCTCGGCGATGATGTTGCGCTGGATCTCCGAGGTCCCGCCGGCGATGGTCCCGGCGAAGGAACGCAGGTACTGGACCGCCCACGAGCCGCGCTCGAAGTCACCGGGCAACGTCGCGGGCACGCCACCTGCGGGCGCGCCCGACGGTCGCAGCGGGCCGGGCCCGTCGAGGTCGAGCCCGGCTGGCCCGAGCGCGTCCATCCCGAGAAGGCACGCCTTGCGCTCCGTCTCGCTCGCGAACAGCTTCAAGATGGCGTGCTCCGGCGGCGCCTGCCCGGCGGCGGCCCTGTGCAGTCCCCGGTAGCCGAGGCAGCGCATCGCCTGCGCGTCGATGGCGAGCGAGGCGACGGCATCGGCGTAGCTCGCATCGCAGGTGACGGCGCTCTCTCCCGCCCCGGTCCCGTCGCTCGCAAGCCGGACGAGACCGGCCACGGTGCGCTCGACGCGGGTGACGTTCATGATCCACAGCATCGACCGCTCGTGGCCGAGCGAGCCCTGTGACACCTTCCATCCGCCGTTGAGATCACCGACCAGGTTCTCCTGCGGCACGACGACGTCGTCGAAGAAGACCTCGTCGAAGTCGGCATGGTCCCGATCCGTGAGCTCAGGAAGCGGCCGGCACGTGATCCCGGCAGACGCCATGTCGATGATGAGGGCGCTGATCCCCCGGTGCTTCGGTGCACCGGGGTCCGTGCGCACGAAGCAGAGGCAGTAGTCGGCGTCGTGCGCGCCCGAGGTCCAGACCTTCTGGCCGTTGACGACGAAGTTCGCACCACTCGGGCCGCCACCAAGCTCGGCCCGCGTCGACAGCGACGCGAGGTCGCTCCCCGCGTCCGGCTCGCTCATGCCGATGCACCAGCTGATCTCTCCGCGCAGCGTCGCCAGCGCGTACCGCTCCCGTTGCTCGTCCGTGCCCCAGTCGACGATCGACGGCGCGACGATCGACAGGCCCTGGGGGTTGAGCGAACGCGGGACCTCGCGGCGCGCGAGGATCTCGAAATAGGCCATGAGCTCCTCGGGGCTCGCGTCGCGCCCGCCGAGCTCCGGGGGCCATCCAGGCACCAGCCAGCCGGCGTCGAACAGGCGCCGCTGCCACGCGCGCGCCCACGGCGGGAGGTCGGCCGTGGAGTTGCGCCCCTTCTCCATCTCGCCCTCGGCCGGCAGGTTCTCGTCGAGCCAGCTCTCCAGCTCGGAGCGGAAGGCCGACAGGCTCTCGTCCGCGGCGAGGCGCACTCAGTCTCCGAGCTCTTGGGCGAGCGCCCGCGCCGCCTTGAATCCCTTGCGCGCCCACGGGAGAGCTTCGACGGCGCGCAGCAGGCCGAAGGCCGGCTCGGTCAACAGGATCGACCCCGCGATCTCCTCCCAGGTCGCCCCGACCTCGGCGGCAAGCATGGCGTGCCTTTCGATGCCGGCGGGATTGCGCAGGATGACGAGGCAGACCATCCGGATCAGCTCGTGGGTCTTGCGGTCGGGCGATCGCAACGAGTCGATCGTCGCCATCCAGGCATTCTGGGCTTGGTGAACCCCGGGGGCGAGCTCGTGCAGCGTGCGTTCGAATCCGAACGCCCACTCGACCCCCTCGCCGGGCTTCTTTTCGGCTGCGCTTGCGTCGGACGTCATCGTGCACCTTCGCGCTTCTGTTCGTAGCTCCGCCGGCGACCTCATGGGTGGTCGGGGTCGCGCGGCAGCCCGAGGATACGCTCCGCGATGACGTTGCGCTGCACCTCGCTCGTGCCTCCCGCGATCGTCAGGCAGCGGGTCGCGAGAAATCCCTGCGCCCAGCGCCCGGTGCCGAGGGTTGCCGCCTCCGCCCCCTCCAATGCGAGGCCCAGCTCTTGGACACGCTGCTCGTGCTCGGCGCTGACGAGCTTGCGCACGCTCGCGCCGGGCCCGGGATCGGCGCCCGCGAGCGATCGCAGCGTGGCACGGTGATGGAGCAGGCGCAGGGAGTGGGCCTCGGCGACGAGCTCGCCGAGGCGGACGGCGGTGCCACCGTCGAGCCCACCTCCCTTGGCGTCGGAGGCCACCACCTGTCCCATGACGGCTTCGACGCCGTGGCCGAAGGCCGCTCCCGACGAGATGGAGACCCTCTCGTTCGCAAGGGTCGCCCGTGCGATCTTCCATCCTCCGTCCACGGCGCCCACGACACAGTCGTCGGGCACGAAGACGCCGTCGAGGAAGACTTCGTTGAACAGGGCATCCCCGGTGATCTCCTGCAGCGGGCGGACCTCGACACCCGGCGCATGCATGTCGACGACGAAGTAGGTGATGCCGTCGTGCTTGGGGGCCTCCGGGGTCGTGCGCGCCAGGCAGATGCCGAGGTCGGCGACGTGGGCCATCGACGTCCAGACCTTCTGTCCCGTCAGCGTCCAGCCACCTTCGGCCCGCTCGGCCCGCGTCGACAGGGCGGCAAGGTCCGATCCCGCGCCAGGCTCGGAGAAGAGCTGGCACCAGGCGATCTCCCCGAGCATCGACGGGCGCACCCAGCGCTCCAGCTGCTCCGGCGATCCGTGGGCGATGAGCGTCGGCAGCGTCCAGGCCCCGATCCCGAGGTTCGGCCGTGCGACGCGTGCGGCGGCGAGCTCCTCTTCGATGACGATCTGCTCGACGGCGGTGGCGTCCCGACCCCATGGGCGCGGCCAGTGGGGGGCCAACAGGCCGCTGTCGACGAGACGCCGGCGCCGGTCCGGTCCGCGCACGGCCGCCACGCCGGCGACGACCGGGGCGATCTCGGCCCGCAGGGCCACCGCTTCGGCGGGAAGCTCCGTGGTCAGCGATCGGCGCACCCCCGCCACGGCCAGGGCCGCGACCTCTCCGGCAAACGCGTCGCGCTCGCCGAGGACCTGGCGGGTCGCCGCGGCCCTCTTCAAGTACAGGTGCGCGTCGTGGGCCCAGGTGAACCCGATCGCGCCGAGGAGCTGGATGCAGTCCTTGGCACAGGTGGCGAATCCCTCCACCGCGATGGTGCCGGCGATCGCCGCGGCCAAGGCGCCCTCTCGACCGGGGGCTGGCGAGGCGCCGGCGGCGATCCCCTCGCAGGCGGCCGCCGCGTCCCATGCGACAGCGCAGGCCTGCTCGACGATCACGAGCATGGCGGCCAGGCGATGCTTGACTGCCTGGAACTGGCCGATCGGCCTGCCGAACTGGACGCGTACCTTCGCGTAGTCGCTTGCCGTGTCGAGGCACCAGCGCGCCCCGCCGGCTGCCTCTGCCGCGGCGAGAGCGGTCACGAGCGCGCGCACCGTGCCGGTCTCGACGGAACGCAGCCGGCGTTCACCTGGGACGGTGGCGTCGTCGGCGACCAGGCGCCCACAGCGTCGCGTCGGGTCGATACCGCCGGCGGCGGCGACCGTGACACCGGGCGCATCCGTGTCGAGGGCGCACCAGGTCACCCGACCCTTCCCGTCGTCGGCCGGCACAAGCGCGACGACGGGCGTGCCGGTGACGCCGGAGCCGACGACGGCAGGAAGTTCGCCCGAGACCACGAGTGTCCCCGGCGCATCGCCCGGCCGCGCCGCGAGCACGGCGGGACCGAAAGAAAGCGCGCCCACGAGGCTGCCGGCGACGAGGGCGGGCACCAGCTCGGCCGCGGCCTGCGGGTTGTCTTTCGCGTGAGCGGCCACCAGGCCCGCCGCGGCGACCGTCGTCAGGAGCGGCCCCGGGAACATGGCCCGGCCCGCCTCTTCGAGCACGACAGAGAGCTCGGCCAATCCGAAACCCTGCCCCCCCAAGGCTTCGGGGACGTGCAGCCCGAGCCATCCCTGGGCGGCGAAGTCCTTCCAGGCAGGAGAGAGCACCTCTCCCGGAGCGTCAAGGAGCGCCCGTGGCACCGCGGGCGGGCACGACGCCTCCATCCAGCGCGCGACCGTCCGGCGCAGCTCGTCGTGTTCTTCGGTGACCGGGATGGGCATGGCGGGCGCTCCTCAGGTCGCCACGGGCGACCCGTCGCGCCATGCCGTCAGCGCCCCCACGGGGCAGCCTGCGACGGCGCGCAGCACGGGTCCCTCGTCTGCTCCTTGCGCGAGGTGTGGGACCGAGATGCCGGCGTCGTCCAGATCGAAGGAGTCCGGGGCCCAGAAGACACAGTTGCCCGAGCCGATGCACCGGTCACGTTCGACGCGCACCTCGATCACGCCGTCCCACCCCGTCGGTTTGCAAACACCGTCACGCGGCGCGAAATGTAACAGGTAGCGACGTCGGGGAGCGAAGCGCGAAGCCGTGGATGTGGGGGTCCTCGCCGTCCGCGGGCGCGAGGCGCAGGTCGCCCAAGCGATCGAGCACCGCGTCGACTGCGACGCGCGACTCCATGCGGGCGAGGTGCATCCCGAGGCACATGTGGACCCCGAAGCCGAAGGAGACGTGCTGTCTCGGGTCCCGGAAGATGTCGAAGCGGTCCGGGTCGGCGTAGCGGCGGTCGTCCCGGTTCGCCGCTCCGAGGAAGAGGCCGACGTCGGTCCCCGCCGCGATCTCCTCGCCACCGATCTCCGTGTCGGCCAGCGCGCGGCGCATGATGACCGTGACGGGGGGCTCCCAGCGCAGCGCTTCCTCGAAGGCCTGCGCGTACAGGGAACGCTCGGCGATGACCGCCTCGAGCTGGTCGGGCGCGCTGAGCAGGCCGAAGAGAAGGTTCCCCGTCGCCCGGTACGTCGTCTCGACGCCGGCCGGCAGTAGCAGGCGCAGGAAGGCGAGGATGTCCTCGTCGTCGAGGCGCTTGCCGTCGATCTCGGCGACCACCAGGTCGCTGATGAGGTCGTCGCCTGGCGCAGCGCGCCGCTGCTCGACGAAGTCGAGGAGGTAGGCGCGCAGGTTCTGCGATGCGGCCGTGCCGCGCTCCCAGTTGGTCACCACGCTGATCAGCTCGACAGTCCATCGCTGGAAGCGCGGGTACTCCGCACGGGGGAGGCCGAGGATGCGCGCGATGACTTGGACGGGGAAGTTGAAGGTCAGCGCGCGCACGAGGTCGGCGCGCCCGCGCCCGGCGACGCGATCGATGAGGTCGTCGACGACGGATCGGACAAGCTCCGTCTCCCACCGCTCGAGGATGCGCGAACGGAACGCCGGCGACACCAGCATGCGGTGGACACGATGCAACGGCTCGTCCATCTGCAGGAGGGTCCGGCCCATGACCTCGCCCATGATGGACTCGTAGATGGCCGAGGAGAAGGTCTCGTTGTCCCGCAGGACGCGCACGACCTCGTCGTGGCCGAGGACCGACACCGGCTGCGGGTGGCCCAGCGGCGCGATCGGGTTGGCGTGCACGCCGGGGAAAGGGATCTGGCCACGATGGACGGGGCTGTGCGCCCGCATCTCGGCGAGCATCGGATACGGGTCACGGATATCCCCGGTGACGGTGTCCTGCAGCTCGAATGGATCGAACGGGGCGAGCTCGTCCACCCTCTCCCCCGTGCCCGGCATGGCGCTAGTGTACCTACTTTGCTGACATGAATGTCAGCAAAGCGAGAGCGACGAGCCGTACCATCGGGCCTGCAAA
>JAJZBS010000064.1 GCA_021851885.1 Actinomycetes bacterium | reverse complement strand
GGACTCAGTAATGACCGCCAAGAACAACCACCCGGAACTCATCGAGAAGCTGGCAGAGGGGATCAGCAACCTCACGACGTCCGAGGAGTGGCAGCGCCACCTCGACTTCCAGTCCAAGTTCCACCGCTACTCGTTCAACAACGTGCTCCTCATCGCTGCCCAGTGCCACGAGGCGAGCCAAGTGGCAGGCTTCAACGCCTGGCGGAAGATGAACCGCTTCGTCCGCAAGGGAGAGAAGGCCATCTGGATTCTCGCCCCGATGGTCTACAAGAACACCGACGCCCAGGACGGCGAGGATGATCGGGTCATCCGGGGCTTCAAGTTCGTCCCCGTGTTCGACGTCGCCCAGACTGACGGCGAAGAGCTGCCCACCATCTGCAACCGCCTCGACGGCGACGACCCTGCCGGGCATTACACGACGCTCCTCAGCGTCGCCAGGTCCATCGGCTTCGCGGTCGAGGACCACGAGTTCGACGGCTCCACGAACGGCGACTGCACGCACAGCGAGCACCGCATCCGGGTCGAGACCCGGAACACCCCCGCACAGCGGGTGAAGACGCTCGCCCACGAGATCGCACACGCCCTGTTGCACGAGCAGTTCGACAGCCGGGCACTCGCCGAGCTGGAAGCCGAATCCACGGCCTACGTCGTTTGCCAGTCACTTGGACTCGACAGCAGCGACTACTCCTTCGGCTATGTCGCAACCTGGGCCGGTGGTGGCGAGCAAGCCATCGCCGGTATCAAGGCATCCTGCGAGCGCATCCAGCGCACCGCAGCGACCATCCTCCGGGCCTTCGAGCCCGCAGCACAGGAGGAGGCGGCGTAAGCCGTCTCCTCCCCAGTGTCGCAACTGGTACTTCCAGCCCCAGCATTGCGACACAGGCGGCTACGAATGATGGTGGGGACGTCTCGGAAGCGGGATTGGCAGTCGCTACCGCAATCGTACGGAACCGCTTACCCCTCGCGCACGAGGATCGAGCAGATGACGTCCTCCGGACACGACGCCGGATCGACGGTCTCGGCATGCCGGGCAAGGTCTTGAAGCTCACGCCGGGTAGCGCGAAGTTCGGCAAGCCGGGCGTCGATCTGCACCAGATGGTGGTGCAGCAGCTCTCGCACGTGCACGCACGGTGCCCGCCCCTCGGAACGGATGGCGAGCACCTGGGATATCTCCCGCAGGGTCAGACCGGCCGCCTGCGCATGCTGCACGAACCGGAGCCGCTGCAATGCGTCCCTGTCGTAGGAGCGGTAACCATTCGCCTCCCGCTCTGCCGGGGGCAGGAGCCCAATCTCCTCGTAGTAGCGGATCGTCTTCGCCGGGACCCCGCTCGCCGCAGCCAGTTCCCCGATCTTCATGCCTCACCTCCTTGACCTTCCAGTGCACTGGAAGGCGTACCCTCATCGTAGGAGGTATCGCCATGAACGTCAGCATCTTGCACACCGAAGACTGCCCGAACCTGGAGCCGCTCCTCGCCGAGCTGCGAAGGCTGATCGACGGCCGCGACGACGTCACCCTGACGACGACGCCAGTCCGCTCGGATGACGACGCCCTGCTCCTTGGCTTCCACGGCTCACCGACCATCCTCATCGACGGGAACGACCCGTTCCCCGGACCATCCGGACCCGTCGGGCTCTCCTGCCGGAGCTACCCCTGCTGTGCCGACGCTGCCGGACGTGCTCCCGGATACCCGACCCGGGAGAGGCTTGCCGAGGTGTTGCAGCTCACCTCGTGACCATCTCGACCTGACGGCCGTTCGTGATTCGCCTCTGGTGACGCTGCTGCGCAGCACCTCCTGCGTGGAGGCGTGGATCGTCTTCGAACGCCATACGGGACGCGAGCGTCCCCGGTAGCAGACCGCTGCCTTGTCCGCTGCAAGGCCCAAGAGCGAGACGCCGTTCCGGCGTGACCTATTCCGCGCGGCAGTCGGCCTGCTCTCCACCGTGGCATCGATCCAACACACCACGGAGGTGCACACAATGCGCAGCAACACAACCACCACGACGACCGCTACGAAGGCGGCATCCCGCCAGAGCCGGGGAGACTCGGTCAATGCAGTCACCCTCATCGGCCGCCTCGTCGCAGCCCCTGCTCCTCGGGAGACTGCTTCCGGCAAGCACGTCACGACCGCACGGGTCGCAGTGCAGGCAGGGTCTCATCCGGACTTCTTCGACATCGTGCTCTGGGGCCAGATGGCCGACTTTGCGACCCGATACCTGACGAAGGGTCGGCTCGTGTACGTGGCTGGCAGGCTCAGCTCACGCCAGTGGCAGGCCACCGACGGCAGCACTCGACGCACTGTCGAGATAGTCGCCAACCGGCTCCAGGCGCTCTCCAAGAGCGCTCCGGCCGTCCCAGCGGCGTAACTACCAGGGTTCGTCCCCGGTGGGGCTCACGGAGCCCTGCCGGGGATGTCTGCCATCACGTGTCGCCCAGGGCCTCCAGGAACGCCCGGGGCGTCATCACGACGAGTCCCGGACGCTGCACCGTGGTGAGGTCCGGGTCCCCGGATACCAGCACGGCCGCACTTGCAGCCTCCGCCAGGAGGACGAGGAAGTCGTCGTCGGGATCATCGGTGATGGGATCGTCTCCCTCCGGGGGATCGTCCACGACGACGACCACCTCCCGGATCGCATCCACGAACCGGTGCGCATCCTCGATGCTCAGGTAGCGCCGGAACTTCGGGCGGTCCAGCACGTCCGACAGCTCGTCGAGCAGCACCGGCGAGACGACGAGCTGAAACCGCCCAGCCCTCGCAGCAAGGAGCAGACGAGCGGACACGCCCTCCCGCGACGTGACAGCCGCTACGAAGACGTTCGTGTCGAAGACGATCCGGCGCGGATCATTCACCGCTCACCGTTCGTGCCCGCCGCTCCCGACGGACGGCACGCACCTCGGTCACGCCTTGCGCGAGCGCTGCGTCCTCATCGAGGGTGCTCGTCGAGGCAACCCGCTCCAGCAACTCCTGCAGCTCGTCCCGCACTGCATCGCCGTGGCCGCTCCGAAGATATGACCGCAGCGCATCCTCGATGACAGCGCTCTCGGACCGGTTGGACGTGAGCGCCGCAGCCTTCGCTGCCGTGAGCACGTCGGAGTCGAGGTAGACGGTCGTCTTCTTCTTTGCCATGCCTGGATTCTACCACTAATCCGTCATGACGTCATGACGGTACCATGACGCCCGCTCTCCGTCGTGTGGGGTTCGGTGCTTCCCAGGATCACACGGAGCCGCACGGCCTCAAGGCGCTGCGAGCCGCCGCTGCGGACCCGCTGGTCCTTCGCTCCGGTACTCGCGGAGGACTCCGTCCTCTTCCCTGGACCCCGTGCTCCCGCTCCGTGCCCGTTGCGCGCCCAAGAACCCACACGGGAGAGGAGCGCCATCATGACCAACACCGTCACCGACATCGCTGGGCTCGTCGAGTACCACCTCGTCGCATCCGCTCCGGACGACGACGCTGCCCACGCCAACCTCGTGCAGCTTGTGCAGAAGCTCGAGCTACTGGCGCCACGTCCGCTCTGGCGAGAGGTGACGTGGGTCTTCTGCGACCGCTGCGGGTGCTCGGTCGATACCGACCTCATCCACCCCGACGGCCACCACTACGATCCCGACGGCGACTTCTACTGCGCCGACTGCTGGGCAGGTTGATCGCCCTTCACTTCAACATTCCTCTTCGCACGAACCAGCGCGGTTCCCACCTGCCACCTCCCGCGATACACCTGCTCAAAGCACTCGGGGTACTTATAGAGCACCTCGCGCACCAGCGGGGCGCTCTGTCCAACTCCGAGCGCCGGGAGAAGAGTCGCGAGTTCTTCCGCGGACTGATCTCCTTGAGCACGGGCGAGGGCGTGAACACAGGCGCGCGTCAGCACGGTCCTTCGTTGCTGCTCGCCAGCGAGTTGCTGCCAGCTCGGAACCGCTGGTAGTGCGCGGTCCACGCGAGCAATCGCCTGGACGTATTCGGCACTGAACGCACCAACGACACTGAAAGCCTGGCCGACGCCGTTTCGGAAGCCGACCCGACGCTCCTCTGGCATCCGGTGATAGAGGTATCCGCCACCACCAACAAGCACGACGGCGATCAGAAACTTGAGCCACGGATTGAGACTGCCCGTGAGCTTGTCGAAGATGCCCCAGATGCCAAGGCCCAGTCCTCCCGTGAGCATCGCTCCTGCGTGGAATAGAGTGCCGATGGCTCCAGCGTCACCGCCCGCGCTGAGGACCTCCCGCCAGGCCCGCACTTCGTCGCGCGAGAACTCACGGCCGTACACAGCTCGGATAGCCTTTCGGTCTTCGCTCATGTAGAAGGCCCGGAGCAATAAAGCCAGCGTCACGGATGGAATATCGTCAGCGTCCTCTCCGCGTAGTTTCTCCACTCGATCTTGTTCCTCGGCCGACAACAGTCCTTCCGGAACCTGACGCACAACCCGAAGAAGGGGTGCGTACGATGCATTGAAGTGCTGCACAAACGCGGCGGTCGCCACATCCTCCTTGTCGCACCACTCCCGGTGGTGCTCTTTGATCTCTTCGAGGACGTGACGTGCGCAGAAGAGGCGGAGCATCCCGCTGTTCGCGCCATTCACCAACGTCGTTGGCTTTCCCTCGTGCCGGCACGCGTAGATGATGTCGTTGCGTAGCGTGTTCGCGTCCACGACCACAAGAGAAGCCCGCCAGAGTGCCGTCGCTGGAAAGACACCGTCAGCATCCGGCAGACGAGTGGCAGTAGAACTGTTCTGCAGGTGAAGGTGCCGCACCATGCCCTGTACGAGCACCTGCAGCTCCGCAGCGCGCTGCCGCTCTCCCTCTTGATGAGCTGCGAACGTAGGAAAGAGGAGGGAAGCCTGGTCGTGAATCGTGTCAGCGTCACCTCGAAGCTCGTCTATGACGGTGCGGGGCGGACTGGCGAACGCCGTCGGGTCTTCGGCCCCTCCGGACCCTCCTGCACTTCCAGCGTGTGCGTCGTCTACCACATCTCACTTCCCTGTACTTCTCCGACGAACGGTCGAGTTGCACCGGCCCTGGTGAAACAGACGCGCCCGGCTACATTCATCGTACGCGAGGGTTGTGATGGCAGAGTGGGCCGGACTCTCGTTACTCACTGTGCTGGTCCTGTTCAAACCTGACGGCGGCCGATACGCCTGGGCCGACTGCCGGGACTGTGCGACCTAAAGAAAGCGCAGTCCGTACGGCGACTGGTACGCCTGGTCTGCCGGGGGTCGTGATCGTGCAAGCGCTCGCACCTGGTCGGATGATGCCTCGAACGTCGTCGCTCCACGGCGGACGTAGTACTTCGGATGCGCCGGATCGACCCCGTAGGGCGGCTGATCACCCTGATCGACCGTCAGCTCAATGACCTCCAGGGCGCTCCCATCATCACCTTCCTCGGATACCCGGGCAACTCGGAAGTGAGGCACCGGGGTCACGGTCGATGACACGAATTGTGCCACCGTGTCGCACTCCTTCTGAATATCGACCCCGCTGAGGCCAACGATCGCGCCACCGTCCGTTACACCGAACAGGATGTGGCCACCATCACCATTCGCGAATGCAGCCACAATCGCACATACCTTGTTGCGAAGATCGCTCCCAGACGGCGGCAGAATGCTCTTGAACTCCACCGTTGGTCCTTCACCGCCGGATATCAGCGCTTGGAGTTCGGTCATCGGCTCGACGACGAACTCGACGCCGGGGTCAGCGTTCAGGGTGTTGGGGTAGTTGATGAACTTCCGGTCGATCCACTCCGACCGCTCTTTCAAGACGACCCATGCCCCGGTCGGCAGTCCATGTGGCAGTGGGAATCGCACGACCTGTGACGATTCGGCTGACAGCGCTTCCGATGGCCCCGGTGCCACGGACGCAAGCTCCACGACCATGCCGTGAAGCCCGTTCCCTTCAATGTGAACCTCGACCTCTGCCGACCCGAGCATGACCTTCGCGATGCGACCCCGGAGGTCCGTCAGTTGGAACACCGGCGTCGCATGATCAACAGAGCCACCCGGAGGGAGAGCGCACCCGAAGTACGCGGCTACTGCTTGTGCAAATGACACGAAGGATGGGCCGTCTCCGATGAGGGAACCGAAGCCGGGACCGGATGCCAACGATTGGGATGCCAAGTCGTACAGCGTGGATGGCCAGGGCAGCGGGTCGAAGAACCCGTACTTCTGCAGGCTCGATCGCTTGTGCCATTGAAGCGTGTGGCCTTCCGCCGTGTCGGCGAGCCGGACCGTGACGCCGTCGATCTCCGCCTCGTGGGACCGTAGCCATGCTGCACCCTCAGAGCCCGATATCTCACATGAGAGAAAGACGACCTCGTCGTATGACCACCGACGCGATGCCCAGCTTGCCGGTGCAACGCCGCTCGTCATCTCGACGTGCGTGGCATCCCAGTGGTCCTGCTGGCGCACAGCACCAACACGCACCCAGAGAGTGGGCTCGACTTCAACAAGTGCAATGACGTCGGCAGGCGGGAGCTGACCGGACTCGTTCACGGTGCGACCCCCGCTGCCATGAGTTCGGCCTGCTGCATCACGAGCTGGACTGCCGCCTCCTGCTTGTCGGGCGGATAGCGATACTTCGTAAGAAGCCGACGGATATGCCGCCGCAGGGATGCCCGCACTTGTTCCTTCCTGTCCCAGTCCACCGTCGCGTTCGCCCGTACGACATCCACCAACTCCTGGGCGATCCTCTTGAGAACGTCGTCACCGAGTTCCATGACTGCGGAATCGTTCTGGCAGACAGCGTCGTAGAAAGCGAGTTCGTCGTCGCGGAGCCCGAGGGTCTCTCCTCGGTCGTGCTCGCCCTTCATCTCCTTCGCCAGCTCCACCAGCTCGGCGATCACCTCAGCAGCGGTAAGCGAGCGGTTGTTGTAGGAGTGCATCGCCCGTTCCAGCATCTCGGAGAACTTCCGCTCGGCGACGACGTTCCGTTTCGACTGTGAGCGGACTTCTCCAGAGAGCAGACGCCGTAGAAGTTCGATCTGGACGTTCGGGTGGGGGTTCGTTGAAAGACGTTTGGCGAACTCCTCGTCGATGATGCTGAGGTCCGGTCGTCCGATACCAGAGGCCGCATAGATGTCGATGACTCCAGCCGAGGTCACAGCGTCAGAGACGACCTGGCGGATGGCGGTCTCCAGCTCGACGTGGTCATCGCTCGCAGCCCGATCATCTGCCCGTGCCCGGCGCAGCTCGACAGCGACCGCCTGGAAGAAGGCCAAGTCGTCCCGGTACGGAGCAGCGTCCGGTGACGACACGGCAAGGGTGAAGCTCTGAGTCGCTACTCGGACGTGCTGGAGGAAACGCTCGGAAAGCTCCATGTCCACGCCGCCGAGGAGGTGCTCCAGTGCTGCCATGATCGCTTCGATCCGGGCCTGGTCGCTTCCCGAATCCAGCGCTTCCCTCCACGGGCAGCCGTACAGCAACTCACAACAGACCTCGTGGTGTTCCTGGAGGAGAGCAAGCGCCTCGTCAATCGGGGCGCCAACCTCCTGGCGCGCACGATCGCGGTCCGTGTAATCCGCGAGCGCAGCTCGGAGGCTCTCGGCAATTCCGATGTAGTCCACGACCAGGCCACCGGGCTTGTCCCGGAACGTCCGGTTGACCCGAGCGATCGCCTGCATGAGTCCGGCTCCCCGCATCGGCTTGTCCACATACATCGTGTGGAGCGACGGCGAGTCGAACCCCGTGAGCCACATGTCCCGCACGATGACCAGCTCCAGGGGATCGTCCGGGTCCTTCGCTCGCTGCTTCAGAGCAGCAAGCCGATCCTTGCTGCGAACGTGGCGGTTCAGCTCGGGGCCATCAGATGCGGAACCCGTGATGACGACCTTGATCTTCCCGGCCGTGTCGTCCGTAGAGTGCCAGTCGGGCCGAAGCTTCACGATCTGGTCGTACAAGTCCACGCAGATACGGCGGCTCATGCAGACGATGAGCCCCTTGCCGACCTCTGCGGCCTGTCGCTTCTCCCAGTGCTCGACGATGTCCTGGGCTACCTCGGCGATGCGCTTCTCTGCTCCGACGATGGCCTCGATGCGAGCCCACCTCGTCTTGAGGCGCTCCCTCGGTTCTACTTCCATGAGTTCGGTGACGTCCTCGAACTCCTCGTCGATGGCGGCGCGACCCTCATCAGGAAGATCGACCTTCGCAAGGCGGGCTTCGTAGTACACCCGTACAGTCGCCTCGTCCTCCACGGCCTGGGTGAGGTCGTACACATCGACGTACTCGCCGAAGATGGCTCTCGTGTCCTTGTCCGCCGTCTCGATCGGGGTGCCGGTGAAGCCCATGAAGGCTGCATGCGGAAGAGCGTCCCGCAAGTTCCGTGCAAGCCCGTCGATGAGGTCGTACTGGGTTCGGTGGGCTTCGTCAGCTACCACCACGATGTTGCGGCGATCCGAGAGGAGCGGGAACGACCGGTTTGCGTCGCGGTCTCCCTTCGTGAGGCCGAATTTTTGCATCGTCGAAAAGACAATGCCGCCCGACGCCTTCGTTCGGAGCAGCTCTCGGAGATGTTCGCGGGACTCGGCCTGTACGGGAGCCTCAGGAAGCGTCCGGGTCGGAGCGAACACTTCGTTGAAGAGCTGGTCATCGAGATCGTTGCGGTCCGTGAGCAGCACGACGGTCGGGTTCGCCATGGCCGGATGGCGCATGATCTTCCCAACGTAGAAGACCATCTCCAGGCTCTTGCCGCTCCCTTGGGTGTGCCAGACCACACCAGCCCGACCATCCCCACGGTCGAGTGCGGAGACCGTGGCATCGATCGCCTTGTTGACGGCATGGAACTGGTGGTACTTGGCGAGCCGCTTGACAACACCACCTCGCTCATCCGAGAAGCTGATGAAGTTGCGAACCAAGTCCAGGAACCGGCCGTGGTCGAAGGCACCACGGACGAGCACCTCCATCTCAGGGGTACCAGGGGCAGCAAGCCTCTTGCCGTCGATCGTCTTCCACGGGGCGTAGTGCTCGAAGCGACCGGAGACTGGACCCATGCGGGCCTGGGTTCCCGTCGAGGTGACCGACACTGCGTTGTAGGCCAGGAGCGCCGGAATCTCGGCTGCGTAGGTCCTGAGCTGGTCGTACGCTCCTCGTAGCGTGGCCCGCTCCTCTCCGGGAACCTTCAGCTCCACGACGCCAAGCGGCAGCCCATTCACGAACAGCACGATGTCCGGACGGCGGGTGCTCTGGTCGCCCTCCACCGTGTACTGGTTGACAGCCACGAACTCGTTGCGATCCGGGTGATCGAAGTCCACGAGCCAGGCGACGTCGTGGCGGGATTCTCCATCTGCAGTCCGCCGCTCGACGGGAACCCCCGTCGTGAGCAGACGGTAGATGCGCCAGTTCTCGGCAAGGACGTCGGCGCTCTCAGGGCGGCGCACCGTCCCGATGACCTCATCGATGACAGCGGGAGTGAGCGCGGGGTTCAGCGTGGCGACGGCCGTCCGGAGGCGGTCCTCCAGAAGCACCTCGCGATAGGTGGATCGCTTGGCCAGTACCTCGCCAGGTGCGATCTGTGGTCCGTACCACACGTCCCAGCCGAGGTCTGCGAGGTAATCGAGGCAGACCTCCTCAACGCCGGACTCTGCGATGAAGGACTTCACATCACTACCCGTCCCTCACGACCAGCCACGATGGCCGCAGTTATGGCACCAGGGAAGCCAGGTCGTCCGCTTCTGACACTTCGGGCATTTCCGTACAGGTAAGACCATGCTTATGATCGATCCCCAAGGAATCCACGGGATACCCCCACCGCCCTTTCCTGACGCAGTCTTCTTAGCCATTGTGACTCCTCCTTTCTTCACTCACACGCACGTTTCCGTCAAGACGTCACTGTCAACACGATTCACACGAAGCTCGCCACCAAGCAGCTTTGGGAGCAATACATTCCTCGCCGCAGCCAAGTTCGCAGATTCTCGCCTGAGGGAGTGCGACAATCGGGCAGCGGTGACGATGGCGTCGCGTTCGGCATCGGAGAAGTCCTGGGGGTCTTGCACCTCAATTCTCAGAACGTCCCCAGGAGTTACTCGTTGGTGACTACCCGTAGTACCCTTCACCATCTCCAAGAGGTGGGTAGAGAACTGTGGACTTCTGCACATTGCCCACAGGAGTTCTACAGGGCATGCATCTCTCGGTGAGAGGACTACGAACTCCGTGGAAGTCACCGCTCGCCGAACTCCTTTTGGCTGTGCCAGCCACACCCTCGGAATGTGGGGATTGAGCTTCGAGACTAGGACTGCAGAGCCTGCCAGCCTGAACTTCCCACTTTTGATGTCTGATCCCGCTTCGATCACTGGGAGACCACCGGAATCGAACGCTGGCAGGCTGAAGTGCTCGACGTGATCGAGCCCAAACGCGCTTGGTGACACCATGTTGTGGAGGTGATGCGCCAGAGCGCTGAGCGCGAGCTTCGGAGGGTGAAGGGAAGCGAGAGTCGCAGCCAGCTCTTCACAGCGGGAGGCAACCCGTCGATTCGCCTCGATCTTGTCATCAAGCGCTCCGAGCACTTCAGCGATCGCACGCTGCTCAGCGAGTGGAGGGAGGGCAACCTCCAGAGTTGCGAAATCTGAGCGGCTCAAAGATGGGATTGCTGAACCGCTGTCGCGTCCGTTTATGTCTTGCGTCAAGAGCTGGTAGTAAGCCCACCGCATGTCTATCTTGGCAGTTGGCCGCAGCCAATAGGCAGTATCAATTACCCAAAATGGTCCGGGCGAATAATGCACTCCGCGATAGGCGCCCTTCCGTCCAACCACTACCGTAGGACCGCTTCCCTGGGCTCCATCAGTCCAGCCAATCGGGCCATTCGTTCCGTAGACGCGAGTATCTCCACTGCCGTCTCTGTAGTCCCGCAGCGCCTTGCCATATTCAAGAACGGCGAGGTCTCCCCACGAGCACGATGTCCAGATGCGTTCAGACATCCAGTCTCTCCAACGCTTCTCGCACCCGCTCCTGCAGCCGATCGTTCTCCTCGAACGCCTGGTACAGCTCCGTCCTCAGCCGAGCGATCTTCTCTTCGACCGGCTCGTCGTCTTCCTCAGCGTCCTCGGTTCCGACGTAGCGGCCCGGCGTCAGAACGAATCGGTGCCCAGCAATCTGGTCGAGCGTGGCCGATGCGCAGAATCCGGGCACGTCCGTGTACTCGCCCGCATCCGGCTCGCCACGCCAAGCGTGGTAGATGCTGGCGATCCTTGCGACGTCGTCGTCGGTCAGCTCTCGGTGCGTCCGGTCCACCATCGCCCCAAGTTTGCGGGCGTCGATGAAGAGGACCTTTCCCCGGCGATCTCGCCAGACAGCCTTCGCATGGCCATTCTGCTTGCTGCGGTTGAGGAACCAGAGGCTCGCCGGTATCTGGGTCGAGTAGAAGAGCTGGCCTGGCAGTGCGACGATGCACTCGACGAGATCGTCCTCGACCATCTTCTGGCGGATCGCCCCTTCGCCGGACTGCTGCGATGAGAGAGAGCCGTTCGCAAGAACGATTCCCGCGACACCACGAGGTGAGAGTTTCGAGGCCATGAGCTGGAGCCAGGCATAGTTCGCGTTGCCCATCGGTGGAGCGCCGTACTTCCACCGAGCGTCCTCTCGGAGCTGGTCGCCTCCCCAATCCGAGACGTTGAAGGGCGGGTTGGCGAGGATGAAGTCGGCCTTGAGGTCGGGGTGCAGGTCCTCGTGGAATGAGTCCCCCCAGCGAGGACCGAGATCGGACTCGATCCCGCGGATCGCGAGGTTCATCTTGGCGAGCCGCCAGGTCGTGTCGTTGAGTTCCTGGCCGTATACGGCGATGTCGTTGCGGCCTCCGCCGTGGGCTTCGACGAAGCGCTCGGACTGAACGAACATGCCGCCCGAGCCGCAGCACGGGTCGTACACTCGACCCTGATACGGCTCGATCATCTCGACGAGGAGCTTGACGACGCTCCGGGGCGTGTAGAACTCCCCTCCGCCTTTCCCTTCCTGCGAGGCGAAGCGGCCGAGGAAGTACTCGTACACCCGGCCGAGGAGGTCCTTCTCCCGGTGCTCGGTAGCACCGAGCCCGAGACCAGCGATCAGGTCAACCAGCTCGCCAAGGCGACGGACGTCCAGGCTCGGACGGGCGTAGTTTTTCGGAAGCACCCCTCGAAGGCTCGGGTTCACGACTTCAACAGCATCCATGGCTGAGTCGATGAGCTTCCCGATCTCGGGCTGCTTCGCTTTCGACTGGAGGAACTCCCAGCGGGCCTCGGGAGGGACCCAGAAGACGCCCTCCGCCGTGTACTCGTCGCGGGACTCCAAGAGGTCGTCCGCGTGCTCGCCCGTGATCCCTTCCTCCGCCAGGTCGGCAGCGAGCTTTTCCCGTCGCTCCGTGAAGGCGTCATCGATGTACTTGAGGAAGACCAGCCCCAGGACCACGTGCTTGTACTCGCTCGCGTCCATGGACCCGCGGAGCTTGTCAGCTGCCTTCCACAGGGTGTCCTCGAAGCCGAGCGGTTCGCCGTTCCGGCTTTGTCGCGCCATCAGACGGCCCCTTCCGAGCTGAAGAAGTCACCGGTTCGTCCGGTCTCCTGATCTGGCGCACCCGGCTGCTGGAGCAGCTGGATGACCTGACCATCATCCAGCTGGAGGCGGACCGTTAGCGGATTACGAGCTGGAACTTCGACCTTCTGGATCGTTCGGCCAACAACCGCTTCGACCTCGAACCCAAGGTCTGCGGTGCGGAGGGCATCGAACTGGATGAGCGCATAGCGGAGCTGCTTCCGCGCCGTCTCGCTGATGGAGGCGATCTTGGCAACGTCGAGCCGATCTACGGTGCACTGATAGGTCAAGTCTGCAACACACTCGGCGACGAGGGCGTCGGGATGTGCCGGGACCGGCAGGTAGCCGATGACTCTGCCCGCGAGAAGGTTTCCACGCCCGCCACGCAGCTCGCTCGGATCGACGAGTGGACTCACAACCAGGGTGCGGTCGAGGGTTACATCCGAGGCGGCTTCACGTTCGGCACGATCAAGCGTCATTCCGCTTCGCTCAAGCTCCCGGACCCGCTGGTTCCATTCCTTGTCGAGCTGGCAGTCATGCGTCACCACCATCGCCAGGCCGATGCCAGCCGCGATCCCAAGCGGGCGCCCCGTGTCCCAGGCGTCGTCGATCTGCACGAAGTGAGCATCGAGCGACTCCCACTGCGGAGGACTGTGGCGATCGTCTGCAATGATCCGCGAGACGCCACACAGCACGATGTCGCCCTGCCGTGGCTCGTCGTGCCACTCGTAGAAGTCGTCCGGACTCATCATCGGTAGCCCCTGCGGCTCCTCCGGACCGGCTCGTCAAGCATGAGGCGCTCGGCCCGCGATAGGTCCTGTTCGTAGTCGGATTCAGGATGGATGGTGGCGGCGCGTCCGAGGGGACGAAGCTCGCCCCGTAGGTAGGCATCGAGCGCGTTCTGATGAAGCGGTCGCTTGGGCGAACGACGGCGCACGATCGTCACCGAGGGCGATCCGCGCAATGCTTGCCAGTCACGTGGATGAGTGAAGCGACCAGAGGCTATGTGATCGAGAAGGTCCTGTCCTCCGGTGCGGCTCAGCAACACCTCCGTGGCAGTTCCTGGCTCGGTCGCGTCGATGTCCCTAACCACATCCGCCAGGAGTTGCAGACGTTCCAACTTGTCCGGGCTGGGGGCACTTTCGCCTTTGACCCAGGCGCTCAGTGACCGGCGATCGACACCGAGAGCACGAGCGATCTGCTCGCGGGTCAGACGCGTGCGGCGGGCGATCTCGTCGCGGAGCTTTTGTACCTCCTCACGTACGGGCCGAGGAGTGCTGGCGTAGGTGATGCCGGTCTCCGTCGAACTGACGTCAATGCGCCAGAACTGGTCGCTCCAGCTCACTGCACCGCCGGTCATGCGCTCGGCGCCGAGGAGCACATCGTCGAGATCGTGGACGACGAAGGGCATCCCGAGCCTCGTCGTCGTTGAGGACCTGCGCTCGATGAGCGTGTCGGCGATCGGAAGGATCGCCCAAGGCCCCTCAACGTCAGAGTCGTCGAGACGGGCGCTCGGTCGTGCCTGGACTTGTGGGCTCATCGTTCTGCTCCGAACTCATCGAGGAACGCGTTAGTGACTGCCCAGCGGAAGAACGTGTAGATGCGGTCACAGAAGTCAGCGACCTTCCCACCGATCGTGGCGAGGTCGAAGTCCTCTTGTTGCGAGGTGTAGTGGTCAAGGTCGAGCACCCACGACGGTTCCCGCGCTGGCTCGATGCCTGGGTCATACGTTGCACCGGCGGGAAGCCTGCCCCATCGGCCACGTAGCTGCGAGGAATCGTCGAGTCGGAACAGCGAGTCCGATAGGGCGTGTACGACCTCCGCGCTGCCGAGTGCAGCCTCATCCCCCGCGACGCCGAGTATCTCCGGACGAACGAGCGTGCTGATTCGAGCGAGCTGCTCGCCTGTCACCCGGTCCACGTATCGGACGCCGATGCGGTCGCAGACGTTCGGGTGCAGCCAGCCCTCCAGGGCGTGGAGCACCACCGTCAGGCGAGCAAGAAGGTCGCTCCGGCGCGTGTACCGCTTCGCGGAGAGCGACACGAAGGTCGGCGCCAGCGTCACCTGCCAGGCATCCGGGTCCTTCGTCTCGAAGCGCCATACAGTCCCAGCATCCTGCGGCTGGACCCCTCCCGGCCCTATCAGGACGCCGAGCTGCCGTTCCGGCCGGAGGATCGGGTAGTCCGCCCGGATCGCCTCCTGGAAGTTCGCCACGAACGCGCTGTCTTCGATCTTCATTACCGCCGGGAAGCGCACCTGAGCGATTACGTTCACCAGGGGAGCCCTGGTCAGCGGCACTTCCTGCACCGACGGTCCGAACGGCGTCATGGTCATCGTCACCTTCCCAGTATACTTCCCGTAGCATCGGCTGGGAACCCACGGAGGTGTAACAGATATGGCCGAGACAGAGAAGGGCAAGAAGATCGTCTACGTCCATCCGTACACGCGGGCAGACCGGACGCGGGTGCCAGCGCACGAGCGCTCCACTCCCCAAACGTCAAAGGGAGCAGCGCCTCGCCCGACGACCCGGCGGACGAACCGCCGATCGTCCCGCTGAACAGCGTCAGGAGCGGCCCGACCAGGCCGAGCTGAAGCCGCCGGGGCCGACCACCAGGTGATCCACCACAGCGAGCCCGTGACGGCCGCACGCAGCAGCGATGGCACAGAAGGACGCCTGCTCGGCTTCCGTGGCGCTGAGAGCCGCGTAGCGGCGGTAGCGGACGAGGATGGAGCCCGTCGCCCGGCACGCCTGCGCCCCGAGGAGTACCGGGTGAGCGGAGAGCCGAGCTGCCTGGACCCAGCCGACGGCGACGACGGCGTGGCCGACGAAGCGGTGACGGTCGTCCATGTAGAGGACGAGTGTCACGTCCTCCCGGCGGGAGCGGAGCAGGTCCCGTGCGACCCGCGCAGCCGATGCCGGGTCGTCGATCCGTCTGGGCAGGTTGAGCCCTGCCTCCGGTACGGCGTCCGGGTGGGACGCTGTCCGGCACGAGTGCCCGGTGAGCGCTCGGAAGAAGGAGTGGAGTGAAGTTGTCGGGGCCATCGTGGTGCCCTCCCGTGAGAGTGGATTCATGGAGGTGACCCACACCACCGGCCATGGCGGAGGCCCGAGGGGACGTCCGTCCTCCTTGCACGGCTTGAGGCCAGAGCCGACCCGCCGGGGGAGTACACCCACCGATCCGAAGACACCGGAGCCCAGGGGTACCCGTGGCCCGGCAGTGCCTCCCTCATCCCACCGAATCCCACCAGGGCCAGGCCGCATCCCATCGCGTCCCACCGGCACGAGAGACGCCGGGTCGGTGGTGACCCGCAAGAACCCGAAGGTCGAAAATGGGCCATTCGACCGACCGCGATGGCCCGACCGGGGACCTTCCGAGGTCTGCGGGGCATCCCACCAAAATCTCACCAATCGGCGGGAGATCGTCCGGAACGGCATCCGAGGTCAGATCGGCAGCGACCCACATAAGCCCAGGTCAGAGGCAAAATCGGCACTACAGGAGACCACCCCGGATAACGGGTCAGACAGGCCAGATAGGTCTCATAACCCGAAGGTCGCAGGTTCAAATCCTGCCCCCGCCACCAATGTGATCTCTCAGGACTGTGGTGTTTCGGCACCTCTGTCTCACTCTGGCCTCACTACCTCTGTCCCACTTCTCGGCCCGGCTCCGGCACCTTTGTCCCGCTGGCCTCGGGACCTCTGTCCCACTGACTCCACCGAACTGACAC
>JAJZBS010000063.1 GCA_021851885.1 Actinomycetes bacterium | reverse complement strand
GAGGTGGGCCAGGACCGTCGGCGTCTTGCCGAGCCCCATGTCCATCGCCAGGCAGCCGCCGAGCCCGGCGCGGTCGAGGAAGGCGAGCCAGCCGAGCGCGTCGGCCTGGTAGTGGCGCAACTCGCCCACGAAGCCATCCGGGTTGCTGATCGGCGCCGGCGGTGACGTGCGGGCGCCACGCAGCAGCTCCACGGCCCAGCCGTTGCCGTCGACGCGAAGCGCCCCGCCGAGCGGCGAGCCCTCGAGGCCGACGGCGTGGCGGAGGAGGGCGGCGCCGGACAGCTCCGTGATGCCGGCCCGCTCGGCCAGGGCGTCGGCCGCAGCGACCAGGTCGGCGCGGTCGATGTGCACCCACCGGCCCCGCACCTGCACCAGCGGCGCCGCTTCCGACGCCAGCCTGGCGACGGCGGCGGCATCGAGCTCGAGGTCGTCGAACAGCACGGACCACCGCACCGCCGCCAGCTGGTTGATCCCCACCTGCGAGGGGCCGCTCATCGCCTCGGCGAACAGGCGTAGCTGCGGGCTCGGGCGCCGCCGGGACACCTTCGGGAAGTACACGTCGAAGCCGGTGGAAGCGAGGACCGGACCCGCACGGAACATCAGGTCGGTGGCCTCCTCGACGTCGAGGACCACCTGCCCCCGTCGGGTCGACGGCCTTCGGAGCGCAGGCAGGAGCCGCTCGAGGCGTCGCATCTGGGCTTCGACCTGCTGCGCCTTCGCACCCGAGGCGACGACGAGGGCGTGCTCGACCGCCAACGGCTGCTTGTCGACGCCGGTCACCTGCACGCTGAGCAGCCAACCGCCGTGGTCGGCAGGCGGGTCGAGCGCTACCGACAGGCCGACGCGCGTCGCCGCTGTGACCGGCGCCGCCCACCGCTTCAGGTCCTCGGCAAGCCGCCCCGCCACGTCCGTTGAGGCGATGAACGGCCGGCCGTCGAGGCCCGAGAGCACCGCTTCGGACACCTCCACCCGGCTGACCGCCTCGGGAGCCGCGGCGGGAGCCACCAGGCGGGCCGCCCCGGCCCGGGACACGGCGTCGACGACCGCCGCCAGCACCGCCCGCAGCAAGCCGTCGGGCTGCGGGGTCGCCTGGAGGGCGCCGACGCAGCCGGGCATGGCCGCCGCGAGGTTCGCCAGGCGCTCCCGGTCGACCAGGGCCGGCACCCACCGCACCCGGTGCCTGCCCGTGGCGTGCCGCCCTCCGCCGGAGGGGGTGGTCGAGCCGCGGAGCACGGGCACCATCCGCCCCTCGGCGACCAGCTGCGTGGCCCACACCGCTGCCTCCCCGAGCCAGTGCAGGCTCGGGCCGGCGCCCTCGGCGGGGAGTTGGCCCGATCCGACCCCCACCAGCCATCCGAGCGTCTGGGCGATCGGCGCCGAGCGCGCCTCGGCCATCTGGCCACCCGGGAGCGGCACCGCGCCGTGGCGCTCCCACCCGATGCCGCCGGCATCCGCTTGGCCGAGGAGGCGCTCGACCACGTCATGGCCGCCGGCCGGCGCCCCCGGACCCCCCGCCCACACCACGACCCTGCCGTCCGCCCAGGACGCCTGGAGCAGCGGGCGGTCGCCAGGCGCGGCACAGGCGTCCGCCCGTTCCGGCTGCGCTGCCGGGGCCACCGTCGGCTCGCCGACTCCGTCGATCCGGTCCCCGGTGCGCTCGAGGAGGACCTCGGACAGCCGGGCCCGCTCCTGGCGCAGATCGGTGAGGACCTGCTCGCGCTCGTCCCCCGCCATGCGCTGCACCGATCGCACGGCGTCGTCGGTCTCGTGTACGAGCTGCCGCAGCACCCTGGTCCAGTCGTCCGGATGGGCCGCGAGCAACTCCAGCTCGCTCGCCGAGGCGACCCCTGCCGCGTGGGCGGCGACGGCGGCCTCGAACGTGTTGGGGTCCAGTTGTCTCTCCAGTTCCGCTACGTGCCGCCCGATCGACCCCAGGCGGCACTCCACCGCCGTCGGGCCGTGCGGCCCATGTCACTCCGGCCCCGAGGGCCGAACTCTCCTCCGGGCTCCCGCCCGGCTTGCTCTCCGCCCCGTCCGGCATCCCCTGGCCGGAAACCGGCCGGGCGACACCTCGGCGTCACCTCCACGATAGCCTCCGCGTGGCCTACAGCGTTGCGCGCCCCGGGGTTCACGCCCGGAAGGACCCGAACCCGCCCCGGTAGAACACGAGCGGCTCGCCGTCGCCGACTTCGACGGCGAGGATGCGGCCGATGACGAGGTGGTGGTCACCCCCGTCGTGGACCCGCTCGACACGGCAGTCGACCCACGCCAAGGCGTCTTGGATGCGGGGGGCGCCGTTGGTGCCGGGCGCCCAGCCGACACCGCGGAACTTGTCCCGGCCCTTCACCGAGAAGGCCCGGGCCAGGGCCTCCTGCCTGTCGGTCAGGATGCTGGCCGTGAACGCCGCCCTGGTGTGCATGTGCGGCCAGCTCACCGACAGGCGCGACGGCGCCAGTGCCACGAGCGGCGGGGCAAGGGACAGGGAGAAGAACGACTGGCAGGTGAAGCCGACCGGGCCCTCCGGGCCGATCCCGCTCACCACGGTCACCCCGCTGGCGAAGCGCCCGAGCACCGCCCGCATCGCAGCGTCGTCGGGGCCCGCTCCCCCCTGGGCCTCGCCGTCCGAACCATCGGGGCCGACCCCGCTCACGCCCGCACGTCGATGACCACCCGCCCCCGGGTGCGGCCGTCGAGGATGTCCTCGGCCAGCCTCGGCAGCGCCCCGAGCGGCTCGACCGTCGTCATGCCGTCGAGCAGGTCCGGGTCGAGGTCCGTTGCGAGCCGGCCCCACGCCTGCTCGCGCCGGGGCGTGGGGCACATGACCGAATCGACGCCGAGCAGTCGCACCCCGCGGAGGATGAACGGGTGCACCGTGGTCGGCAGGTCGGTACCACCGGCGAGGCCGCACGCGGCGACGGCAGCTCCGTAGCGGGCCTGGCGCAACGCTGACGCCAGCGTCGTGCTGCCGACGGTGTCCACCGCCGCCGCCCAGCGGGTCGACTCGAGGGGACGGCCGGGGTCTCGTGCCAGCTCGTCGCGAGCCACGATCTCCGCCGCGCCCAGGCCGCTCAGGTAGTCGTGCAGCTCCGGGCGCCCGGTCGACGCCGCCACCCGGTGGCCCAGCCGGCTGAGGACGGCGACGGCGACGCTGCCAACGCCGCCCGCTGCCCCGGTGACGAGGACCGGGCCCTCCGCACCAGGCTGGAGGCCGGCATCCTCCAGGGCGAGGACGCACAGCATCGCGGTGAGCCCCGCCGTACCGACCGCCATCGTCTGGGCGAGGGTCAGGCCCGGTGGTCGGGCCACCAGCCACTCGCTGCGGACCCGCTGGCGCCCCGTGTAGCCTCCCGGGTGGGTTTCCGACAACCCCCACCCGGTTACGACGACCTCCTCGCCCGGCGACCAGCGCGGCGAGGAGGAGTCCGTGACCGTGCCGGCGAGGTCGATGCCGCAGACGAGCGGGGGCCGCCGGACGATCGGGGCTCGCCCGGTCACCGCCAGGCCGTCCTTGTAGTTGAGCGAGGAGTAGGCGACATCGACGGTCACGTCACCTTCGGGCAGGTCCGCTTCCTCGAGCTCGGTCAGCCGTGCCGGGCCCTCTGCTGATGCCACCACTGCCCGTATGCCCATGTCCGCACCTCCCGTTCGGTGGCCGGGACCCTACCCGGCCGGCCCGGAGGCCGCCGTTTGCTCGCCGCGGCGGCGCCGGGGGAGACTGGCAGCGTGAGCGGGCCCGACCTCGACCAGCCGCCCGGGCGCGCCGCTCTGCTTGCCCGGGCCGAGGCCCTCATCCTCGGTTCCGGGCCGCGCTTCACGCCGCCGGAGGTCTGGGAGGATGCCGGTGTCGCCGAAGGGCTCGCCAGGCAGCTGTGGCTGGCGATGGGCTTCCCGCAAGTCCCCGACGACGAGGCGTCGCTGACGGGGCGCGACGGCCAGGCGCTGCGGCGGGCCGGCGAGCTGCTCGCCGACGGCACCATCGACGCCGCCCACCTCGTCAAGCAGACCCGTGTGATGAGCCAGGCGCTGTCGACGATCGCCGCCTCCCACGTCGAGGCCATCACCGCGCCAGCCGGCGGGCGCAGCCTGCTGTCCGCTCTGGTCGACGGGGGTGCCGACCCGATGCCCCTGCTCGACGAGCTGCTCTCCTACCTCTACCGCCGTCACCTCTTCGCCGCCGTGGAGCGGGCCGCCTTCTCCTTCGAAGCGGACGAGCAGACATTGGCGCCCCTCGCGGTCGGCTTCGCCGACATCGCCGGCTTCAGCGCCGTCACGGCGGCGGCCACCGAGGAGGAGCTCACCGGGCTCGTCGACGAGTTCGCTGCCGTCGGGGCCGACCTCGTGGCCGCCGCCGGCGGCCGGGTCGTGAAGCTCATCGGCGACGAGGTCATGTGGAGCGTGGAAGACCCCGGGCGCGCAGCAGAGGTCGCCCTCGCCCTGGTGGCGACCGGGGAGCGCCCCGGCGCGCCGGCCGTGCACGTCGGCGTGGCGTGGGGCCCGGTCCTCAGCCATCACGGCGACCTGTACGGCTCTACGGTCAACACGGCCAGCCGGCTCACCGACGCTGCCCGGGCGGGCACCGCTCTCGTCGACGCCGGCCTCGCCGGCTCGCTCGCCGGTGACGCCGGCTTCGAGCTGCGCCGCGTCCGCCTGCGGCCGCTCCAGGGCCTCGGGACCGTCCGCGCCTTCGCCCTTCGCGCCCGGGGCCGGTGATCTGCTAGCGTCCAAGCCGACTGCGGACGTGGCTCAGTTGGTAGAGCACAACCTTGCCAAGGTTGGGGTCGCGGGTTCGAATCCCGTCGTCCGCTCTCGTCTCGTGGCCCGTATCGAACTCGGGCATGTTGAAGATGCCGTCGAAGGGCGGCCGGTACTCCTCGTGGCAGAGCCGGCCGTCGCGGACGTCGAGGCGGGTGAAGAACCGCGGCGTTGAACTCCTGCCATTCGCTCAAGTTGGCGTCGGCCCGCTGGCGCTCAATCACCTCGGCGTCCAGCTCTTCGCGCAGGCGCTCGGCCCAGGTGGCCGGGAGCTGGATGGACGCGTAGAGCTGTTCGACTTGGGCTTCGAGGTCGCAGGCGGCGACGTAGCGTTCCCGGCAGGTGCCGGCGGGGTCGTTCTTCTGGCCGAGGCAGAAGAAGTGCGTGTAGCGGCCCTTGGAGTGCTGGATGGACAGGCGCCGACCGCACCCGGCCGAGGTGTCAGCCTGCAGTCGGACCAGAGAGCGACCGAGGGCGTGCAGGTCGCCTGCGTGAACCCGGCCGCAATCGGCGGCGGCACTGCCGCCCTGGACCCCTACTTCCTCAGAGCCCAGTCGGCCCCGCCGCCCCCGCCGATCACCACTCACTGGGTCACCTACCCCGGCCTCTACTCGGCCACCTGTCGCAGCGAGGGCGGGGCCACCTGGCTGCAGGTCGCAACCCTCGCCCCCGCCGGCCGGCCGGTGGTCACCCAGTCGCTCGGCCCGGCCTGGGGCTACCGCCTCGACGACATCAACCTGGCCCTGGGCAACCTGGTCGAAGACGTCCGGGCCGCGGAGGTCACCTATGCGAGCCATCGCTGAGCCGGGCCGGAGCCGGGGGTGAGAGACGCCGGCGTCGCGCTGATCGCCTCGGGCCTTTCGATCGGGGTTGTCGCCCTGGTGCTGTTGCACCTGAGGCCGAGCGGGCTCTCGCCGCTGCGCAACCCGGTCAGCCAGTACGGCATCACCAGGTTCAAGGCCGGCTACCGGGTTCAGACGCTCGCCTACGGGCTCGCCGGCGTCGGCGCCGCCATCGGCATCGCCGCCCTGCCTCGACCGAGCCAGTTGGTGGTCGTCCTCTGTTGCGTCTTCGCCGTGTCGCGCGCCGGGATCACCTGGTTCCCCATGGACGCCCCCGGTGCCGAACGTAGCGACACCGGACGTCATCACGGTCAACTGGCCATGTGCGCCTTCGTCGCCGTGGCCCTCGCGACAGCCGACCTTTCCCGGACGCTCGGCCACGATCACGTCAGCGGGGCCTTCGGCGCGGTGAGCGGTCCGTTGGCGGCAGCGATGCTGGTTTCCCTGGTCACCATGGCCCTCGCCCGCCGCGCCGGCGCGGGGAGCTTCGGCCTGGTTGAGCGAATCTTCTACCTGAGCATGACGGCCTGGCTTGTCACCGTCGCCGTCCTCATCGCGTCCACGTAGCGTTCACCATGCCGGTGCGTCGACCGTGACCGTGGCGTGGTCGAGTGACCGGTGGCGCCTCACGCCATACCGGCGGTCCACTCCTCAGGCTCTGTACCGCTGCCCTATCCGCCTGCGGGACACGGCTACCAGGGTCAACAGTCCACCACGGGAACAGCCGGGTCCAGAACCTGGAGGTCAGCCCGGTCGGAGCTGACCACGGTGGCGTGGTGGTGGCGTGCGGCGAGCACGACCGAGGCGTCGATTACATCGGCCGTTCCCGCCGATCCACAGAGAACTCCTGCTGCCCGAGCCCGGGCATCCGTCAGTGCCTCGACGAGCACGTCGCGGGCGTTGAGCAGCCGGGCCAGCCTGGCTTGTCGACCACTACCTCTCCACACCTGGCCCACCACACCCGCCGGTACGACTATGTCCCGTTGTCCTCGTCGCGCCACCTCGATGATCGCTGCGGTGTCACGGTCTCCCCGGTCCACGGCGATCAGCGCCCCAGCGTCGAGGACCAGGCTCATCGCCGCTCGGCCAGCGCCAGGCGCCGCCGTGCGCGGTCCAACTCCTCCTCGCTCGGCGGTCCGCCGGTCTGGTTGAAGATGTCCGTCAGGACAGCCGCCAAGTCCTCCCCTTCCATCCGGGCCTGCCCGGCCTCGTTGAGCCAGGCGCTCACGGACTTGGCCCTTCCCTCTGCGACGTCTTGGCGAGCCCGATGCGCGACCGCTGGGTCGAGGCTCACGGTCACCTTCGAAACGGTCATACTTTTACCCTACCAGCTCCCTGGCCGCTCCGGACATCCGGTCAGGGATGGGCTTGTAACCATGCCCTGAGCCGGGGCGGGCGACCGTGGACCCTGCTCATGACGCTGTCGCCCGAATAGGCGGTCAAATCGGCGAGGGAGAAGAGCGCCGCCCTCGCCGACCCGGGCTTCCAGCAGCTCTACCTCAGGTGGGATGTCCGCCTGGCGCACGACGAAGGCTGCGACAAGAGCCGGGGCGCACTCGCCCGCTGCGAGCAAGGCGAGAATCCCGGAGAGCCGACCGGCGCGGTCCCAAACGGTCGGCTCGACGGCGTAGAGCGGCGTGGTGCTCATCGCGTGACCTCCCGGTTTCGTGGTGAAACGGTTGTGCTCGGCTGTGACGGCCGCCCGTGTGGGGAATCATGCCTGTGCGTTCTGCCAAGCGAGCTAGGCCATGGCCGCGCGCCGTCGGCGCCTCACTGTCCCGGAGGGCCAGAAGAGCCCGGGATGGGTAACGTGCCGTGCAGGCCTCCTGCAGGCAGCTGCGAGCTGCCGGGAAACGCTTCCGGGTGAAGCACGCCAGGGCAGTGCACGCTCATCCAGGGCCGCACCGTGTCCAGGAACCTGGGCATGACCGTCCCCAGCTGCTGTTCTGCAGGAGGGTAGTAGGCGGGGTTGTATCCGTGAGCGGCAACCTCCTGGCCGATTAGGCGCTCTGTATCGGCGAAGTTCTGGGTCACCGAGCGCAGGCCCGGTGGCGCCTCGCCAACCGCCCTGGCGAGGTAGTAGTCGAGACGCGCGAACAACCCCTGAGCCTGCGACGGTGACATCTGGGCGGGCGTCCCCTGGGGAGCGAGGTCCGTCTCGATGTGCAGGAAGGTCTGGCAGTAGGCGTCGGCCTGAGAACCTGCGGAGCGGGTCGTGGCGTTGCTGCTCGCCACGGTGGCCGTAGGGTGAGGTGAGGTGGCGCTGGAACGGGCGCCGCTCGAGCACCCGGCTGCAACGAGCGCCACAGCGCACAGCGTCCCCACGACGAGGCCCCGGAAATGGTTGCACATCCCATGATCTCCCTTCGTCTCTCCTCTCCGGCCAATCGCCGCGCCCGTCGTTGGAAATGACGAAACGGCGTCGATTGGCTGGATAATCCTGTCGAGGCGGCCCCCGGGAAGGGTCCCGGGGGTGGCGCTGCCAGAGCAGAGCTCGCCACGGTCGACATCCTGGTCTTGCGGACAGGCGCGGCTCACGGTCGCAGCGATCCCAGCGAAACAGCGTCGCCCCGGGAGTCGATCGCCTCGCAGAAGCGTGCACTGGCACACGACAGCGCGCTGAAACCGGCCTGGTCCACCTTTGCCGGCGGCGACCAACTCCTCCCGTCCCAGGTGCTCTCCTGGCCGAGACTGTCCGCCGCCATGCAGTACGACACCGTTGGGCACGAGACCCACATGCTTCCTGCCAGACCACATCCACCGGCCGAGGAGGAGGAACTGACCGAGCCTGCAGGTCCGACACAGGCAGCCAGCGGAGGATCGGCGGTCGAGGCCGGCGACCAGGTCCCGTTCGTCCAGGTCCACGCGTGGCCCCCGGAGTCGGCGGCGACGCAGAAGGCGGAGAGCGCGACACAAGAGACCGAGTCGAGCGCAGGGCCACTGGCGTGATCGTCATTCGGGGCGATGGGGACCGGAGGCGACCAGGTCCAGTCGCTCTCCACGAAAGCGCTGCCGAAGTCGCCGAGCGCGATGCACGAGGAGGGCAAGGAGCACGACACCGCCACCAGGCCCTGGCTCCCGTTGCCCTGAGCGGAGTGAGCCGACCACTGCGATCCGTCGTAGGTGAACACCGCATTCGTGGAATCGACCGCCGTGCAGGCCGACGTCGCCAGGCACGAGACCGAGCTGAGGTCACCACCTGGGTCGACGGCGACAGGAGCCGACCAGTTCCCCCCGAGGTACTCGAGGGCAGAGCCACCGGCATCCACGGCCATGCAAAACGACGAGCTCGGGCAGGAGACGGCGTTGATCTGCTCCGAGACGGAGCCGCTCGGCGGTTCCAGGCTCACCGGCGCCGACCAGGCACCACCCTGGTAGGTGACGGAGAATCCGCTTGTCCCGGCGATCGTGTCTTCGGTCCCCACGCCGATGCAGAACGAGGCCGTCGGGCACGATAACGAGAGGACGTGGTAGCCAACAGGCACGACCTTCGTCTCGGGGCGAAGACGGGGAACCTGCCGCAGCGCAGTCGTCGTCGGGGCGCCCACGGCTGTGGCTCGCGACGACGTCGCCGCGGGTGGCTCTGGTGCCGCGCTTGGGGTGGATGGTCCACACGCCGCAACCAGCAGGCCGAAGACCCCGGCGGGGATCACCACGAACCACCCCCGAGGAGGGCCGCAATCCGAAGGACGCCGCAGCGGCTTGCTCATGACCCGGCGCTCCTGCGCCACGTGCGCGATCTCGCCTGTGCCGGCGCATCGCGACGCACACCGGCTGTGGCAAGCACCAGGCCTGGCAGTTCCGCCGGTCGATGGCACCGCGACGCCCGTCGGTCGCAGAGGTTCTCAACCCTGGCCGCCATCGAAACCTCCTCCCATCGTTCTCGGATGAGACGGACGACGACGCCCCAGGTTACAGGTCATCGAGCCACACAGACTCGACCTCCGCGGGACCGGTGGTGACACTGCGACGAGCCGGCCGACAAGCCTCGGGTCCGGCGCCCGGTAGATGGCTTTGACGCCGTCTCCACCGCCTGGACCCGCCTCACCCCTGCCCGGTGCCGGCTTGTCCCCTTCGCTCCGTCCCCAGCTCCACCCACGGCACGCCCCGGCGGCGCGCTTGCACCTGTCCGCCCCGTGGCCGGGCCGCCCCCTCCGGTTATATCGCTGTGCGTGCTCGTGACGGGGATCCGGTCATGGTGGCCCAGGGGTGGTGCCCCGTCGCGGTGCCGGGTCGTGCCGTGTTCCCGGGCTTCTCCTTTGGAGAACCCGGAGAGATAAGCACGGGCCGGCTCACGCAAAGGTATCCAGCGCGGATCGGTGCAGATCTCATCCGTCTGTCACGACGGAATTGACCGTGCACGAAAGCGAACCTACTGGGGAACTGGCGAAGGTCACTGGGGCGCTCCAGCTGACCGAACCCCCCGGAGGCACACTCGAAGTCTGGGCATTGCCGTCCCCATTGCCGGATAGCGAGCCAGTTTCGCCGACGCCGATGTAGAAGGACGTCGTACCGCCGCCCGTGTTGGTCAGGGTTCCACTCACAGCTGACTCTGTGCAGCCGGCCAAGGTGACAGTTGCGCTTGTCCAGGTGGAGGTCGAGGGAGTCGTCGCCGGCGCGATTGTCGTTGAAACGGCCGTCGTTGTTGGTGGTGCAGTCGTGGGTGAAACGGCCGTCGTTGTTGGCGGGCTTGCCGTGGTCGACGGCGTTGCCGTCGTCGCCGATCCCCGCGGCGCATTCGACGCGAGCGAGGTAGGTGGCGTGGAACCGTCCGTCCTCCCCATCGGGTGACGTCCAGCTGCTTGAAGCGAATTCGTGCTGTTCGTTGATGAAGTGAGCACCACCACCGTGACGATCACTGCGACAACGGCGACTGCAGCGGCCGTCGCCCATTGGGCGGTGGAAGGGCGCCACGCTCGTGACGAGCCGTCCGTCAGGAAGAACGTGAAGAGATCGTCGATGGACACCTGCGGCACACGGGGCGAGGCGCCGGGCGCTCCGGGCCGGGCCAGCTGGTCGTCGTCGCGCAGGGAGTCCGTCTGGATGCCGCCTTTCCCGTCGACATGCTCGGTCCAGGAGGTGCCGTCGTGGTATCGGCGCGGGAAGCGACCAGTTGGGTCAACGTGCCAGCCTTCAGGGCTGGTGCTGTTGTCCATGACGTCCCCCTCGATCACGAACGCGCGTCAATCGTGCCTGGACAATACGGTACTGCGCCGGACCGATCGTCATGCCCAAGAACGGAGGGCTCGGCATTGGCCCACGCGGCCGCCGCCGGCCGCCGGGTCGACGAGACGACACCATGGAGCTGGGGTCTGCTCGCCACCGCGTGGCCGATGCCGCCCCATGATGGTCGCGTTCGCTAGGTCCGTGCGTGCCTGCGCAAGGCGATGACCGCGGCGCCCTTCTCGGTGTTGTGCCACGGATCGGGCTGCACCTCAGCCCCGAGCACCGCAACGGCCAGCAGTGCGACAGCCTCCTCGAAGCCCAGGTCCTCACCGAAGACCGGCGGATCGACGACCACATGAACTGGCCCCACAGCGCACCCGGCGGCTCACCCCGGACGAGCTCGTCGAGGCCTGGCTCCACCGACAGGCACACCAACTCGCATAGCGGGTTGACCTGGTCCCCCATTTCTGGTCAGCTCGGGCCGCTCCGGCGCGAATCCCCTCAAGTTCGGCCGCGAAAATGCCGATAGTAGGGGGGCGGTTGGGCGACGTATTCGGCGACATGGCGACTTGGCGCCCATGGACAGCGTCACGCTCCTTGGAGGCGCTCGGGGCTATGGTCCAACCCATGCGTCTCGTCGATCCCCCGGCCCGCCCGCCGCTTCGCGCTGGCGCAGGAGCGCCGACCTCCTTTCTGGCCTGACGGTCCTCCATGCGCATCGCAACGTGGAACGTGAACTCCCTGCGGGCGCGTTGGGCCCGTGTCGAGGAATGGCTTGCCTACGCGCGGCCCGACGTCCTCTGCCTGCAGGAGACGAAGATGGCGGATGCGGCTTTCCCTCGTGACGCCGTTGCGGCCACCGGCTACGAAGGTGCCCATCACGGGGATGGTCGCTGGAACGGCGTTGCGATCCTGAGCCGCGTGGGCCTCGATGGGGTCCAGGCCGGATTTGCGGGAGACGACCCGACAGCAGGAGCCGAGTGCCGGCTCCTGTCGGCGACCTGCGGTGGCGTGCGCGTCATGTCGGTGTACGTACCCAACGGCCGCAGCCTCGACGACGCTCAGTACGCGTTCAAGTTGGAGTGGCTGCGGAAGCTACGCGGCCACCTCGACACGACCTGTGATGCAGACGAGGCCGTGGCCGTCTGCGGCGACTTCAACATCGCTCCGACCGACGCCGACGTCTGGGATCCCTCTGTTCTTGCCGGGATGACCCATGTCAGCGAGCCGGAGCGCTTGGCGCTCGCCGACATCGAGACGTGGGGCCTGGTCGACGTCTTCCGTTCCCAGCACCCGGAGGCCGGGCTGTACTCGTGGTGGGACTACCGTTCCGGCGCTTTCCACCAGCACCGGGGGATGCGGATCGACCTCGTGCTCGCGAGCCGGCTCCTGGCTGAACGCTCCACCTTCTCGCTGATCGACCGACAGGCGCGCAAGGGGCCGCAGCCTTCCGATCACGCACCCGTCCTGGTCGACGTCTAGCTGTAGCGCGCGTGCGACGGGACGGTGGGGCTCGTCAGGCGACGCCGAGGTCGCCGCGCAGCTTGTCCAGGGCGTCGTCGATGGTGAACCGAAGCTCGTCGCTGGGTCGTCCGGTCTCGGCGCTGAGCTCCCGTAGCGAGCGCTCCGGCTCGCCCTCGAGGCCATACCGGGCAGAAACCAGCCACCGCTGGTCGGGCCTGAGGTGCTCGAGCCCGACGTGGACGGTACGCCGTGCGCGCTCGACAAAGGCGTCACCGTCGGCGCCCGGCTCCTCGGCAAGAGCTTCCTGGCCCTCGTCGTCATCCCCGTAAGGCCATCCCTGCTCCGTGGGCCAGTCGAACGATCGCATCACCTGTTGTTTTCGCGCCATCGGGCCCTGTCGTCAAGAGCCGTTGGTCCGTGTCGTTCTTGATTGACCGCCGGTCACTTCTGCAAGCGGCTCCGCCCGACCGGCCTGGAGTCGGCCAGCACGCTCCTGAGGCCCTCAATCTTCTGGAGGCCCTCTTGGGCGGAGACAGGGGCCATGAGGTCGCCCATGCTCGTAATCGCGGACTCGACGGCGGCCAGCCACGGCGACGGGCGCCGCGCAACGGATCGCCCGCCGATGTTCCGCCGCCGAGCCCAGGAGATGTGGAGGGACCTCGTGGCGCGGCTGAGGGCGACGTAGAGCAGCCTCCTCTCTTCGGCGCGCGCCGAAGAGGAAGCGGCCTGGCGGTGCGGGACGAGGCCGTCTTCGATGCCGGCGACGAAGACGGCATCCCACTCGAGTCCTTTGGCGGCATGGAAGGTGGAGAGCGCCACCGCCTGGCGTGGCTCGCCGCCGCTGCCAGTGCCGACCTTCCCGTCGTCGTCGTCCGGGCCGCCGCCGCGAGGAAGGCTCTGATCGGAACCGGGTGCGACGACGCCTTCCTGCTCGCCGTCGGCGCCCGTACGTGCCCACGGGATCCCGGCCGCGTCGAGCTCGGCGGAGACGGCGGAGAGCTGGGCGTGTGTGCGCGCGAGCACCGCGACCTGCGACCAGGAGGTCCCCGGCCCCCGCGCGCGGCGCACGCTTCGCGCGATGGCGACGGCCTCGGCGTTCTCGTCGTCGAAGGAGCGCACTGTGGGAAGGGGGCCGGACATGATCGCCTCGACGGAGGATCGCTCCACGGCCGGGAGAACGGAGGAGGCCGCGACGACGATCTCGTGCGTCGACCGGTAGTTGCGTGTCAGGCGGACGACCTCAGCCCCGGGAAATATCTGGGGGAAGCGTGCCAGCAGCTCCGGGTCCGAGCCGTTCCACGCATAGATGGCCTGTGCAGGGTCACCGACGACGCACAGGTCGTCGCGCCCGCCGAGCCACGCCCGCAGGAGCGCCATCTGCGCGGGATTGACGTCCTGGAGCTCGTCGACGAAGAAGTGGCGGAACCGCCACCGCTCGACGTCGGCCACGGACGGTTCGCTCTCCATCACAAGGCGGCAGCGGACGAGCAGATCGTCGACGTCGAGCACGCCCCGGCGTGCCAGGGCAGCCTCGTATCGGGTGTACATGCCGCCGATCCTCCCCGCGTCGCTCGCCCCCGGGCGCCGCCTGGCCGTGGCCACAGCCGATGCATAGTCAGAAGGGCCGACCAGGCGGGCCTTGGCCCATCCGATCTCGGTACCCGCGGCGGACGCGAGGGCGTGATCGCCCTGTGCCAGCTCCAAGAGGAGCCCGTGGCGGGAACGTACGACAGCCATCGGCCGGAGCCCGCTGTCCGCCCAGTAACGCCGGAGGGTCGCGTAGGCGACGGAGTGGAACGTCCCAGCCGTCACACCGCCCGCCGCCGATGTGCGGCGGGCGCGGTCGGCCCCCAGGCGATAGAGGCGTTCGCGCAGCTCGCCTGCGGCTCGCCGCGTGAAGGTCAGGACCAGGACATGGTCTGCGTCGGCCGATCCCTCGAGAATCCGACGGGCCACGCGACGGGTGAGCACCCGGGTCTTGCCGGCCCCGGCCCCGGCGAGGATGCACAGGGGTGCCGCGTCTGTGGTCACCGCGTACTGCTGGGCTTCGTCCAGGGCGGCGAGCGCCGAGCGAGCAGAGGGCATCGAGGCTCCACCGTAGCGAGGGGTGCGACCGGCAACGTGACTCCGGGCCACCGGCTCTGTTTGCTCCTGCCTGCCGGCGAGCGGAATCGGCGGAGGCTCCGTGGCGTCCGGCCGCCGGTGGTCTCCTGCGAGGAGAGAGCCCGTCGCAGCGGGTGCGCCGCCTAACCTGGCGGGCCATGCTCCGAGTCTTTGCCGATGGTCGGCTCTTCGGGGACAAGACTGGCGCAGGCGTGCCGTGGGTGCTCGCTCTCCACGGCTGGCAGCGCACCCACGCCGACTTCGGGGCGGTCCTGTCTCCACCGGACGGCGGCCCCGTCCTCGACGCATACGCTCCCGATCTGCCCGGGTTCGGGGCGAGCCCCGCTCCGCCGGCCGGCTGGGCATCGGATGCCTACGCCGAGGTGGTCGGAGAGCTCCTCGGCGAGATGGCCCCCCACGTCGTGGTCGTCGGCCACTCCTTCGGGGGACGCGTCGCGCTCCGGCTCGCGGCCCGCTTCCCCGACCGTGTCGCCGCGCTCGTGTTGACGGGTGCCCCCGTCGCGCCCCGCCCCGCGGGCACCAAGGCGCCGAGGCCGGCACGCGCCTTCCGGGTGGGACGCGCCCTGCACCGAGCCGGCCTCGTGCGCGACACAAGGATGGAGGCTCTCCGGCACAAGTACGGCTCCACCGACTACAGGCAGGCACAGGGCATCCTGCGCCAGGTGCTCGTCGCCAATCTCGCCGAGGACTACTCCGCCGACCTCAAGCGCATCACCTGCCCCGTGGAGCTCCTGTGGGGGCGTGAAGACACCGAAGCTCCGCTCGCCGGCGCCGCGGTCCTCGCCACGTTGATGCCTTCGGCGCGACTGACGATCCTCGACGGGGTTGGGCACCTCGTCCCCGTCGAAGCGCCGGCCGACCTGCGGGCGGTCGTCGAGCGGCACCGCCCGGGCGCGAGCGGCGCCGCTGCCGGGGCGTCCACGTGAGCACGACGGGGCTCCCGGCGTGGGTGACGACAGGAGTCCTCGTGGTTGCTGCCGCCGCGGCCGCCCTGCGCTGGCTGCGTGTCGCGCAAAGGGAGCATTACGCGCCCGGGCGTGTCGTGCGTTTTGCCGGACGGTGGTGGGCGGACCGAGCCCTGAACGCAGCGGCGCTCGCGGGAGGAGTCGCCGCTGTCGCCGCGTCGGGGTTCGCGCCTCTCGCCGGGCTTGTCGCGGCGGCTGTCGGCGCGGGAGCACCCGTCGGGCTCGGCGTGCGCGGGCGCACCGGCGGCCTCGCCTGGACGCGACGGTTGACGACGCTCGCCGTTGCGACCGGGTTCCTCGGCGCGTGCGCGGTCGCAGGGGGCGCAATCGCCGGGCAGCCCGTCGTCGGCGCGGCCGCCGTCGTCCTCGGCATGCCTTTCCTCGTCGACGCCGCGGCTTGGTGCGTGGTCCCGGTCGAAGCGCGCGCCGCCGCAGGGTTCGTCCGATCGGCCTCGCGCCGTCTCGCGCAGGTCTGTCCCGAGGTGGTTGCCGTCACCGGCTCCTACGGCAAGACCTCGACGAAGCTGTTCATCGCCCATCTCGCCTCTTCGACACGCTCCCTTGTCGCGAGCCCGGCGAGCTTCAACAACCTCATGGGCCTGGCGCGCACGATCAACGAGGGCCTTGCCGCCGGGACCGACGTTCTCGTCGTCGAGATGGGGACCTACGCCCCCGGCGAGATCGCCCGCCTCTGCCGTCTCGTTCCTCCGCGGATCTCCGTCATCACGGCGATCGGTCCCGTTCACCTCGAGCGATTCCGGAGCGAAGAGCGGATCGTCGCCGCCAAGTCCGAGATCACCGACGGCGCTGAGGTCGTCGTCCTCAACGTCGACAACCCGCACCTGGCGGCCCTTGCCGACCGGCTCGCCGCACGCCCCCGCCCACCGCGTATCGTGCGCTGCTCGGCCGCGCCCGCGCCCGCGGGGGGCCGCGGTGCGGACGTGCACGCCGCGCTCGACGGC
>JAJZBS010000062.1 GCA_021851885.1 Actinomycetes bacterium | reverse complement strand
GTAGGGTCTGTGATCACGGGGGTCCTCCAGTTCTGAAGTCGTCGAACAACCTCAGATTGGTGGACCCCCGCTACGCGATCGCGGATCTCCAGCTCACCGGCACACCCCGCTCAGATCCGGAGTGCCCCATATGCCCTCCTCTCCGTCCTGGCCGTTGCTCCATTCGCGATAGCCAGTTGGTGGGTGGTCGAGAAGCATGCCCTTCGCCTCAAGTCAATGCGTTGGAACCGAACACCCGTGCGTCCGACTGCTGCCCCGCCGATGACCGCGCCGTAGTGATCGCTGAGCCCACCGGTCACCACCGCCTCGCCAGGTCCCGCGAGCTCCGCGACACCCCCGGTGTCGGCTCCCGAGGGGGTACAGCCAGGGGGCAGCCAGGGACAGAGGAACCGCCGCCCGCTCCCGATGCGCCAGGCTGTTCGAAGGGCATCGCGTGGGGATCGACGACCGGTACCACCACGCCTCATCCGCCGCCAGCCAGGCCGTCAATGCCGACGTGCGCCCGCGGCTGCCGCACCTACATGACAGCGGGAGGACCTCGCGACACAGGCACGTCGGAACGGGATCCTGCTGTGACCTCCGACGACGGCGCCAGGTAGCCACCCAACGGGTCCGGACCATGGCCTGTTCCACGTCGCGCAGGTCGCCGGCGCCGCCAGTACCACACCACGACGGAGGCTCCCAGCACGATCGACGCCGTCAAGCTCACCATCCAACCCATCCGGAAGCTGCTCGGGTCGTATGTGAACACGACGCGGTCGGTTCCGGCATGCACGCTCACTCCGCGCAGCAGATAATCCACGCGCCGGATGGGCTCGAGCCGCCCATTGACTGTCACCTTCCATCCGGGATAGTACGTATCAGAGAGAACGAGCAGCGAATCCCGATCCGTCTGAACGCTGATCGCCACCCGCTCAGCCGTGTAGTCGGTTATGCGAGCGCTACCGGGGATGCCGGGAACTGCCTGTGACGTCGACAACCCGGGCAACCGGTGCTCAGTGATCACTTCTCGTCGTGCATCGAATCCCGCCGCCCCCAGTGCGGTCAGCGCTTGGCCACCACTGGTCACGACTCTCTGTCCGGCCACTACCCATGCCCGCGGCAATGCACCCGGATTGGCGTAAATAGTCGCGTCAGGACCGCTGTACACCACGGGCAGTTTCGGCTCGTTCAGCGGCTCATTCTTCTGTTCAAGGATGTCACGTACTCCGTACAAGGACAGCACCCTCATCGTGCTGGGTGACAATCCCGCTTCGATGGTGAGAGGAACCGACGGCGTGTTTTCAGGCAGAAGAGGGATCGGCGGAGACACGTAGCGCCTCCACAGGTTGGAAAACCGGGTCACCACTGGGAGGTCGTAGCCGCGAAGATCGTACAGGCCATAGCGGAGGTTCACATCTGGCGGAAGCGGGTTCACCTTGTCGTACGGTGTCACCGCCACAAAACGGGCTGGTCGCTGCCGTTGAAGGAAACGGATCGCTCCGGTCACTGGTTGCACCGCATGAGAAGTGGGGATCGCAGGGTTATAACCCATACCCGCTTGGAAGAGATCCATCGCCACCAGAGCGAGACAAAGGAAAGCAAAAACTCCGCGTGGGATCTTTCCCCGGGAGCGGAACGCCAACAGGAGTACCGCGGCCCCCGCCACGGTGAGCCAGACGATCAAGGCGGCCAGGCGATCGATCGGTATCTCGTGTGGCGCATTGTGCAGGGGAGCGCGACCGAACAGCCAGGCGATGTCGACCGCCCGGCCGAGATAACGAAGGGACGTGCCGCTGGTAGCGGCAACGACCACGACGGGTAGGGCAAGAAGGCCCAGGGCCATCATTCCCATCTTCCGTGTCTGCCGCCGGTCTGGTCGTCGACGCAGAAGGTCGTCGAGGCCCCATCCAGCCAGGAGCGCGATACAGAGAAGATAGATGATGGTCAGGCGGGTGAGGTAGGTCAGGTCGAGGACGGGCGTCTTACCCGCGATGCCGAAGAACGGCTGGATCCCGAGAACCACGAGCACACTCAGGATGCCAACAACTGCGACGACGATCCGCTCGACCCGACGGCGGAAGAGTGCGACGATCCCCAAGAAGAGCGGTAGAACGCCTGCATAGAACGCGCTGACGATCACAAAACTACCGGGAAAGTAATTTGGCAAGAAGGCGGCGAATATGTACTGGGTCTGTACGTGCACTGCGGCCCGCGGACGGGCAGCAAGGTCATTTGAATGCCGGAGGAGCTCGAGGAAGGGCAGTATGGTGACCGCTGCGATTGCAGTTCCGATACTCAGGGAAATAATGAGTGCAATCACTGGTCGCGTCGCGGCGGATGTCACTGCCGTGAATCGGGTTCTCCATCCACGGCCTGCCGATCTCGCAGCAGCGACGACACCACCACCTTCACCCTGCATCAAGCGAAGGACAAAATACCCACCGACGGCTGCAATCGCGTAGACGCTCGACTCGGGCTCTCCCCCGAAGAACTGCAACGCCACGAGACTGGCCAGTGCTGCTCCCGGCAGAATACCTGGCTTGCGGACCAGCCGCTCGGTGGCCAGAAGCATCCAAGGGATGAGAGGGAATACATCGGTGAGGGGCCAGGGAATCCACGCAATCATGAACAGCCCGAACCCAAACACGAGACCGGCAAGAAATGCACCCGCGATGCCCATCTTGAGGGCACGACCGAGCAGGTATGATCCGGTTGCTGCTACCACTACCTTGAGTAACGCGATGACGCCCAGTGACCACCAGAATGGCAGAATGTATGCAGGGAGGTTGAATGGCGAGAAGATGGCGGACTGCATGTCGCCCAGGTAGGGCATCCCGCCCATGATGTAGGGATTCCAAAGTGGGATATGCGGCAGTTGGGATCTAGTGTATTGAAGGTAGGGCTCGAACACCGTAATGCCGTCCACCAACTGCGGGTTGGACCCCCGCACTATTGGGGACATGCTGTAGGTCGGTACGCCATGAGGTATGGCCGTGTTCCACGGTGCCGCATTCCAAAGGTAGTCAGCCGCAGAGACAGTGTGTCCTGGGAGTAGGCCCGGCCAAAAAAAGACCACTCCGAGCAACACGTACGCCATGAAGACGGTGAGGCTTGCATGCCTCCGCACCCACGCGAGGAGCGACGACTCCCCGCCTCTGCCACCGGTCGGGACGTCTCCGGTCGGTTCACGCGGCAGCGGCGTCGACCCGGCGTCCTGGCGCATAGGCAGGTGATCTTAACCCTTCACCTCAATGCGGTCAGGGCCCGCGGGGAGTACGCGGAGGGCGGGATGCTCGACGCGGGCCGGGCGCGCGCACTCCACACAATGCGGGCGTGCGAGGCCGCTCCGGACGGTGACGCCCGCTCCCCCGAGCGGCAGTGCCCATCCCCCCGACCGCCGGCCTCGTCGAAGAGGGGGCTTCCATGTCAGCTGCATCTGATGTGATGTCCACGCCGTCCCCCGAGCAATCCCTGTGCCCGAAGGCGTTCTGCCGGGAGCGAGCGGCACTGGTCATCGTCCAGAAGCTCACCATCGGGAATGTCGACCGGGAGCTCGCTGCCGGCCCGCCTCCGCCACGGAAACGGAAGGGTTGCCGGTCGAGGCCGCAGGCGGAGCCGCTGAGGTTCCCATCACGGCGTGCGACGCCTGCCTGACCCGCTCGGCTGACGCTTCCGACGCCGACCGGTCCGAGGCCCTGCTCGACATCTGGATGCGCAGGATCGACGCCGAGCTCGACCACGCCTACGGCAGACCCCGGATGACCGGTGAGCTGCAGGATCGGGTCGCCTGTGCCAACCATGGCCGTGGAGGCCCCCGATCCCACCACGCCCGGGAGCTCATGCATGCGAGACGTCCGATGGTGCGGTTCGTTCGTCACGGGGCAAGGGCACGGCACGTGGCTGACGGCACCACCTGCCGCGGTACTGTCTCGCCATGGAACGCCTCGCCTATGCGGAGATGTACGAGCAGGAGGACGTCCACTGGTGGTTTCGAGGTCGGCGCGCGATCATCTGGGCGCTGCTCAACCGCATCCAACTGCCGCCGGCACCCCACATTCTCGATGCCGGATGTGGCACCGGCCGCAACCTGGTCGAGTTCGGTGCCCTCGGCCCCGCTGCGGGTGTCGACCCCTCCGCCGATGCCGTCGCCTTCTGTCAGGCGCGAGGCTTGAGCGACGTACGCCGAGCCGGGCTCGAGATGCTCCCGTTCGACACGGGACGATTCGACCTCGTGTTGGCCTGTGACGTTCTGGAGCATGTGGAAGATGACGCTCGAGCGCTGCAGGAGCTCCGGAGGGTAGCCGCGCCCGATGCCACGCTGGTCCTCACGGTGCCCGCATACCAATGGCTGTGGACCGACCACGACGTACAACTGCGCCACTTCCGGCGCTATACGCTCCCATCACTTCGCCGACGGGTGCTCGGGGCAGGATGGCAGCCGGTGCATGCGACGTACTTCAACTCGATCATGCTTCCCCTGGTGGCCCCGGCACGACTCGCCTCCAGGCTGTCGTCGCGCCGGCGCGGCCGCACGGATCTCGACCGGACGCCAGCGTTCTTGAACCGCATCTTGGAACAGCCCTTGCGGCTGGAGGCAAGCATCATCAGGCGAGGCGGTCGCCTGCCGGCCGGTGTGTCGGTCGGCATGGTGTGCCGCCTCGCTTCAATGGGAACTGGGAAATGACGCAGCCGACACGCAGTCCGGCACCGCGTCACGCGATGGGCCCCGGAAGCGCCCAGCTGCCGTACAGCGGACGAAGTCCTGGGGGGAGATCGCCCTTCGGGCTCCAGGAGATCGCACGTCCGACCAGACCCAGGCACCGGCCCGGTACTGCGGTGGTCGGCCGACAGCGAGCGTGAAGAACCCGAGTGCCCAAGCGGTACCGGCGTCGCGGTCCGCATGCGGGACCAGCACCGCCGGATCCGGTATCACCACGTAGGTCACTCCCCAACCGCGGAGTGCGTCCCTCACGGCCACCACGTTCCTCCGCGTCGCGGGCATCAGGGTCGGGAAGGCGGAAGCCGCCGCCGTGATCACGGCCTGGCCCGCTCGCTCGCTACCCGCACGCTGGGGGATGCTCTCGGGTCCCGAGCCGGTGGCCAACGCGAAGTGGAGGGAATCCACGGCCTGCCACGTCATGGCCGAGGCTCCGGTGATCGGCGGCGGAAAGGTCAGGACCACTTGGTGGGGAGGGAGGTGCGGGCCCACCTCGATGAACCATTGAGGAAGGGTGACCGCTTCGGTGGTGAGAGGCACATTGCCAGCAATGGCCGTCGCCATCGGCACCGCCGCCACGGCGGCCACCACCAGCGCCGTCGATGCAGCCAGCACGTTGCCGACGCCGATCGCGCCTCCCCGCATCCCGGCAAGCCACCGGGCTCTGTGCGCAGCCAGGCGATCGACCCACGCCAGGACTGCGTCGCGAGTCCGATCGATCACGATCGCCAACATGACCGCGAAGCACAGCAACGTGATCGTCAGGATCCGGCCTGTCAAGACGTTCTGGACAATGGGGACGCCGACCAACAACCGCCACGGGGTCCAATAACTCTGGACGCCGAGCGACAGGATCACCGCCACTACCCCGAGACTGCCGAAGAACCACAGCCGGCGATCGCGCCACCAGATCGAGACGCCGATCGCCAGTACCACCAGGAACCCGGGGCCGAGGTAGCTGAGCTCAGGCAGCGCCGGACCTTGGTACCCGGCGAACAGGCTCAGGGCATGGGCATTCAGGAACGTCAGGTGCCAGAGGTCGCTCAGCGCGAGGTTCCCTGAACCCGGCCTGATCGCCGGCCAGACAAGGCCAGACAGGTGGGCCGGTCCGGCAAGGGTGAACCACAGCGGGTATCCGAGCAGAACGACCGCAACACCAGCAGCAGCCCCGAGGCCGCGCACGGCATGGGGCGCACGTCTGGCGATTTCTCGAGGGCATGTCAGTGCACAGTGGGCCACCAGCAGCACGACCCCGATCATGCCCACCAGCACCACCACCACCAACACCTCGGTGCTCACGAAGAACTGCAATGCCACAAGCAGGCCGAGGGCGACTCCCGTTGCGGCGGGTCGCCGGCGCTGGCGCACCAACAACTCGTCGAGGCACGCCACGATCAACGGCACCAGCGCCAGAAAGCCCAGCATCAGATGGGAGACCGCCAGGTTCACGATGACGAACGGGGAGAACCCGAACACCAGGCCACCGACGAACGCGGCAGGCAGCCAGTGCACCCACCGCCGGAGCAGCCAGCACATGGCCAGGGCCGACAAGGCAGGTGCGAGGGTGGACGCCACGTTCAAGGTGGCGACCGGTCCGAACAGCCAGGTGATCGGAGCGAGGGGGACACCGATGGCGAGCACGCTCGTGTTCGCAAGAAGATTGATCCCAGCCGGGTGGAACAATGCAGTCGAGTAGAAGAGACTGTGCCCGTGGGTCAGGGCATAGGCGGGCCACTCGAGGAACCACACAAAGAGCGAGGGATCGTTACAGCCGCACATGGCGACAGAGGTCGGGTGCGTCGACCACACATGCCACCAAAGCAGAACCGATAGGGCGAGGTAGACGGCGAACGCCGACCCCAGAAGGGCCACGGGCGACCTCCGGAAGCGCCCCGCCTCACGCGGACCGTCGTCCTGGCTCATGCTGAACGGCGAGACGCCGCGATCACGCAGTCAGGCACCCGCAATGGGGAGGTGCGAGCGGACAGCCCTGGGAGAGTGCAGCCCGTGAAGGCCGCCGCCGAGATGGAGCGAGGTGGCGCGAGCGTGCGAACGTGCCCCCAAACCCAGGCGCCAGCGGTGTACTGCGGTCGTCGACCGACCGCGACGGTGAGCAGCCCGACCGCAGCGGCAGGGCTCGTGACGCGCTCATAACGGGGGACGAAGGCAGGGTCGGGAATGACCACGTCCGTGACGCCCCAACCTGCGAGGGCATCTCGAAGGGCACGGATGTTCGCAGCAGTCGGCATCGGTGGCCCATCGAATGAGAACGAAGCAGCACTGATCACCTGCTGACCTGCCCGCTCCCTACCCGCTCGTTCAAGGACGCTGCCAGGCCCTGATCCGCCCACCAATGCAAACCGCATGGAATCGACGGCCTGCCAGCCCTCCGCCGACTGGTCCAAGGTGAAGGGTGCGGGAATCACCAGCACGACCTGGCCCGGCGGAAGATGAGGAGCCACGTCGGTGAACCAACCGGGGCTGGTGACGGCGGTGGTTGTGAGTGGAACATTTCCGACAATGGCCGTCGCCATCGAACCCACTGCCAGGGCAGCGACGCCGAGCGTCGCCGGTAGGGCGGCGGCGCGCCAGGCGCTCGACTTCGCCCGGCTGTACACGCGGTCGAGAACCACGCCGAACATCGCCGCGACACAGAACGTTGTGATGGCGGCAAACCGGCCGGGTATGACGTTCTGGAGCAGCGGAACGTGTACAAGCATGCGCCACGGAGTCCAGAATGACTGCAGGCCCAAGGACAGGATGACAGCCACGACCCCGAGCGCGCCAAAGAACCACAGCCGGCGATCTCGTCGCCAGATGACGCCACCGACTGCCAACACAAGGAGTATCCCGGCGCCCACGAATTCGGGCCGGGGCAGGGCCGGCCCCTGGTAGCCGCCCGTCGCCCGCATCCAATTGGCCAGGCTTGTCATGAAGTGCAGGTCCCAGAGATCTCCGAGTGAGATGCCGCCAGATCCCGGCTCGATCGTTGGCCACACGAGCCCGGACAGATGCGCCGGGCCGCGGAGCGCGAACCAGACCGGATAGGCGAGCAACGCCGTCGCGACGGCGGCTGCGATCCCAAGGCCACGGAGAGCATGGGAGGCCCGATCGGCGATCTCGTGGCGACGGCCGAACGCCCCGTAGGCGATCAGCAACGTCACGCCGGCGGCGCCCATGACCGTCACCATGACCAGCACCTCGGTGCTCACGAAGAACTGCAACGACACGAGCAGGCCGAGGGCGACTCCCGTTGCGGCGGGTCGCCGGCGCTGGCGCACCAACAACTCGTCGAAGCACGCCACGATCAACGGCACCAGCGCCAGAAAGCCCAGCATCAGATGGGAGCCCGCCACGTTCTCGAAGGCGAACGGGGAGAACCCGAAGACGAGGCCACCCAGGAATGCCGCTGGCATCCAGCGCACCCACCTCAGGAGCAGCCAGCACATTGCCAGGGCCGACAAGGCAGGTGCGAGGGTGGACGCCACGTTCAAGGTGGCGACCGGTCCGAACAGCCAGGTGATCGGAGCGAGGGGGACGCCGATAGCGAGCACGCTCGTGTTCGCAAGAAGATTGATGCCAGCCGGGTGGAACAACGCAGTCGAGTAGAAGAGACTGTGCCCATGGGCCAGGGCATAGGCGGGCCACTCGAGGAACCATAAGAAGAGGGACGTGTCGCCGCATCCGCACGTGGCGGTCGAGGTCGGATGCGTCGACCAGACGTTCCACCACATGACGATCGAGATGGCCAGGTAAGCGACAAACACGACGCCGAGGGTCCGGAGGCGCGTTCTCCGTTGGGCGCCATGCTCGCTCCGTTGGGCGACACGCTCGGGTTCGCTTCGCGCGACCTCGAGGGCACTCATCCCTGCACGCTATCCGGGCTCACGGCGAGAACAGCGAGCTCGCCTGCTCCATTTCCCGGCGATACCAGGCAATGGTCGGCTCCAATCCGACGGCGAGTGGGCGGAACGGCGGGAGACCCAGACGCTGGCGGGCCTTGGTGACATCGCTGCGCATCGCCCAGATCTCGGTGGGGCGATCAGGAAGTGCGCCGAACTCAGGCTCGATGGGATTCCCCATGAGATCGAGGATCGTCTGAGCCAGTTCACGCATCGAGTACTCCTCACCGCCACCGATGTTGAACACTTCACCCTCGATGTCCGGCACCGTAGCGGCGCGGATGAACCCGTCGACGAGGTCATCTACATAATTGAACTCCCGGGTCTGGCGCCCCTGCGTCATCAACAGCCGCTCTTTGCGTAGCCCTTTCATAATGATCTCTGGGACGATTCGATCTGGGCTTTGAGCCGGACCGTATGCATTGAAGGGCCGCACGATCACGATGGGCCACCCGCGGCCACGCTGCAGCATGTGGCAGAACTGCTCCCCGGCATACTTGCTGACCGAGTACGGAGACAGCGGCTGCGCCGCCGCGTCCTCGGCAAACGGAACAGCGATGTCGCCGTACACCTCGCTGGTGCTCGTGTAGACGAAACGCTCGTAGTCCGTGCGAGCCAACGCTTGGAGAAGTGTCACGCTGCCGTGCACGTTCGTCTGGATGCACTCATCGATCCGGTCCCACGACTTGCCGACATGGGTGTAGGCACCGAGGTGGAACACCACGTTGGGGCGGGCGTGTTCGACCAGCGCCTCCATGGCGCCGCTGTCGTTGAGGTTCCCCCAATGGAGGGTGATCCGGTCACGGAGATCGATCAGGCGAACCGGGTAGACCGACGAGACCGTACTGGTCAGGGCATGGACACGCGCCCCTAGGTCGATGAGCCGCCGGGTGAGATGCGATCCGATGAAGCCAGTAGCTCCTGTGACGAGGACTCGGCGTCCGGCAAGATCGTCCACGGTCCATCTCCTTTCCGGCAGTAGGCGCTCAACTCGAGCGCATCCTTGTATGTATCCATCGAGCGCCAGAATCCGCTGTGCCGGTAGGCATAGAGCTCACCGGCCGCTGCCAGTGCCGGCAGCACGTCTCGTTCGAGATCCTCGCCCTTCCAAAGGTCCAACGCCCGCTGCTCGATCACGAAGAAGCCCGCGTTGATCCAATGGTCGTGCAGCCTCGGCTTCTCTTGGAACCGCAGGACACGACCGTTGGCGTCCCACTCGAGCGTGCCGTAGGGCGACGGCAGCGGCACGGCGGTGACCGTCATTGCACCTCCGTGTGCGTGGTGAAAGGCGAGGAGCCCCTTGATGTCCACGGCGCCAAGACCATCACCATACGTGGCCATGAACGTGGAGTCGATGGAGGAGGCGCAGCCGAGCACGCGCCCGGCGGTCCCCGTGTCCGCACCGGTATCGACCACCTCGACACTCCACGCACTCGGCAGGTCGTGGGCAAACGTGCGGATGAGATCGGCCCGATACCCCGCCGAGAGGACGAAGTCCGTGAACCCCTGACGGGCGTAGATCTCCATCACGTGACGGAGAACGGGCCGGTCACCCACGTCCAAGAGTGGTTTGGGCACCTCGAGCGTGTGCGGATAGGCCCGGGTCCCCTTGCCTCCGCAAAGGATCAGGGTTTTCATGCGATGTTGACCACTACGACCACGTTCGCTCCGTCTACCGGGGTCAACCTCGCCACTGGTCCCGACAGCGGCGCAACCCTACCCGCGGCCATCCGGGTCCGCCAGGTTCGGCCGGAACTCCGCAGTCGGCAGGTACACGGAGGTCCCAGAATGTGGCGCTGCGCTGGGCAAATGGCCGAGACAAGCCGGGGCGCTGGTACCACGGAGCGGCCTCGCGACCTGGGATTCGGCGCGGGGCTCGGGAAGGGTGACGTGCCGGACGGTGGCCGGCTCGTGCGCCTCGAGCCTGGCGCAGGCCCCCTGCCGGGCCTCGTCTGTGACGGCGCGCTTGTCGACCCGCAGTTCCCACTCGGCGGCTCGCCGGAGGAGGCGGTCAAGACCGTGCGCGATGCGCACCTCCCGCGGGCACATGCTGTCACCGCGGGCCTGCAAGCCGGTTGAAGCGGTGGATTGGTGCGCATGCAGCATCAGGAAGAGCTCGGGCGCTGTCGCGTCTCGCACCACGGGCGCTGTCGCGTCTCCCCGCGTATGCCTGCAGCTGCCGCTGCCCGGTCACACCAGGGACGGTGTCGCTCCGAACCCCCGACTATGCCCGCGCACTCCGGAACCGCCGACAGGCGGTGCCGGGATCGCATGCCCGGGCGACCAGGGACACGTCCACGACAGTGACGCCGCCAGGTCCGGCACCGGCGCGATCAGGTCCCTTGCGTCACGACGCGGAGTGGGTGCGTTCGCCCTCGACCGGGGCAGCTGCCATGGTCTGGCGGACATTGCGCCGTGCCTTCGTGAGCTCTCCGAGTACTGGCAACAGGCTGTGACGAATGGAAAGCCGCGAGTCGGGTCGATTGTTCCATTCGATGCCGATCTCGGTCACCGAATAGCCCATGCGCTGCGCGATGGCAAGAGCCTCGGCGTCGAAGACCCAACCGTCGAGCTGCACCTTGCCGAAGACCGCCTGGGCGCAGTCCCCCTGCCAGAGCTTGAACCCGCAGTAGATGTCCCGGGGGAGTGTTCCGAGAACCGCCCGGGTCAGCGCGATGAAGCCAGCGCCGACGATGCGCCTGCGGACCGGTTGCTGCCGCGTGACGTGTGCGCCGGCGCTCGATCGGGAACCGACGACGACATGAGCATCGCTGGCCATGCGCTCCATGGCGGGGAGCGAGCGCAGCGAGGCAACGCAGTCGGCATCGCACATGAGGCGCAGGTCGCCGCTTGCGTCGAGCATGCCCCTCCGGATCGAGAACCCCTTTCCCTGGTTGACCTCGTTCCTCAGCAGGCGGACTCGCCGCCCGTCGATGTAGGGCGCTGCGCGTTCAAGGGTGCGATCAGTGCTCGCGTTGTCGACAATCACGATTTCCCAGTCGCCACCCCGCTCCTCCAGGTGGGCGATCGCGCCCCCGAGGATCACGGCGATTTCGTCTTCTTCGTTCAGGACGGGTATGACGATCGACAGGGACGGGGGTTGCTGCATCCGAAGAGTGTACGACAATGACCGGACCGTGCCTGCAGGATCCTGGGTGTGCACGCGGCGCTCCCCTGCGAAAGCACCGTCTCCTTCGCCCCGAGTGACGTGGGCGGCACGTTCGAGCCTGCCGACGTCCCGGGCGCCGGAGGCGGGCGGCGGGCCGGACGGCTGCCCGCCGCCGGTGGCCACGGTCACACCTGCAGGTACGCCCGCAGCACGCTCGTCTTCGAGTGCGCTGGATCGCCGTTGTTCGCCTGGAGGCTGACGTCGACGACCGAGTACCCGCCCATGATGCTCGATGACACCGAGTACTCACCCCGGCCCGACGGCGACAGCACACCCATCGGCAACATCTTCTGGGTGGCCGGGTCGAGCAGCCACACTTCGTAGAAGGACTGGGGTCCCGGTCCGGGCAGGTTGCGCGCGTCGACGGCGAGGGAACGGGTCGATCCGGAGGCGTACACGGCGACGGAGCCCGTCGCTGACGCAGGGGCCTCCAGCGGACGCAGCGCAGCGCTCGCCACCGGTGCAGGCGCCGGGCCGTGGCGTGAGGCGACCACGCCGAGCGTCGTGCCCACGACGACGAGGATGGCGGCGGCGGCGCCCGTCGCTCCTCGCCACATCCGGCGACGGCGACGGCCGGCGGCGAGCGCCCCGTCGGCCGATCCCTCGGACCGCACGGCGTCACGCAGGGGCGGCAACCCGGCGTGGTCGGCAGGGACGTCGCCGCCCGTGCCGCCGGCGAGTGCCCGTCCTGCCGGAACCGGTCCCCCGCCCGCCCACGTCCCACCTTGCGACCGCCCGCCGAGGAGGCGGGTGACCCGCGCCGACGAGCGGAGGGCGCCGTGGGCCACGATCACGTCGATGAGCTCACCCATACAGCCGGCGCACCCGCGCAGGTGGCGGGCGGTCGCGAGCGTCTCGTCGCGGCCGAGCTCGCCGGCGACCAGTCCGGCCAGGTCCGGGGGCTCGTGGTCGTGCCCGCCCGGGTCGTGCGAGTCGTTCCCGGACATACGGTCAGCAGTCATGCGTGTGCCCCTTCAGTTGCCAACACGTCGGCCAGTCGGCGCATGCCGCGAGCCATACGCGCCTTGACGGTGCCGATCGGCGCGCCCAGCCGGTCGGCGATCTCGGCCTGGGTGAGGCCGACGAAATAGGACAATTCGATTGCCTCCCGTTGCTCGGCCGGCAGGCAGGACAGTCCTGCCTGCAGCTCGGCGCTCCAGGCCACCCGCTCGGCGAAGTCCTCGCCGTCCGGGCCCACCAGCTCCCGCACCGTCTCCACCGGGACGACGTCGTGGGTCCGCCGCCGCAGCTGGTCGATGGCCCGTTTGCGGGCGATCCCGAACAGCCAGCCCTCGAACGGCCTGGACGGATCGATCCGGGACCGAGACCTCCAGACCTCAAGGAAGACCGCCTGGAGCACGTCGTCCACTTCGCCGGCGGGCAGGAAGCGGCGGAGGTAGGCGCGCACTGCCGAACCGTAGGTGCGGTAGCTCTCCTCCAGCGCGCCGTGGTCGGCCTGCGAGATGCGACCCCCGAGGGAGGTCGTCTGTGCTGCGTCGATCACGGCGGCCCGCACCCCGGGCCGGCGGCGGACCCCCTGGTCACGACGCTGGCGGGAGCAGGACGCCGTTGATGACGTGGATCACGCCGTTGGAAGCGGCGATGTTGGCCTGCGTCACCTGCACGGTCCCGCCCTTGCCGTCGGTGATGTGCACCGAGCCACCGCTCGCTCCCACGGTGACGGTGGCGCCATTGACCGTCTTCACCGTCCCGGTCGGCAGGTTCGACGACGTGTAGGCGCCGGCGACCACGTGGTACGTGAGGATGGCGGCGAGCTCGGCCTTGTTGGCCGGCTGGAGGAGCGTCTGCAGCGTCCCCGCAGGTAGGGCGGCGAAGGCCTGGTTGGTGGGGGCGAAGACGGTGAAGGGGCCTGGTCCCTCCAGCGTCTGGACCAGTCCGGCCGCCTTGATCGCCGTGACCAGCGTGGACAGGTCCGGGTTCGACTCGGCCAGCTGCACGATGTTCTCGGACGCCGCCTTCGACCCCTTGGTCGTCGTCTGCTGCATGGTGTTGGTGGTCGCCATGGTCGTGGTCGGTGCGCTCGACGTGCTGCTGCTGCACGCTGTCGCCCCGACCCCACCGATCAACAGCGATGCGGCGAGTGTGACCGCCCTGGTGTTCATGCTCCGTCCTCCCTCGTGCTCGGTCGCGGTGTCGACCGGTTCACCGATGCATTCGTGCGGACCGGCACTCCGGTTGCATGCGATCCGGCGGGTTCGGGAGGGATGGGGAGGTCGCGGACCCCGAGGTCGTCGACAACCGCCGCGGCGGCACGCCGCCCCGACATCAGCGCCCCCTCGATGGAGGGCGTGTCCCGGTGGTCGCCGCACACGTACCGGCCGGGCCCGAAGCGAACGGCCCGGCGCAATGGCCGGCCCGGTGGCAGCGGCGGGAGCGCGTCGTCGATCTGGTGGGCGGCCACCACCTCCCAGCCGTCGGTGGGGACCCCGTAGAGCACGGCCAGCCGGTCGCGCACGGCCCGCTCGGTGGCGCCGTCCCCGCGCCGGCCGAGGACGGAGGTCGCCACCAGCGCACCTGCCCGGTCACGTCCCATCTCGGGCAGGTAGTCGGGGCTGGCGTTGCTCACCACCACGCTGTTGGCGACCAGGCGCTCCTCGCCGTCGAGCACGAGGAGGGGTGCACCGAGGGGCGGGGCCGGCGCCCGGTGCCAGAACGTGGTGACCGACCGCATGGACCCGGGGGCGACCCCGCTGCCGGGGACCAGCCGGCCGGCGGTGACCGGGTCCGTCGCCACCACGATCGCCCGGGCATCGACGGTGCCGCCGCCCTCCAGCGCGGCCCGCCACGTGCCGGCTCGCCCGCTGTTGCCAGGACCGGCGCCCAGGGAGGTGACCCGGGTGGCCAGGCGGAGGGCGCCGGCCGGCAACCGGGCGGCCAGCTGGGCCGGGATCGCACCCATGCCCCGTGCCGGCACCGCGATCCGGCCCCGAGCGAAGCCGCGCACCAGCAGGGCGGCGAAGCGCGCCGAGGTGGCGGAGAGATCGCCGTCGAGGAGCACGCCGGAGAGGAAGGGGCGGAGGAACGACGATCCGACCGGGTCCAGGTGGAGCCGGTGCACCAGCTCGGCGACGGCGACGTCGCGGCGCGCCGTCGCCCGCAGCGCAGTGCGGACGGCACCCTCGGGTGCGGCGGCGGCCAGCCCGGCGGCGAGGCCGAAGGCCACCTTGTCGGGCCAGCGTCCCACCGGAGCGGCCAGGGCCGTGCGCCATTGCCGCGGCCGGCGGACCGGGTTGATCACCGGGTGGAGCCGTCCGTCGCGGAAGAGCGCGGCACCGGGGGTGAACTCGCGGAGCGACAGGGCGCCGAGGTCGAGGATGCGGGCCGCTTCCCGGTAGGAGGTGTTGATGACCTGGAAACCCCGATCGACGCGGTACCCGTCGACGATGTCGGTGGCCACCCGCCCACCCACTCGGTCGGACGCCTCCACCACGGTCACGTCGAGCCCATGGGCCGCGCACCCGAGGGCGCAGGCCAGGCCGGCCAGGCCGGCCCCGACCACGAGGACGTCGGTCTCCTCCATCATGGGATGGGAGGTTACCGGGTTGTGACATTATTTACTACTAAATCTTCTACACTGGCGTCCGTGCGTGATCCCCACCTCCCGGTCCGGAACCACCTCGGTCGGGCGGTCCGGACGTGAGCCGGACCGTCCTCGTCACCGGTGCCACCGGCTACGTCGGGGGGCGCCTCGTCCCAGCCCTGCTCGCCACCGGCGACGTCACCGTGCGGTGCCTCGCCCGGACGCCGGAGAAGTTGGACGCCGCGCCGTGGCGCTCTGCGGTCGAGGTGGTGCGGGGCAGTGTCGGCGGCGACCTCACCGACGCGCTCGACGGCGTCGACACCCTCGTCTACCTGGTCCATTCGATCGGCCAGGGGGAGGGGTGGGAGGCCCGGGAGCTCGACCACGCACGGAACGTGGCCGACCATGCACGGCGGGCCGGGGTCCGCCGCATCGTCTTCCTCGGGGGCCTCGGGCGGGACGGGGACGACCTGTCCGTCCACCTGCGCAGCCGACACGAGGTCGGGCGGCTGCTGGCCGGCAGCGGCGTCCCGACGGTCGAGCTGCGCGCCGGCGTCATCATCGGATCGGGGTCCGCCAGCTTCGAGATGCTCCGGTACCTGGTCGAGATGCTTTCTGTCATGGTCACCCCACGCTGGGTGTCCACCCGCTGCCAACCGATCGCCATCGCCGACGTCGTGGCCACCCTGGTCCGGGCCGTGACCCTGGCCGACGTCCCCTCCGGCGTGTACGAGATCGGCGGGCCGGACGTCGTCTCCTACGCCGAGATGATGGACGCCTACGCCCGGGCCGCCGGCCTGCCCAGGCGACGGGTGATCTCCGTCCCGTTCCTTTCCCCCGGGCTGTCGTCGCACTGGGTCGGCCTGGTCACGCCGGTCCCGGTGCCGCTGGCCCGCGAGCTGGTGGAGAGCCTGGTGAACGAGGTCGTGGTCGACGACGACCGGGCGGCACGGACCTTCGGCGTCGACGCCATGGGCCTGGGTGAGGCGATCG
>JAJZBS010000209.1 GCA_021851885.1 Actinomycetes bacterium | reverse complement strand
GACCGCGGCATCGAGGTCGGCGTCGTCAAAGACGAGGAAGGGCGCGTTGCCCCCGAGCTCCAGAGATACCCGCAGGACGTGTCTCCCCGCGGATTCGGCGAGCTGCGCCCCGACGGCCGTCGACCCGGTGAAGGAGACCTTGGCAAGGCGCTCGTCGCCCAAGATGGCCCCGGCCACCTCGGCAGGCGACGTCGTCGTCACCACGTTCACGACCCCGTCGGGCACGCCGGCGGCCGCGAGGATCTTCGCCAGGGCGAGCGTCGTGAGAGGCGTCTGGTGTGCAGGCTTGACCACCATCGTGCAGCCCGCGGCAAGAGCCGGAGCGATCTTGCGGGTCCCCATGGCGAGCGGGAAGTTCCACGGCGTCACGAGCAGGCAGGGCCCGACCGGCTGGCGCATCGTCACGATCCGGCTCCCACCGTCTGGCGCGATGTTGTAGCGGCCGTCGATGCGGACCGCCTCCTCGGAGAACCAGCGCAAGAAGTCGGCGCCGTAGGCCACCTCGGCGCGCGCGTCGGCGAGCGGCTTGCCCATCTCGAGGGTCATCAACAGAGCCAGGTCATCGCTTGCCGCCGTGACACCGGCGAAGCCCGCGCGCAATATCTCCGAGCGCTCGCGTGGTGGCGTCGCGGCCCAGCCGTCCTGCGCTCGACACGCCGCATCAAAGGCGGCCTGCGCATCATCGACCCCAGCGTCGGCAACGTCGCACAGAACTTCACCACGAGCCGGATCTTCGACGCCGAAGCGCCTCCCGGCCCGCGCCGGGACCCACGAACCCCCGATGAACAGCTCTTTGGGTGTCGTTGCGACGAGGGCGCCCTCCCGTTCGAGAACCCCGCCGCCGCCCACTATCAGCCTGACGACCCGCTTGTGCCGGACGGCGAAGGGGGGTTCGGCGGGACGAGGTTCGTCGGGATCGGCGTTGCCGGGAGAGTGAACTCTCCTGCCGGGATGGTGGTCGAAAAGGCGGTCAGCTGCATCGTTCCCCCACCTTGGGTTGCCTGCGACATGTAGCCGACGACGCCTCCCGACGTGAAGCAGAGCTGGATCCCGGCCGGGGGCACGTTCAGGCAGCTGAGGGGGATCCCGGCCACCGTCATCGAACTCTTGGTCATCAGGTTGGGCAGGCCCTTGTACTTGTTGGCTATAGCGACCTCGTGGGAGACGATGGACTGCACCTGCTTCACGAAATCCTGGCCGATGGTTGTCAACGAGCTCCCCGTCGACGCGGCAGCAGACTGCTGCTCGCACAACCACTTCCCCGCTTCGATCGGCAGCGGGCTCGACCCCGAGGGAGAGGTTCGGTAGAAGCAGTTGTAGGCGTTGCTCCCAGACGTGAACACCTCCATGTCCAGCCCACCCTGGCTCATGATCGTCCGCGTCTGCGAACCTTGCTGCGCATAGGTGAACTGCATGTTCTGGCTGCCGCGGGTCACCTGGTACGTCGCGATATAGCTAGCGGTCGCACCTGCAGCAGTGGCCTGGTCCATCCATGCCTTGGCGGCTGCTGCCGACAGGGAAGTCTCACCGGGCTTGAGCGTGGTAGGCAGGTTTGACTTCACTGTCGTCTTCGTCGACGTCGACGCCGGCGAGCCGCCGACCTTGGCGGTGGCTTGTGCCTTCTGTGCCGGCTTCGACCCTCCCCCCGGGAGCACGGCGAGGAGGACGGCCGCCAATACCACGGCGGCGAGCACCGAGGCGGCGGCGGCGCGGAACCATCCCCGCTGCATCAACTTGGCCGGCCCCACCCCGTTCCCGCTCTCACCCGATTCCTCTTCAGGGGGCTGGATGTCATCAGTCATGTTCATCCTCCACGACACGGCTCCACGAGGCCCATGTCCTCATTCGATCGTACCGGCCATCACACCCCCGCCAAACGGCAGGGTCGTCACGGCCGGCATCACAAGGGCCAGGGAGCGAGCCGCACCAGGTCATCACACACCCAGCGCGATCTCGGCGTTGGAGTGCACGGGCATCGTCGGCGACGGCTGCCACAACAGCTGTGCCCACCCGGCAGGCGTCGAGGCACCGTAGAAGTAGGGCGGGCTCTGGTCGAGCAGGCGCTGGTCGAAGTTCATGTGCACGAAGTACCCAGCGTTCGACAGGCAGTTCAGGAACGGCAGGGTCGAACTGATGGTGTTGGCCAGGTTGGTGAGGCTTTGACACTCTCCTGTCAGCTGCCCGCCGTAGTACTCGGTCACCGATCCGTTCAGCGTCAGGGTGCCCATGGAGAACCCTGAGTCCGGATTGTCCGTCATGAACATCCCGCAGTCCTGGTTGTAGGTCGGGCAGACCGCCGCCGGGGTGCCTGCGGTGACCGACGGGTAGGCGCCCGTGGTCGGGTTCTGGGCGCCGACGGTCAAGATGTCGGCGTTGACGACGGCTTGTTGGCCCGATAGCCCGTAGAAGGCCGGGAAGTTCGTGTCCGGACTTAACGAGTCGACAGCTGTGTCCAGGAGCCAGTTCGGATCACCTGGACCTCCGCACCTCGAGCCGTTCCAGACCCAGTCCCATATCGCGTCGAGCGCTCCCGAGAAGTTGGCGAAGGGGTCCGGGAAGCACACTTCATCGCCGTCGCCGTCGGGCCCCCACAGAGACCCGACGTTGAATGTGCCACCGTTCATACTGGGGTTGTCCGACTCGCCGGTTACATCCGTCCAGCTTTCGTTGAAGAGCGTGAAACACCAACCGTGGCCCCACCAGCTGATGCACGGTTGGATGACGCACTCCCCGCAGAAGAGGAGGTCGTTGAAGCCGTCGAAAAAGTCGTTCAGCAGATCCCCTGGATGGTCTATGTAGCGAAAGACCGGCTCGTTGTTGTCAGGGTAGAGCACGTTCGGGTTGGAGGTGTCGTCGTCGTTGCTGTACGTCGAGCAGCTGTTGAACCCGGAGTTCGGGCAGTCG
>JAJZBS010000208.1 GCA_021851885.1 Actinomycetes bacterium | reverse complement strand
GCTGTTCCCGCCCGGAGCTGTTCGACGACTTGTTCCCCTCTGGCCGGGGCCGGCCTTCGGTGCCCGCCGATCTGGCGGCGCCCGGGGGATTTGCCGGGCGCGCTGCACCGACTCAACGGCCGATCTCATCGAGTGAGTGCCATTCCTCGGCGAGATGGGGTTCGAGATGGCCGAGGCCGATCTGCTGGACGAACACGGCCAGGATCTCTCCGACCCCGGTCGCCGAAGGCGAGTTGATGCCTTGAGCACCGAGGGCGTGCAGGGCCGAGCCGAGTTCTTGGCAGGTGGTCCAGTCGGGTCCGGTAAGGACGTCCAGGCCCAGACCGACCTGAATGCGTACTTGGTCGTCGGTGAGGTCGAGGACCCGATCGAGAGAGATCTCGTAGCGGTAGAGAATCCTGGGGAGCAACCCTTCGACCCCGATGGCCTGGCGTTCACCGAACCGCTGTAGTTCTGCAACAGCACAGGGTCTGCTCTGGCAGAGGTAAAGCACGGGGAAGCTACCGGGCGGGTTGAAGCGTCCACCGTGGATACGTGCGCCTTCCCCACTGAGCGGGTCGTAGCGGGGTGCGATGTGCCTCCATCCTTGGCCGGCGAACGGCGAGAGCGGCGCGGCGGCTACTCGGCCGGTGTCGATGGTCACCCGGCTACGCCGTCACACCCTCAGCCATAGCTAGCACCGCTCCGATCACCCGCCGATACTCGCCCTCGGCAATCAGCTCCAGCGGCTTGTGCCAGTCGAGATCCGGGTTCGGGCTGCGCAGCCACAACCGAGCTGGTTCGTCACGAAGAACCGACCGGAGCTGGTCCACCACGGCCTTGAGTTCCAGAAGCCGGTCCTCGGCGTCCCGGCGGGGCATGGCCTTGGCAGCGGTCCACCGGCTGACACTGCGCGCGGTGGCACCGGTGATCTGGGCCAGGTCACCGGCGTCGATGACGTGGGTGTCGATCAGCTCGTCGAGGACCCCGCTCAGTACGGCCACACCGTCTCCTTACAGTCGTGTGATTCAACAGGTCAACGTCGAGTATAGTGTCTGCTCAACGTCTTAGCTTGCAATTAAACCTTCACACCGTCCCGCACCTGGGTGAGCTTGAGTTCGAGCGCTTCGTGTGCGACGGTTCGGAGCTCCTCGACCAGAGAGCGTAGTCGCCGGTCGTTGCCGATCCACTCCCGATAGATCGCTGCTTCTGCATCGCTCAGCCGGCGGTTCACGGTTTTTCCATCGACTTTGGCCGTCCAGTGCCAGTACGGCCCATGCAGCTTCGGCTCGTCACCGCTGCATCGACAGTTCGCTTTTCCGCAACGGCTGTATCGAGGAGCGAGGCTTCCGGACGCGATGTAGCCGACCCCGGCGATCTCGGCGAGGAGTTCGTCATACCGTCCCTGCACCCGAGCGAGTCGTTCCTCGGTGCTGAGCGTCGGCATCACCACATCTTCCCAAAGCGGAGCCGTCGGAGCATCCACCACTTCATATCTGAGAGTAATAACACTCTCAGATATGCCAGGCTTACGAATCGACACCCGGCGCGACGATCTCGCTCGGTTCCGCAACGCCCTTCATGGCACCTTCACCCGTTGGGGCGATGCGCTCTTCGAGCTTGGAGACGCACTGCTCGTTGCGCCGGGAGCGATCACGTCGATTCCCCAGCTCTCCTTGGAGCCGGTCTTCTCCCGCAGCCATGGCAGCCTCTACAAGGCGCTCCATCGCGGACGGATCGACGCCGAGGCGCTGCGTCGCCTGCTCGTCGCGCATCGACCGACAGCGTGGCCGATGATCTTCGCCGTCGACGCATCGACCTTCGACCGCTGCGATGCCGAGACCAGCCCCGAAAGGGGCTTTTACTACTCGGCCTCGAAGCATTCGGCCGGCCAGCCGATCGTGGCGGGGTGGTCCTATCAGTGGATCTCCCAGCTCGACTGGGCGCCGGACAGCTGGACAGCACCGGTCGACGCGATGCGGCTCACAGTCGGGGCTGACGCGACAACTGCCACTGTCGACCAGGTGCGCCGTCTCGTCGGGCTGTTGCCGAACGATGGTGACGTGCCGCTATTCGTCTTCGATGCCGGTTATGACCCGATCGCCCTCGGTCACGAGCTCACCGATCTGCGAGCAGAGGTGCTCTGCCGCATCCGCGACGACCGCGTCTTTTATGGCGATCCTCCTCCGCGTCCGAACCGACCGCCCGGGACCGGCGGACGCCCTCCACGACACGGGCAACGCTTCAAGTGCTCCGACCCGACGACCTGGACCGAGCCCGAGGAGAGCCTCGCCGTCTCCAATCCGCGCTATGGCACCGTCACGGTCCAGGCGTGGCACGGGCTGCACCCACGCATCAGCCGTGGTCGGTGGCGCGGTCATGACGCGCCACCGATCGTCAAAGGCAGCGTGATCCGCGTGGAGGTCGAGCACCTGCCCAAGCCAGCCGGCCGTGTGAAGAAGACGCTCTGGCTGTGGTGGTCCGGCGAAGGAGTCCCCGACCTCGACCGGTGCTGGCGCGCCTATCTCCGTCGCTTTGACATCGAGCACACGTTCCGGTTCGCGAAGAACACTCTCGGCTGGACGACGCCCTCGGTCCGCACGCCGGAGCAGGCCGATCGCTGGACGTGGCTCGTCGTTGCCGCGTACACCCAGCTTCGTCTCGCCCGCGGCCTTGTCGAGGATCTCCGACTGCCTTGGGAGCGGCCGAAGGACCCCTCGCTGCTGACTCCAACGCGTGTCCGACGGGGGTTTCGGCGACTTGGTGCAATGCTCGGCACGCCCGCCAGTCCACCGAAATCCCGCACCCCCGGTCCGGGGCGGCCGAAAGGGACCCGAAGACCGCCGAGAACCCGCTATCCGGTCGTTAGAAAGGTCGCCTGAACGGCTTGAGAAGGTTTAATTGCAAGCTTAGAGGTTCAGCGGATAGGCAGCGAC
>JAJZBS010000207.1 GCA_021851885.1 Actinomycetes bacterium | reverse complement strand
CAGACGCTCGAGGCTGCGGCGACGACGCCCATGGTGTGTGGATTCCGGGGATTTTCGTACACCCGTTCCGGCCGAATCCGTACAGCGATTCCGGAGTTTTCGTACACCGTGCGTGAGGGAGGCCATGTAGCGCTGGCGTGAGGTGAGGGGGCAGGGCACCTTGACTCGAAGTGTCGACCAAGACCTTCGAAGAAGGAGCCCATGCCCCGCCCCCATATCAGCATGCGAAAGGTTCGTGATGTTCTCCGGCTGAGCCTCGGTGAAGGGCTCAGCCTCCGCCAGGTAGCCGCGTCCCTCCAGGTCCCGCACACGACGGTGGCCGACCACGTCCGCCGGGCCAAGGCGGCCGGCCTCACCTGGCCCCTGCCCGACGGGCTCGATGACGACCGCCTCGAGGAGCGGCTGTTTTCGGCGCCGGCGCCACCGACCGGGGACCGGCCGACGCCGGACTGGGCGAAGGTCCACCTGGAACTGCGGCGTCCTCACGTCACGCTCATGCTCGTCTGGGTCGAGTATCGCGAGGCTCACCCCAACGGTTACGCGTACAGCCAGTTCTGCGAGCGCTACCGCCGCTGGCGGCGGCACCTCGACGTGGTCATGCGCCAGGAGCACAAGGCCGGTGAGAAGCTCTTCGTCGACTTCCCCGGCCGGCGCATCCCCATCTACGACGAGCGGACCGGCGAGGTGGCGTTCCAAGCGGAGCTGTTCGTCGCCGTCTTGGGGTGCTCCTCCTACCTCTACGCCGAGGCGGTCCGCTCCCAGGAGCTGCTGCACTGGGTCACCGCGCACGTGAACGCGCTGCAGTTCTATGGCGGTGCGCCGGCGATCGTCGTGAGCGACAACCTGCGCTCGGGGGTGACCCGCCCGCACCGCTACGAGCCGGACGTGAACGCCACCTACCAGGAGATGGCCGCCCACTATTCCATGGCGGTCATTCCGGCCCGCAGCTACAAGCCCCGCGACAAGGCGAAGGTCGAGGCGGGGGTGCTCCTCGCCGAGCGCTGGATCATGGCGCGTCTGCGGAACCGACGGTTCACGAGCTTGGGCGGCGCCAACCTGGCGATCGCCGAGCTTTTGGCGTGGATCAACGACCGGCCGTTCAAGAAACTCCCCGGGTCACGCCGCAGCGTCTTCGAGGACATCGACCGCCCGGCCCTCCGCCCGTTGCCCGAAGATCGTTACGAGTTCGCCACCTGGCGCCACCCCAAGGTCGGCATCGATTATCACGTCGAGGTCCGCGCCGACCGGCACTTCTACTCGGTGCCCTACCGCCTCGTCGGCGAGCACGTCGACGTGCGGATGTCGGCCAAGACCGTGGAGGTCTTCTCCCGCCACCGCCGGGTGGCCTCCCATCCCCGGCGCTTCACTCCGGGCTACTCGACCGATCCCGCCCACATGCCCGAGTCGCACCGGCGCCACGCCTCTTGGACCCCGGGGCGGATCATCGCCTGGGCCAACAAGACCGGCCCGGCCACCGCCAAGCTCGCAGAAGCGATCCTCTGCTCCCGGCCCCACCCCGAGCAGGGATATCGCTCGTGTCTCGGCATCATCCGCCTGGCCGACCGCTACGGCCCAGAGCGCCTCGAGGCCGCCTGCGTCCGGGCACTGGCGGCTCGTGCCCACAGCTACCGCTCGGTCGAGTCCATCCTGCGCACCGGGCTCGACCAGAAACCGCTGCCAGCGGAGGGTCCGGGTCTCTCCCACCCGGACCACGACAACGTCCGGGGACCGGACTACTACCGATGAAAGGAACCTACGTGCTCAACCACCAGACCATCGAGGGCCTCTACGCCTTGAAGCTCCCGGCCATGGCAGCCGGCCTGAAAGAGCAGTCCGAGTCGGCCGACCGCCAGGCGCTCAGCTTCGACGAGCGCCTGGGGCTCCTCGTCGACAGAGAGCTCGCCGAGCGTGAAGACCGTCGCCTGGCCCGCTACTTGAAGTCCGCCAAGCTGCGCACCGACGCCGTCGTCGAAGACGTCGACTTCAGGCGTCGACGCGGTCTCGATCGCCCGGCCGTCCTCTCCTTGGCCGAGTCGGGCTGGGTGCGGAGCCACCACAACGTGGCCATCGTCGGCCCGACCGGGGTGGGCAAGACGTTCCTCGCCTGCGCGCTGGCCAACGCCGCGATCCGCCGGGGGCACACCGCCTTGTACCTGCGGGCGTCACGGATGCTCGACGAGCTGGGCATCGCCCGGGCCGACGGCCGGTTCGCCCGGCTGACCGCGACCTGGGCCCGCGTCGATGTCCTCCTGATCGACGACTTTCTCCTTCGTCCCCTCACCGCCGATCAGGCGGCCGACACGTTGGAGGTGATCGAGGACCGCGCCGGGCTGCGCTCCACCATCGTGACGAGCCAGTTGCCCGTCGCCCTGTGGCACGAGGCCATGGGAGAGCCGACGCTGGCCGACGCCGCGCTCGACCGGATCCTCTCCAACCTCCACCGGATCGAGCTCGACGGCGAGTCGATGCGCCGTCCCTCCCGGGGAGCCAACCGGTCTGAGGCGACGCCCGCCACCGAGCCGGCCGAGGACCAGCGATGACCGTCACCTACCGGACCATGGTCCTCCACGTCCCGCCGACGCCCCTCGGGCTGCTCCACGGGCGCTGGGTCGTCGACCACTGGTGCAACGACTGCTGCCAGCGCGTCGAGACCGGCGACCTCGTCGATCACGCACGGCAGCACGACCAATGTCTTCCCAACGCCGGCCGCCTCGGGCACAATGAAGGTCGGCCGGCGGCCCCCCATGCAAACAGCAGCGAGACGCCGGTTCTTCAAGCATCGCCGATCGACAACAATCACCGGAGGAGGTGAAGAGAGGGATCCGATCGTCGGTCGCTGCATGACCTCCCACTGCCCAGTCGACCCGGATGTACGGAAACGCCGGACTGGGTGTACGGAAACGCCGGAATCGGCATCTTGGAGAGAGGGCG
>JAJZBS010000061.1:4575-16727 GCA_021851885.1 Actinomycetes bacterium | reverse complement strand
CCCACGGCACCGTCATCTTGACCCAAGGGACGGCCTCAACCACCGCCGGTGCTCCAGCGATCCCCGACAACAACATCATCCCATTCGGCATCGGTGCGACGCCGCCGCCCAATACAGAGTTCAGTCAGGCCGCCCAGACCTTTACGGAGATGAACCTGGCGGTCCCCTCACAGTTCCGAAGCCCTGCGCAGCCGGGCATCACCCAGGCGATGGTGGAGAACCCCAACAGTATCCTCCAGGCCGCTCTCGCTGATCGAGCAGTTAGGACCACCACGGCCCTTGTAGTGTCGACCACCGACACTCCGGTGCCAGGGGGCGGCACCGCCAACACCGCCTTCTTGGCGGCTGGCAACGCTAATGCCACCCTCGTCGCTGCCACCTTCTGGGTAGAGGCGGTCGAAAACTCGTCCGGTCCCGATATTCTCCAACTTCAGTACTCGCAAACCGTGATGCTGGACTTCAACGGCCTGCACTGGCCCCACGTCACCGTCGCCACGTTGACCAAGACCGCTCCACCCGCTGGCGCCTGAGCGAAGGCCCCGAGAGCCCCATCTGACCCCGGGCGCCCCTACCCTCACACGTATGGAGACAGCAGGAACGCACTCGCTCGGCGTCTGGAGGCAGGAACCCGATCAGAAGGGCTTCGACATCCAGCAGGTCGTAGAAATCTCCGCGGCCGAATTCGATAACTACCTCAAGGCGATCTCCACATTCCGCGCGCTCTCCGAGCGGAGCACCCACGAACTGCTGCAGCGTCACTGGCATCGCCTGACGTCAATGCGGCACTTCTACGCGAACGTCGAACGGGTCGGCGGAAGCTTCCGGGCGATCGACAGGCGGACCGTCGCGGTCACCTTCATGGGAGAGGTCACCAACTGGCTCACCACGGCCCGCATGTACCTGGTGAGCGAGGAGGACTCGCTTTCCCGGACGTCTCGGAATGGAGCAGAGGAGCTCAAGCGCTACCAGTCCGTGTGCAGCGAGGTCTTCGACTCGAACGCCAGCTACCGGTTTCTCTACAACCTGCGCGACTATGCCCAGCACTGCGGCCCACCGCTCGGTGGCCTCATCGTCGCCGCCACCGGGAACGGGGGTCGGACCCTCGAGCTCTACATCAGCCGCTCCGACCTGCTCATGGCGAACTTCAAGTGGAGCCGGCACGCCCGCCCGCTGATCGAGAGCTGGCCCGAGCAGATCTTGCTGCTTCCTCTCCTCGAGGAAGCGATGGGGGGATTCCGACGCATCGAGGACGAGACGCTGAGGATCCTCCTCGGACGTTGCGCCGATGCCGTTCCCGCCATGCAGCAGGGCATCGCGAGGGTCTCACATGTTCCGGGGCATCCCGCCATCTTCGGACTGCCCGACGGCGAACCGACGCACATCAGCTGGCAGTCCTTCCCGGAGATATCGAGTCTGGAAAGCCTTATGCTGGCACTGGCCGAGCCCGACCCGCTCGCCGTCCTGCGGCCACCTTCTGTCGATCCGACCGCAGGACGTCCCGCCGAGATGATGCACAGCGAAGCCCAGGCCGCAGCGGTCGTCGGCGCCTGGCTGGAACACGGGCCCGGGACCGTGCTTGACGACACGGTCAATCGCGTCATCCAAGAGGATCGAGAGGTCGGGCCCTTGGTCGGCGGTCTCGTCAACCTGGCTGCCTACCTGTCGGCGATGCTTGCGAACTCCTTGGGTTCGTCGTCGCAGGCACTTCTCGGCTCCTTTGTCGTAGGCGAGGATGTAACTTCGTTCGTCGAATAATGACGCCCAGTTCCTTCCCAGGCCGTCATTCGGTCGTGACTGGTGACCGCTTTCGCGGGCATGCGTCGACCTCATGGTCGACGCCCAACGCTTCGGCCCGAGAGAACGCCCGGTACACGCGCCACGCCCCAACTGCGCCACTTCCACCTGGTTCAGTCAGCGCGTGGCAAGGTGGCGGTCACGGTCCGGCTCGCTATGGCCTCTCGCGTCTCATTATTTTCCCAAAGTTTGCTGGTGCCAGAGGGGCGCGTTGGGGTAACAGAAATTTGGCTGGCGACGAGGTCAGTCGAAAGATCCTGAGCGAGTCGGGCCAACGCCGACTGCGTCTTCGCTTTGATCCGTGCTTGCACGCCCGCGCCGGTGATGCCAACGACGCCGAGGGCAGCGAGCGCCGCCTCCAGTGTCGAGTTCTTGCTGGCATCCGCCATCAGAACGCCGAACGCGGCGATGAGGGCGACGCCGATGACCGCCACTACCGCTTCTGCGAAGAGCACTCGAAGAGCCTTGCCGGCCGACCTCCACGAGCGCAGCACCGCGTACGGCTTCAGCAGGGTCTCAGGGTCGAGACCTGCTACGAGCAACGAATACCAATTTGCGACCTGCCGCCGGAGGCTCGATTGCGCATCTACTGCCCTACACCACGTGTTCGGTCTCGTCTCACGCTTCTGCCTCTTGGTGCACCAGAGATGTCTCTTGGGCACCTGCGGGGCAACAACAGTTCCCCACACCTCCACCGAGGCGGCGACGGAGGGCGCCACGAGGGGGCCGAAGTAGGGCGCGAGGCGTTGGAGCAGCTGTGAGATCACCCCGCGGCGCTCCTCTCCGAGAAGGAACTCCCAGCTTCCCGGATTGGGAAGCAGCGTTCCCGACTCCTCGACGAGAGCGGCGGCCTTCGGGTCGAGAGACCAATACGTCTCTGCGACGGCCCGCCCGAGCTCATAGCCGTTGGCAAGGCGGTCGGACCTCGAGATGAGGGAATCCTGGATCACGGCGTCCCAGTGATAGAGCACTTCTCCGAGGGCGCCCACCAGCTTCTCGAAGTCCTTGGATTCCTTGGCGTTTTGCCCGGGGCGTCCTCTCAGGACTTTCGTGACGATGACCCGCATGAGCGGCGCGTAGGTCGGCGGGCCATCGGGGCCCGCATCAAGCAAGTCCGGCGGGAGGCCCGGCACGCTTGATATGTCCTTCAGAACATCAGCGTTGATGACAGCATCCACGTGCAGCTGCTCCGTCGCCACCGAAGCCAGGGCATTGGCGCGCTCGATGCCGAGCTCTACCGGGCTCCGCTCGGCGGCCAGCGGCAAGGCCCATCTCCCGCGGGCCATAGGGCGCTCCCCCTCCCATGCAGGACTGTCGGGGCGGGCCCGACCGCGCACTTCCGCCATCAGCCAGCCAAGGCGGATCGCAGCCTGCACTTCCCGGAGATCTGTCGGTGTCATGCCATCACGTCGCTTCCGAAGTCCTCATTGGCCCTGGTCGGTACTCGACTTCCCCGTTGCGCCCGCGACTGCTAGCTGGGAAATCGTCTTCACGACAGTCGTCAGCTGGAGCACAGCGTTGACGCCGACGGCTCCAAGAATGCCGAGACAGACTCGCAGGGCTATATCGACGTGCTGTGTCGGAATTGTCGTCGGCGGCGCTTCGGCCAGGTAGAGACCGACGCTGGCCCCAACGACGGCGAGCTGGCTCATGGCGGACCAGGTGAAGACGAAGATCAGGTCACTGAAGTGGGAGAATCGGCTCCCGGGAAGGCCGGACTGTGACCAGTAATCGCGCTGGTCCTTGGATGGCACCGTCAGGGCCAGGACCGCTCCAGTGAGGCACGCCCCGAAAGAGATCGAAGCGAAAGTCAGCGCGGTCGCCGCTAGGTCCGACACCAGCGCCTGCTCGTTGGCGATACGGGGAATGAGGAGGGCTGCGACCACCCCCACAGCCGCGGCCACGATGCCTCGCCCCCAGGAGATGAGCTTCCTGCGGCGCTCCCAGACCTGGCACGACCAGAAATGGTTGAGGTTGTCCCGGCGCCGGGGCGGATCAGGCATCGGGGTCGAGGCTGACTGGCTCCGGCGGGTCGACGGAGGCAGCAGCAAGCTCCAGCCGATCGAGGAGTCCGGTGGCTCCTTGGGCGACTTGGGCGCGTTGGTCCTCTACCGAGGCGTTGCCGTCGACTGGTACGAACTGGCGCTCCTGGTGACTGGCGAGCGTAAGGGTCCGCTCACGGGTCTCGTCAGCATGGCGACCGACGATCTTGACCTTCTTCAGCGGTCCGATGGCGCGCTGTACCAGCTCCTTGATGTCCTGCACGATCCCCCGCTCCTTCGCCAGCGATCCGCCCCGCGGGGCTGAAATCTCCAGCTCGGCAGTCTGCCCGTCTGATTCGGCGGCGTAGGTGGTCAGGGTGTTGGCGTTCTCGGTCCAGTCGTAGTTGGGGCGGGCTACGGTGACCGAGGCCTGCCGAATGCGGTCGAACTGCTCCAGCTCCTCTTTGAACGACTCGGCGGTGACCGGGTTGAGGTCGATGACCAGGTCGTCGTCAAAGCCGATCGCGGTGCCGATGATCCCGAGCGCTTTGCCGATCTCGCCAGGGCTGAGCCCCGGGCGGCGGCGCTCTAGCGCGACGAAGCGGCTCTCCGGATTCAGATAGAGGAAGGTTGGCCGGACGACGATCTCACCTGCCGAGCGAGGGTCGTCCCGCTCCCGGTCGTTCTCGACGTCGAAGAGCGTCAGGGACTCTTGGTCGCTGCCGGAGAGGAATCGGAGTTCCCAGACTCGACCGCGCTGCCGAACATCACGCAGCAAGACCACCTCATCCTGGTTGATGGTGGCACGCCTGAGGGGCGATGGGGCGGCCACAAGCGCTTGCGCGAACGCCACGTAGTCGATCACCTCGCCAGAGCGCCCGCGGCCGTGAATCGAGTAGGCATAGAGCGCGCGTTGGGTGGTCGGCATCGAAGGCTCCTACGGCTCGTCGAGCAAGATGGTCACCAACCGTACCGATGCGGTGTGACAACTCCACGGACCGGTTGACCGTCACCGTCGGCGCCGATCGGAGACGGCGAACGAGTGTTCGCCAAAATCCACCCCTTGGTCGGCGGGGACGCGTAGTGTGTGGGGCTAATGCCAACCCGGGCCACCCGACGAAGCACCACACCGCCGCAGCGGTCCTTCGTCGACCTCTTCGCCGGGGCAGGCGGCATCTCCGAAGGGTTCCGGCAGGCTGGCTGGCGACCCATGGCGGGGTCGGACATCGACCCGGACGCCTGTGCCACCTACCGGCTGAACTTCCCTGAGGCGGAGACCGTCTGGGGTGACCTCCGCCAGCCAGGCACCCACGCGGCACTGGTCGACCAGGCGAGAGCGGTCGATGTCGTGGCCGGCGGCCCGCCCTGCCAGGGCTTTTCCCAAGTGCGGAACCATGCGCGCCTGATCGACGACCCCAAGAACAGCCTGTACAGGGAGTTCGTGCAGCTCGTGGGGCAGCTGGAGCCCCGGGCCTTTGTCATGGAGAACGTCCCGGGCATGGCCCAGATGGGCGTCCTCGAACAGGTCGAAGCCGACCTGTCCTGTGGGGGGCGGTACGTCGTGCACCCGATGGTGCTTGACGCCGCGGACTTCGGCGTCCCCCAGACCCGTAAGCGCATCGTCTTCATCGGCTTCCACCATGATCTCAAGCTGACCCCGCCACATCTCGTCGGGACCGGCGCCAGTGCGGCCATCGCGCTCGGGCGCCCACTGGACGCCACGCAGCGGTCCGTCCGCTATAGCCCGGAGCTCGACGGGGCCGGGGACCTGCTCGACTGGCTCGCCGACCCCTGGGACGAGCGCATCGTTACGGTTGAACAGGCCCTCGGCGACCTCGCGCGCCTGGAGCCCTCCGGGTACAAGCGGGACTCCCGGCCAGCGAGTGACGTGCGCGGTGAGCCGGCGTCGGCCTACCAGAAGGTGATGAGCGACGGTGGCGGCGATGTGCTCCACAACGTGGCGGTCCCCCGCATCAACGCCGACACCCGTGCCCGGCTACGGGCGATCCCGCCCGGTGGCAACTATCTCGACCTGCCCGAGGCCCTGACCGCTCGGTACCTCACGGGGCTGCGCTGGGGGCAGGACAACGGCAGCGGCGTCCTGAGCCGCAAGCATTTCTACGCCTACCGGCGCTTGCACCCCGCGATCTGGTCGTGGACGCTCAACACCAAAGCGGACAGCGTGTACCACTGGCGCGCCGAGCGCTCCCTGTCGGTGCGGGAGTTCGCGCGGCTCCAGAGCTTCCCCGATCGCTACGTATTCACGACCGATGAACGCCGCGGCGAGCTGCTCGGCCGCATCGACGGCGGTGCGGCCCACTCCCGCTACCGCCAGGTCGGTAACGCCGTGCCACCCCTGATGGCCAGGGCCATCGCCCAGGCCATCGACGAGGTGCTGCCCGCCTGACCTATCCTCGCCCCCGTGGCAGGTGAGGACGACGAGCTCCCAGGCGAAACGGAGGCCATCGAACGTGCCTTTGGCGCCGCCAACCGCCAGCGCATCCTCGCCGACTACTTCAGGGAGGCCGGCGACGTCACCCCGCAGAACGCCTGGCAGCACGTCTACCGGCTGCTCCTATGGATCAACCCGACGATCTCCCTGGCGCACTGCTACGAGTCCGACAAGTGCCAGCCAGGCAAAGCTTGGTACCCCCGGTCCCTCGTCTTCCACCGCTGGGTCTCCGAGCAGTTCGGCGTAGCCCCGCTGGACCTGCGCGAGCACATCGATGTGCTGTTCCGATCAGCCCTGCCGGCGCTCGCCCATAGTGAGTCCGAGGTCCGCCGCAATGCCGCAGCCCGCCTGCTGGCCGAGTACCGCGAGGCCATGCCACTGCCCGGCGACGACGCCGACCTCGTTGAGCTGGTCACGAGCACCCTCGAGCTTGACCCCCTTCCCGACGACGTCGGCCGGAATCTCATCGAGCGCATCTACACCCACTTCGCCCGGGAGAACAAGCGCAAGAACCTCCTGGGGCGCGGCTTCGAGGACACCTTGGCAGCCGTCGTCCGCCAGCTACCCGATGCAGCAGGGTGGAACCTGGACACCCGGGTACTGCTGGCTGGCATCCCGGGCTTCTTGCCGCAGAGCGAGCACCTCAAGCGCAACGAGGTCGACCTGGCGCTCTGGCAGGCCCGTGAGCGGGGCCGCCGCATCCTGGTGAGCGCCAAGTGGTCGGTGCGGGCGGACCGTGAGCGGCAGTTCGAGAGTGACTTCGATGACTACAGCCGGTCGAACAAGGGTGATCCGTTCGCTTACGTGCTCGTGACCAACGAGTTCGACGCGGCCCGTCTGCATGCCGCCTGCACCAAGGTGTCTGGCCGCGACCGGCTCTTCACGCACGTCGTCCACGTCCAGCCGGAGGCGGTGCTGGCCGCTTACGGCAGGGAAGCCGACCCGGGACCAGGCAGCGGTCAGCGCCGGAAGGCCCGCGAGTTGCGAGCCCACATTGAGAGCGGCCGGCTCCTCTCGCTGCGCCAGTGGCTGGAGGGCCTGGTCGGTGAGTGAGTCCTGGGCGTCGTCGCCTGGCGTCCGGCGCCGGATGCAGCTGCAACGGGAGCGAGACACCGTCCCCGAACTGGCGCTCCGGCGTGAGCTCCACCGGCGGGGTCGCCGCTACCGGGTCGATGTGCCCATCGTTCCGGGGACCCGTCGCCGTGTTGACCTCGTGTTCGGCAGGGCCCGGGTTGCTGTCTTCGTGGATGGCTGCTTCTGGCACGGGTGCCCGGAGCACGGCCAGCGGGCCCACGGCGTCAACGGGTGGTACTGGCCTGAGAAGATCGCCGGCAATCGGCGGCGGGACGCCGACACCGATGACCGGCTCCGGGCGGCCGGCTGGGCAGTAGTTCGGGTCTGGGAGCATGACGACCCCGACCAGGCGGCGACGCTCATCGGCCACCAGGTTGACTGCCGCCTCGGGGGCAATGGGAGCCCCGCCAAGATCATCGATGCTGGCACGGTCCTCGGCACCGCAATCAGGAAGCGGCGCCGGGTGTCCTCAGGCGGTCGTCGAGCGGTAAGGACGAAGGTGGCAGGGTCGTCAGCAGGAGTTCATCTCTCCGTCGCTGAGCCCGTGGGCCGCCAGCCGAGTACCGCATCTCGACAAGGCGTTTCGTGATGCGCCACTCCTTGACCCCAAGCAGCGCCTTCTCCTCCGCGTTCGGGGTCATCCGCCCCGCGGCATACAGCGCCGGGCTGGTGAGCAGTTCTGGTTCATCGTCGTAAGACAAGAGCCACCGGTAGGTGGCCCGCCGCCGCAGGTATTCGGCGACCCGCAGGTGCTGCCAGCCCTTCATTCCCCAACCTTCGGTCGTCGCTCTGGAATTGGTGCCGTAGCCGCCCAACGGGTCGAACGATCGCCCGTACAGTTTGGCCGACTTCCGTAGGTACGGCGGGTCTAGGTAGGCGATAACCCGATCGGGGACCAGTTGCGGGTAGTACTCAGCGACGTCTGCAAGAGTCGCCTCCCAGTCCTTGCACCACACGTCGATCAGTCGCCCCGCCCGGTAGAGGTCGCCGATGAATCGCAGCCGCCGCTCTAGCCCCTCCTTGTTGAAGCGGCACTCGATCAGGTAAGGGCCGCTCTGCGCTCGCCCCCCAATGGGGCCGGCGCGGCCGTGGAGGATCCCGGAGAAGGTGGTTCGGTTCAGGAACAGGCATTTGACCGCGATCTCGCGGTCGTCAATGTTCTTGGGGGTCCATCCCCTCCAGTAGTCCCAACGTTCTAGAGTCACCGGCTCGTCGTGCATCCGGTCGACCAGCCACTCGGGATCGGCGGCCGCCACCTGCCAGAACCGGGCGACGAGCGGGTCGGCATCGGCGAGCAAGACTCGATCGACTATGCCGTCGGCGGCCAGCCGCAGGGCCGCTGACGCTCCGCCGGCAAATGGCTCCACGAACATCTGCGGTCGCCCGAGCACGCGAGCGCCGCCTTTGACAATTTCGGCGATGAGCGGAGCAAGGCCAGACTTCGCGCCCGGATAACGCAGCGGTGACAGGTAGCGCATCGCTGCGGCCGATGGGTCAATAAGCGCCCCGGGAGGCGTCTCCAAAGTGCGCGGCCCGGAAGTGAGATGTGGTGGGGCTCCGCTGATAGCCGACAACGCGACTGAGCGAGTCCTTGGCGCCTGTGGGCGCGCAGATGTAAGGATGTCGGTCATCGGCTGGGCGGCGTGGTTGAGCCCAAGCCCAGCTTGTGGCGGGCAGCCAGACGGAGCACGTCGGTCCCGACACCGATTGGGTAGGCCGCCTTGGCATGGGCCAACGCGACCGGGATGAGGCCGTCGCGGTACATTGACGAGCCCGTCCGATTGACGACATCAAGGATTGCGCCAAGTGACGGGTACGCGTCCGGGTCGGGCTGACCGCCGTGGTCGTCGTAAGGAGCACCTTTGCTTGGTACGACGGTGAGAACGACTACGCGTCCATCTACGGCCCGGTAGACGAACTTTCTTCCCCAATAGGTTTCTGAACCATAGGCGATGGGGTTGTCGGTGTTGGTGACTGCCTTGATGACCTCGGCGTCGACGACGAGGACTTCACCGGGCTTGAGGGCGTCGTGGCGGGCTAAGGAAGCGGCGTAGTCGACCATGGTCCCGGTCTTCTCGATGCCACAAAGATGCAGCTTTCCGCCCGTGACGCTGGCCGTCATGTGCTGGAAATAGCTGAGCGCCCGGCCGCGTAGCTTCGCTGGTGGCCCATAAACGGCCAACGGGCCGTCCGTGATGAACAGCGTGTGGCGCAAGAGGGTGTCACGCGCCTGCTCCCAGAGCAAGGTCACCAGCCCGACGGTGACGAGGAGCTCAACCACCTGCATCAAGCGAGACAAGGCAGCCTCGTTCGTGTCGTCCTCTACGACCTCTTCGTGGATGCGCAATACGTCGGTTGGATACAGGGTCGCGTTGCACTGCGAGCATGAGCCGCCTTCCAGACCCACCGGAGTGGAGCGCCTGCAGTCAGGGGCGGGGCAGGCCACGGCTAGGTTCGCGGCAGGTGCGCCGGGTCGGCCATGGAGGAGGAACAGCAGCTGGGCCAGGCTTTGGTCGAGTCGATTTACCTCGATCTTCTTCGTTCGGAACAGGCGGTCGATGCACTCTCTCCACGACTGCTGGATCGAGACCCCAGCGCGCGCATAGGCGCCCGCGACCGGGAAATCGAAGGAGACCAGCGCGGAGTTCACTGCTCTTGAGAGAGCGACCGGGTCGACGAAGCGCTCCTCGCGCTGGTCCTCCATCGCGTCGATGTCGAGCCAGATTGCCGCTGCCTGCGCGTAGCCGTAACGCACGGAGGGGATCCCGTCGCGCACGGGTACCACCATCAAAGAGCCGTCGACGCCGATGATGCCGCTGAGCCGATCCTCTGGGGTTGGGCAGCCAAGGGCATCGGCGCCCCTAATTTTCGGGGCCAGCCAGGCCAGGTCAGCGACGTGCTCAGCAGGTACGTAGAACGAGGCTCGATCGGCGAGGGCACGGACGACGGCACCGGAATGCCCGAGCCGGGACGCGCGTTCGTATCTGCCATCGATGGCCTGGTAGGGCATCAGCCCGCGTCGCCGGCTCGGGGTGAGAGCGGCGGCTCGCCTGCGGCGGCTCTCGCTTCGTTGACGAGTTCGATTCCGTAGCGGTCGATCTGCACCGGCACGATGTATGGAGACGACATGGTCTTGAGGCGCACGTACCCCCGGTCTTCGTGGCTGATGATGGCGTCGCCGAAGGCCTTAAAGTCGTAGAAGCGCGCCAACTCGTTGACCTCGCGGCTGTTGTTCAGGTGTGCCACAACCCAGTTCTTGGTGTTCGCGAGGACTTGGTGGGCCACGCCGGTGACCTCCTGGGTCGCGTAGATCATGCCGAGGCGAAGCTTGCTTCCTTCCTTGGCGAGGCGCACCCACACGTCGAGTTCGTCCTTGTACCTCTCCGACGAAAACAGGTTGTGAGCTTCCTCGAGGACGACCTGCACGTGGGGCGGCTCAGCGCCACTCGTGAACTTCTTCGTCTGTTGCTCGATGAGGTGACTTGCCAGTCGCTCGGAGAGCCGGCGAATCACCGCATCCGGGCCGAGGTGTAGGTCCACGATGACAATCCGGCCGGCAACGAGCTCAGAATAGATCTCCTGCTGGTAGTCCTTACGCGAGGTATGGGCGTGGAAGTCCCGTAAGGGCTTGAGTTTGGTGTACCCGGAGACTGACCGGCCCTGATTCTCTTGGGTGTAGATGGGGAGCGCAGATCGCCACGGGTCGCCATCGACAAACGACTTGAGCCCTGCGGCAGCGTCGCCCGTGAGATCGCTGGCTTCGTGCCGCTCGACGATCCAGTCGATGACCTTGATGAGCGATTCGCGGCTGATGCCGATCTTCCCTCCGGATCGTGCACGCACGACGTGCCCAGTTCCTAGTGCGCCCTCGAGCGCGTCTGCAAGGGATGACTTCATGGTGACCCATGCACGCCATGGGAAGGTCCGACCGTCAGGGGACGCTTGCTCCTGCGGGATGATGAAGTCAGCCTTTGCGAGCGCCCCGTACACGAGCAGGCGGCCCCTGTCGGCGCGGCTCTTGCGCCGCTGGCTGTCATCGGTCGTCTCGCCCGGGACCGGGTCACCTGCGAAGTCCGCTTGGATGAAGGCCCGTACGTAGTCGCTGGCGTTTTCCGCCAGGGCACTGGCGATCACGTCCTTCACCGCGTCGATCTGGGCTGGGTCGAAGAAGTTGAAACCGAGCGGGCGCACGTTCGCGTCAGCCCCGCTAGCGCCGAACTTGTAGATCACGACGTGGCGCTCCCCGATGGCGGCCAACTCGGTCCCATCCTGGGTATTCGGGTTGGCGTATTCGCCTTGGGGGTCGAAGATGAGCTGGCCGACAGGTGGCTGCCCCGCTGCCCGGCTAGTTTCGGACACGGCGAATACGCGGGCGGTGACGGTTTTCATCGTGTTCGATTTGCCCATGCGGGTCATGCCGAACATGCCGGTCTTGTTGCCGATGAAGTCGTTGACGTTTACCTCGACGGCCGCGTCATCCTGTTTCGCGGCCGCCGCCCGGCGGCGGGTTGAGGAGAAGCGCACGGCACCGATGCGGACCATCTCCACTGCATCGCTGGTCGGCTTGATGTACGACGCGATCGCCGAGAGACCGTCCCCGATGGGCTTGAAAACCCTGTACGTGGCGGTCGCGTAGAAGTTGTCAACATCGTGGCCAAACTCCAGGGTGAGCTGGCCATCGCGGGCCTCTTCGTAGAAGGTTCCGAGGATTCGGCAATCGAGGCCGGTGAACGAAACGCGGTTTCTCGTGAAGGGGTCGAGCTCGACGTCGAACACGACCGAGGGGGAGGGACTCTCGTGGCGGGAGAGGGCATCGCGCAGCGCCTCCTCCCGCACACCTCGGAGGTCGC
>JAJZBS010000061.1:0-4565 GCA_021851885.1 Actinomycetes bacterium | reverse complement strand
GCCATCCCCCGGGCGGTATGGGATGACCCCAGGGTGAACGTCAAAGTCCTGCGGTCAGAGGCCGAGGAGATCGAGCGCCCGGGTGACGTTGCGGCCGACGGCGCGAATCCCGGCGGCAATGTTGGTGTGGCCGGCAATCCGGAGTGCACCGATCGCCAGGTTGCGTAGGGTCGCCATGACCCGTGGTGCGTTGCCCACCCGGATCTGGGACCGGTCCTCGTCGAAGGTCACGTCCCGTACCCAGTGCACACGGTTCTCGATGCCCCAGTGACCTCGGATGAGCTCGGCGAGTTCCTCCGGACCCGCGCGTTCGGGCGCAAGGCTGGTGACGAAGTAGGACGTCTCGATCGACGAGGACTCGTCGGCGAGGTTCGCTCGGTCGCGTACGACCTTGACCGCCTGGCGAGCGTTGGGGAAGAGGCCCTCGGGAACCGGCGCGACCGAGACGTACCTGCGTTCGATCCGGCCGTGTCCCCGGTCGGTCGTCTCGTGCTCAGGGGGAAAAAGACCCTCCGGGGAGGGACTCGACCGCCTCTTGGAGGCTGGGTTGGTTCGACTTCACGCCGACCAGGTAGTCGCCGCCCATCTCGTCGACGAGGAAGGCCGCGTGGTCGCGTTGCGCGTGCATCGCGTCGGCGGTCACCACCGAGCCGGCCAGCGAACCCCTGCCTTCGAACAGCGGCCGCATCGCCTTGATCTCGTTGGTCTTCGAGTCGACCTCGGTCTGGGCGATGACCGCACCGTTCTGGTGGAGCATGCCGGCGAAGAGAAACGTGCGCTTGTCGTCTGGCTGTCGGGCACCACGCAGTGCCTTGCCGTCGACAGCGATGCCGACGAGGGAAGCGGTCCTCACCGCCGACTGGTCGTAGAGCCAGGAGCCGACCACCTGATCGAGCACGCCGGCGTCGATCGCCTGGAGGTGGCGACGGATCGTCGGCTCCGACGGGGTGACGTAACGCTCCTGGACCGGATGGAACTTCGCCCCGAGCCGTGCCAGCACTTCTTGGGGCAACTCCGCTGCAACCTCGCCGATCGAGACGAAGCTCCTCGCACCCGACAGCACCGCGACGACCGCGATTGCGATGACCGACGCAGTCGAGTGGCGGATGCCCCTCGCCATCCGGTGCTCGGGGATGGCCTCGAGCCGGGCGAGCAATCCTGTCTTCGAGTCGAAGTCCAGCGTGTTGCAGTCGATGACGGAAGTCCTCCTCGGGTTGGCAGCGATGATCGGATGGTCGAAGACCCCGGAAAGGACCCGTGGTGCGCCTCTCCGCAGCGGGCGCACCCAGACGCGCTTCACCTGCCCGTGATGGACGAAGCTTCCCCGGCTGCGCCTCCAGCCCGAGGTCTCGCCGACCATCTCGAAGTTCGTGGCCCGGTAGCAGGTGCCGGCGTGGAGGGCCGGGTCGGTGAACGTCTCGACGAGCACCACCGGGTGGCCCCAAGCGATCTCCCAGTCCGAGGCAAGACGGCGCAGCGAGGCGGACAACACCGCGGACGCGACGTTGTCGTAGCGGCCAGCGGGCAGGATGCAGAACCGTTGGTTGTTCGCGACGAAGCGCAGCCGCCGGTAACGGACCGAGGGCGCCCATCCGATCCAGCGGTCCCGTGCAGAACAGGTGAGCGCGGGCGATCCGTAGCCGACGAGGCCGACCCACTCGTCATTGATCAGCGCGATGTGGCGCAATGTCTCGCCGACCAGGCCCCGGCCCAACCAGTGGTGCTCGTCAAGCAGCGCATCGAACCGGGCGATCTCGGAAGCGACGACCGGCCGGACGATGAGGTTCTGGGATCGCTCGAAGCGCGTCGGCACGGAGCAGGGCTACCACGGCGGATGTCCGAGGCGCCAATCGAGGAGCGACCTACCTGGTCAGGCGGTCAGAGTGCTGACTTTGACGTGGCCCTGCGGTGAACGAAACGCGGTTTCTCGTGAAGGGGTCGAGCTCGACGTCGAACACGACCGAGGGGGAGGGACTCTCGTGGCGGGAGAGGGCATCGCGCAGCGCCTCCTCCCGCACACCTCGGAGGTCGCTCTCGAGTGCAAGCGGGGCGGTCCCCTCGACCCGGAGGAGCAGCACCTCGTCGTCGTCGCCGCCGCCGGAGCCGAGCCGGCGAGCGGTCGCCAGGAGGAAACTGAACTGCGGTATCCCTCCGGTGTCAGCCTTCCAGCGGTCATGGGTGAGGACGACGGCCCGGCCATAGTCCAGACTCTGGATGGCCCCTATGCGGACGGCACGGTCGTCGGCGAGCAGTGTCCGCTCCAGGAGGGTTCCTACGCCGACGTTCGGGATCAGATCGGTCATGAGGCGGCCCACTCCCCTCTAGTGCGACGAACCGAGGCTGGGTCCATGCTCAAAGGATGGCACGTGACCTGTGCCAGGGCACGGATTCGGGGTGCCCATCGAGTCGCGGGGTGGGCCACCGGACCGCTCACGCCAGGCGTGCGCTTGTGCCAGGGACGAATGCCTTGGGTGTGCCCGCTCGGCACCAGGCCAGCGCTGCTGCGGCGGGGGCGCGGAGTGCGCCCGTAGTGGGGAAATTGTCCGGGATCGGTGACCCGCCCGCGCGTCACGACGCTAGTCGGGCAGACGACCACGTCCGGCCCCGCCGCGCGCAGTCAGCCACGCCTGCAGGCTTCCCAAGGTGATCCGGCAGGCTCCGCGGCCCGGCAGCTGCTGCAACACCCCGGACCGGAGGAGATCGGTCACCTCTCGTTCACTGCGGCCCGTGAAGCGGGCAACCTCATCGAGCGCCACGGTCTCGGGCTGCACTGCTGGCAGATGTCGTCGCTGGCGGGCGAGCCAGCACGCCTGGACCGAGACTCGGGTGACGAACCGGGCACCGGAGCCGTCGGTCTCGGAATCGACCTCGAGCTGGCCGGTGCGGGAGAGCAGTGCGGCCGTGCTGAGGGCGACGCCGAGCTGACGGGCTGCGGCCGCCAGCTTCACCGAGCGCCCGTGCAGAGCGCGGATACGCCGCTGCTCGGCTCGTAGTGCCTGTGCGGCCTCCGGGCTCAGCTGATACTGCCCATCCGGGCGCCCCTGGTCGACCTCCACGCGCAGGCGCCGCAGCATCTGGTACGCCTCGTGGTAGCGAAGGCCGAGCTGCTCGGCGATGTCGGGGAGCAGGATCCGCCCGGCGAGCCGGTCGCGGTGCGCCCAGAGGTCCGACAGCCGGCAGCAGCGCCGCGGGACGCTCTGGGCGTCGGGGACGGCGACAGTGGGAAGCGTCCCGTCGGTCACCCAGCGCCGGGCGGTGGTGACCGAGACGTCGAGCTCGGCGGCGACCCGGGCGGCGTCGCAGAGCGGGTCGTCGTCGCTGCCGGGCTCGACGAGCCAGCCAGCTGCGGCGAGGGTGGCGTCGACGTGGGCGGCACGAGCAGCAAGGGGGTTGCTGCTCCCCCAGTGGACCCGGCGGAGGGTCGGGGTGAGCAGCGTCTCAATGGTCATGGCGATGTTGTGGTCGAGGATCTCGGCGACCTTGGCCAGGGGGGCGACGTCGGGGTGGTCGAGGGTGTAGATGCGGCCATAGACGTCGTCACCGGCCCGGTGGCCCATGAAGCGGCGCCGGATGGCGTCTTCGATGCCGGCGGCCCAGGCGAGGTCGGTGGCGCAGCTCTTGCGCAGCAGATGCGTGGTGACGGCGAAGCCGAGGTCGCTACTGGCGAGGTGCTCGGCGGTGGTCGCCTCGCCGAAGGCGTGGCGATAGGCGTGCTGGCCGGATCGGTCCAAGGCGTGCAGGCCCGGAACCAGGCGGGCGGTGGTGTCGATCTCGCCGGTGTCGGGGTCGGTGTGGAACGCCTCGATCGCCACGCGGATCAGAGCCGTCAAGGCGGGCGGAACGACCAGGACACGCGATCCGGCCACGGTCTTGAGCGTCGCCTTGTATGGCACAGCCACCACCTGGCCGTGCTCGTCTCGGACGCTGAACGTGCGCCCGCCCTGTCCCTGGACGGCGAGCAGCCCCGTGTCGCCGAGGTCGACGAGGTCGGAGACGAGGACGCCGAAGGCCTCGGAGATCCGCAGCCCCATGATCCGCTGGAGCCAGAAGACGAGCTGGTGGACCGGATGGAGGTGCGAGGCGATCCGGGCGCACTCGGGGAGCGCGAGCGCTCGTGCCTGGGCGGAATGGGGGCGGCTGCGGGCAGCGGCCCTGTCGGGGAGGGGGGCATCGAGGCCTTCGGTCGGGTCGAAGCCGGGCGGGAAGAGGCCGTTGGCCCGGGCGAAGGACAGCACCCGGCGCAGGACCCACAGGGCGTCGGCGACATAACCCTGGGAGAGGCCGGCCGGGGCGCGCTGGACGTGGCCGATGGCGCCGAGCGCGGCCGCGGGGACACGGACCTGGCCAGCGGCGTCGCGATACGCGCCGGGGAGCTGCCCGGCCCGCCAGCGCCGCCGGGCGGTCGGCAAGCTCACACCCGCCGCCTCGGCGGCCTCGGCGAGGCTCAGCTCTCCCCCACCTTGCTCGCCCGCCGTCGGCACCGGGAGCGGAGCGTGGCGGGTGGCGGGGTCGCGCCCCACCAGGTGGAGCAGCCACTCGTGCGCCATGAAGTAGGTGACATCGGC
>JAJZBS010000206.1 GCA_021851885.1 Actinomycetes bacterium | reverse complement strand
TGCACGGCGGCGAGCCCCCGACCAGCCAGCCCAGATCCATAGCCTGATTGGTCGACCTGACGTTGGAGGGCGACCTGGATCCGGCGCAGCTCGCTCGGATCCTCGGGATCCGCCCCGTGGACCCCGTCGGCGATGAGGACCGTGCCGCCGCACACCTGGATCAGCTGGCGGGTCCAGCCCACGACGGCGAAGCTGCGGGCAACCAAGGCATCGAGCAGCACGGTGGTGCCTGCTCAGCGCTCACGGTTGGCGAATGCTGCCTCCTCGAGGTCGCGCTGCACCCGGCGCTCGCCCTCGGCGGGCCCGGGTCGTGCGAGCAGCTGGCGGACCTCCTCGCTGCTCGTGCCGAGCACCTCCGCCGCGTCACCTGCAGTGAGCGCCCCGCGTTCGAGCGCGCTGCGCACGAGCAATAGGACCCGGGTCGGCTGGGCCTCGAGCGGATGGAGATCGTAGCTGCCCAGGTCGGCAGGATGCACCCGGTAACCGAGGGCCCGGGCGAGCCGGCTCGGGGACGTCTCGGCCAGGGAGTCGTAGACGGGCTTGGTGATCAGCTTCTCCTGGAGGAGCCGCACCCGCAGCGTGGCGAAGCTCACCCCGAAGTGCCGCTGGAGATGGACGACCAGCGTCGGGTCGGCCAGGTCGTCGAATGGGGCCAGCTCACCGGCCACCCGGCGCAGCTCGTCCGCGGGCACCAGGAACTCCCCCGCGAAGGCGTCCGCGAACCGCTCCCGGCCGTGATCACCCCCGCTCATCGACACGACGACGTCCGCGTGCTGCGAGTGGAAGTAGGCATGCGCCAGCTCGTGGGCCAGGGTGAACACCTGCCGGCCGAGGGTGATCTCGGAGTTCACCGCTATGCAGAACCCTGCCTTCGGATGGTTGTAGAAGAACCCCGACGGGGCCTCGTCGAGATTCGCGCCAAGGGGCAGCCGCCAGATGAGCACGTGCTCGTCGAGCACCTGGAAGGGATCCCCTAGCGCCCCTCCTCCGAGATTGAGCTGGCCGCGCAGCTGGCGGGCTGCCCAAGCAGCCTCCTTCGCGGATCCGGTGCGCACTGGCGCCAGCGGGCTGCGCCCCAAGCCTGGCAGCACCGAGCGCATCTCCTCGGCCAGCTCCACGTAGTCGCCGACACGCTGCTCGAACAGTCGGAGACCCGCCTGGGCCCGGTCTCCCAGATCTCGGGGTGCCGCTCGAAAGAGCATGCCGCTCACGTCGATCGTCCCTCCGACCATCTCCTCGCCGACTAGCAGCGACTCGACCGAGGTCCCGTACAAGCGAGCCAACGCCGCCGCCACGGTGAGCGGGACCTGGCGGCGCCCCGCCTCGTAGTAGTTGAGGAGCACCCGGTTGATCCCCACCGCCTCAGCCGCCGCCTCCTGCGACAGCCCTGCCCGCTCCCTGGCCTCCCGCAGCATCTGACCGATCGAGTCCAGCACGCACCTCCCAGGTGTTACACTATCCACAAGATCAAATCTAAGTGTAACATCATAGCTGGGAAGGTGTCGGAGGCCGGCTAAGTGTGCCGGCCAGAGCAGCCAAGCCTGCCCCTCATACAGCGATCGACGGAGGCCCCATGAGTCCAACCGCACAGACCGATCCTGGCTTCGTCTTCCAACCGAAGCCGGCAATCACGACGGCCGGCACCTACCCGGCCCCACCTCCCGGGCCGCCCGCACCGCCGTCCCCGATTCCCGGACCGCCTGTCCCGTCCAGCCCACTCGACCAACTCGTCGGCACCTGGCACGGCACCGGTTTCAACACGATCTGGCGACCGCACTTCCCCGACAGTCCGCAGGACCGATTTCTCGAGCTGAACCTCACCGACGAGATACTCACGTTCTCGCCGATCAACGGCCCCATCCCCAACCGGGGACTTCTCCAAGAAGACATCAAGATGTTCGGCCTGACCTACATGCAACAGATCTCTGACTCCTCCGACGGAGCCGGCTTGCACGTCGAGCCGGGCATCTGGGCCATCGTCCCCGAGACCACCAACCCGGCCGAGCCACCCACGGTCATCCGGATGGCGTCCATCCCCCACGGCACCGTCATCTTGACCCAAGGGACGGCCTCAACCACCGCCGGTGCTCCAGCGATCCCCGACAACAACATCATCCCATTCGGCATCGGTGCGACGCCGGCGCCGAATACAGAGTTCAGTCAGGCCGCCCAGACCTTCACGGAGATGAACCTGGCGGTCCTTTCACAGTTCCGAAGCCCTGCGCAGCCGGGCATCACCCAGGCGATGGTGGAGAACCCCAACAGCATCCTCCAGGCCGCTCTCGCCGATCGAGCAGTCAGGACCACCACGGCCCTTGTAGTGTCGACCACCGACACTCCGGTGGCAGGGGGCGGCATCGCCAACACCGCCTTCTTGGCGGCTGGCAACGCCAATGCCACCCTCGTCGCTGCCACCTTCTGGGTAGAGGCGGTCGAAAACTCGTCCGGTCCCGACATTCTCCAACTTCAGTACTCGCAAACCGTGATGCTGGACTTCAACGGCCTGCACTGGCCCCACGTCACCGTCGCCACGTTGACCAAGACCGCTCCGCCCGCTGGCGCCTGAGCGAAGGCCCCGAGATCGCCATCTGATGACCCCGGGCGCCCCTACCCTCACACGTATGGAGACAGCAGGAACGCACTCGCTCGGCGTCTGGAGGCAGGAACCCGATCAGAAGGGCTTCGACATCCAGCAGGTCGTAAGAATCTCCGCGGCCGAATTCGGCGACTACCTCAAGGCGATCTCCACATTCCGCGCGCTCTCCGAGCGGAGCACCCACGAACTGCTGCAGCGTCACTGGCATCGCCTGACGTCAATGCGGCGCTTCTACGCGAACGTCGAACGGGTCGGCGGAAGTATCCGGGCGATCGACAGGCGGTCCGTCGCGGTCACCTTCATGGGAGAGGTCACCAACTGGCTCACCACGGCCCGCATGTACCTGGTGAGCGAGGAGGACTCGCTTTCCCGGACGTCTCGGAATGGAACAGAGA
>JAJZBS010000060.1 GCA_021851885.1 Actinomycetes bacterium | reverse complement strand
GGCTGGAGCGGCTGGGGCGGCTGGGGAGCTGGGGCGGAGCCAGCATCCCCGGTGGCGGCGACCGCCACCGGAGCACCGGCCCGGCCCGGCCCTTACACGGGCAGTGTGGCTCTGTAGCCCTTCTCGACGATGACCGGCGCCTTGGCCGCATACACCGCCGGGTCCTCGGGGACCCACCCGGCGAGGCCGTCGACGTAGCGGTTGTACATGCAAAAAGCGGCGGCGATGAGGACGGCATCGTGGACCTCCACGTCCGTCGCCCCGGCGGCGCGCGCGGCGGAGATGTCGTCGTCGGTCACCTGCTTGCCGTCAACGGTCACCTTCCCTGCGATGACGAGGAGCGCTTTGAGCTTGTCCGAGATCGGCGCCGTCTCCGGATCGGCGACCACCGCGCCAACAAGCGCGTCCCCGCCCTCGACCTGTTGAGCCGCAAAGGCGCCGTGCGACATGCGGCAGTAGGTGCAGTCGTTGCGCGATGACACGTAGGTTGCGATGAGCTCACGCTCGCCGCGGCTGAGGGTGGAATCGCAGTGCAGGAGCGCGTCGGCGAGGTCCGTCAGGGGGCGGCCGGTCTCGGGCCGGTAGGCCAGCAGGGCGACGATCCCAGGAAGTTCCTCGCGCAGTGGCAGACGTGCCATGTTCCCCCCTTGTCCGGGCCGCCCGGATCGTGGGGCCGGCCACCGACCAAGATACGCCCTGCCGACAGCCTCATCGGCCCCGGTAGGCCGGCTCACGCTTTTCCCGGAACGCACGCATCGCCTCGGCAACGTCCTCGGTGGCGAGGTTGACGCACTGGGATCGTGCCTCGGCCTCGACGGCCTGGTCCATCGACAGGGAGAACGACGCGTTGAGCTGGGTCTTGATGATCGACAGCGCGATAGGAGGCCCTGCGGCGAGTCGGCGGGCCCAGTCGTCGACGAAGTCGTCAAGCTCTCCGTCGTCGACCACCCTGTTCACCAGCCCGAGATCGCAAGCGGCGGGGGCGTCGATGATGTCGGCGAAGAAGGCCAGCTCTTTGGCGCGCTGGAGCCCGACGACTCGCGGGAGGATCCAGGAGGCTCCGAAGTCGAGCGAGAGGCCGCGCCGGGCGAAGATCTCGCTGAAGCGGGCCGTCTCGGAGGCCACGACGAGATCGCAGACCAGGGCAAGGCCCATCCCGGCGCCGGCCGCGATGCCACGCACCTTGGCGATCGTCGGGATCGCGAGCCGGTGGAGAGCAAGGGTGACCTCTCCGAGGTTGCGCATCCGGGAGAGCGGGTGCCCGCTCGCGCGCAGGATCCCGTCGGGGTCGGAGATGTCGGCGCCGGAGCAGAAGTCCCCGCCGGCGCCCGTGACGACGAGGACGCGGGCATCCGGGTCGTCGCCTAGGGAGCGAAAGACGTCGAGCAGCCCGTCCCACACGGCTCCGTTCGCCGCATTCTTCTTTTCGGGACGGTTGACCGTCACGGTCACAACCCCGTCCCGGCGTTCGATGATCACCGGCTCGCCGTTCACAACCGCACCCTATCGACCGCTACCGCAGTTGCGCGCCGGGATGGCGCAGGCTCCCCCCGCGGGATCAGAAAGCGCCTTCGATCACGTCGACCCTGCTTCCCCGTACTGCCGCGACATCGAAACGGATCTCGCGCGCGTGCCCTCCTGCCTCCTCTTCCAGCCACCGGGCGGCGAGCACGCGGATCCGCTGCCGCTTCGCGCGCCGGACGGCCTCTTCCGGCTCCCCGAAGGCCCCCGTCGATCGCGCTTTCACCTCGCAGAACACGTACGACCTCCCGTTGCGCATGACGAGGTCCAGCTCTCCCTGGCGCGTCCGCCAGTTGCGGGCGACGACGTCGTAGCCGCGGTCCACGTACCACGCTGCCGCGAGGTCCTCCCCCCGCCTGGCCAATGCCTGATTGTGGTCCGGGGAGTGGCCTGCGGGCGGGTTCACAGTTCCTTCTCGGGCAGGGACTCGACGTTGACGTCCCGGAAAGTGAGGATGCGAACGGAGGGAAGGAAGCGCACCGGGCGGTACATGTCCCAGACCCATGCGTCGCGCATGCGGACCTCGATGAGGACCGGCTCCGTCCCCTCGCGCACCTCGACGACGACGTCGTTGGCAAGATAGAAACGCCGCTCGGTCTCGACGACGTACCGGAACATCGGCAGGACCGCCCGGTACTCCTGGACGAGACCGAGCTCGATCTCGGCCTCGAAGCGATCGAGCTCCTCTTCGCTCACGGGAGCGGGTACCAGGTTCCCGCGCGGCGGCACGGAACTGCTGCGCCGCTGCCGGGCAAGGGTCGGGCACACACGGCTCCGCTCATGGCCCCAGACTCTAACGACGCTCCCGCCTGCACTGCCGTGTCACCGGCTGGCGGGTTGGCGCTTCTCCTTGATCTTGGCGGCCTTCCCGACACGGTCACGCAGGTAGTAGAGCTTTGCCCTGCGCACGTCCCCGCGCGTGACGACCTCGATCTTTGCCAGGACCGGCGAATGGACCGGGAACGTGCGCTCGACGCCGACACCGAAGCTGACCTTGCGCACCGTGAAGGTCTCACGCACTCCCGACCCCTGCCGGCGGATCACCGCTCCCTGGAAGACCTGGACGCGCTCACGTGTGCCCTCGACGACGCGCACGTGCACCTTGAGGGTGTCTCCGGGGCGAAACTCCGGGAGGTCGTCGCGCAGGCTGTCGCTGTCGATGATGTCGGTCGGCTGCATGGCGCGAAGTACCTCGTCGAAGAGTGTCGTAGTGGACGGCCTTCGCCGTCCAGCTCGTCACGACCCCTGGGGCGGCCGGCCGTCCGGCCGACTGTCAGGGGACAGGCGGTCCGGTGAGGGCCCTGGCTTGTCCGGTGGTACAGGATAGCCATGCTCGGCGAGGATGCGCACCTCATGCTCGTCGAGGCCTCCGCGGGCCGCTATGAGGTCCGGACGCCGATCCAGCGTACGTGCGAGCGAGCAGGCCATCCGCCAGCGCGCGATGCGGCCATGGTCACCGCTCAGGAGCACGTCGGGCACCGCCCACCCCCGGAAGGCCGCAGGCCTCGTGTACTGGGGATACTCGAGGAGCCCCTCGGAGAAGCTCTCCTCGTCCCCGGAGGTCAGGTTCCCCATGACACCCGGGAGCCGCCGTGCGACGGCCTCGACGACGACGAGCGCGGCCACCTCACCTCCAGCGACGACGAAGTCCCCGATCGAGATCTCGCCGTCGACGAGGTGGTCGGCGACGCGTTGGTCGACCCCTTCGTAGCGTCCGCAAAGGAGGGAGAAATCCCCCGACGCAGCGAGCTCGCCGACCAGGGCCTGATCGAAGCGCCGCCCCGCAGGTCCCAGCAGGTAGAGAGGACGGGGCGGTGCGGCGGCTTCGACGGCGGTGAAGATCGGCTCCGGGGCGAGCACCATACCGGGGCCCCCACCGAAAGGAGCGTCATCGACGGAGCGACGCGGATCCCCGCTGCCGGAGCGAAGGTCATGGACACGCAGGTCCAGCAGCCCCTTCTCGCGGGCGCGCCCGAGCAGGCTGTGGCCGCAGTAGCCGTCGACCATCTCCGGGAAGATCGTGAAGACGTCGATGCGCATCGTCAATCTCCTTCGTAGACCACAGGACGGCGTGTCGCAGTGCGCCCGCCGGGGAGCCGCTCAGTCGAGCAGGCCGTCGGGGATCTTGGCAATCAGGGTCACCCCGGCAGCCGGCTCCTCCCCCGGCTCCCCCGGCTCCCCCGGATCTGTGCCGGGCTCCCTGCCGATCACGAAGCGCAGAGGGATCAGGCCGCCCCCGTCCAGGACGAGCAGATCGCTCGCCGGGTTGGCCTCGATTGCGACGACGGTCCCGAGGTGCCGCCGCGAGGTGTCCTCGACGACGGCGCACCCCAGAAGCTCGTCGACCCACAGTGTGTTCGGATCGTCGATCGGTGGGGCCAGGAGCTGCGTGCCACGCAGGGCCTCAGCCTGGTTGCGTTTGGTGACGCCCTCGAACACGACGATCCAGCGCTGCTGGTGGCGGCGCGCATGCGCGACCGTGAGCGCACGCCCTTCGGTCCGCAAGATGCTCCCGGCGTCGAGACGCTCTGTCCGGTCGGTCGTGAGCTCGACGATCACCTCGCCGGCCAGGCCATGTGCCTTGACCACGTAGCCGACGACCAAAAGCGCCGGCCGCCGCGCGGCACCGGAGGTCGAACCGGACGCGGGAGCGGCCCGGCGACCGCCGGGCTCGCCGCCGCTACTCGTCGACGATGTCGACGTTGGCGTCGATGTCGTCGCGCGCGCCTGCGGCGCGGACGACCGTCCGAATGGCCTGGGCGACCCGGCCCCGGCGGCCGATGATCCGTCCCATGTCGTCGGGGGCGACGTGCAACTTGTAGCGGATGCCTCCCCGGTTCTGCTCCTCGTCGATCGCCACGGCGTCGGGCTCCTCGGCGATGTTGCGTGCGACGTACTCAAGCACCCCTCGTGCCGTCGCGCCGTAGATCCGGTTGCCCGCCATGTCGTCGAGGTCCTCGACGTCGAGGTCCTCTGCGCCCGCTGCGTCTGGGCCGCTGTCGACCGTGTCCTCGTCTCCGTCCGAGGACACCGGGCTGTCCTCGCCGGTTGCGTCGTCGATGTCGGTCGTCATCCTGCCACCTTGGCCTTCGTCGCCTTTGCCTCCGACCGTGCGCCCTCGAATGCCTCCCAGGCACCGGACAACTTGAGGATCTTCTCCACGCGCTCGGTGGGCTGGGCCCCCTGGAGCAGCCACTTCACGGCTTTGTCGTTGTCGACGGTGATAACCGAAGCGTCGTCGGCCCGCGAGTGGCCTCTCGGCGCGTAGACCCCGAGGATCTCGATGAAACGACCGTCTCGCGGGGCACGGCCGTCGGCGGCCACGACCCGGTAGGTCGGTTGCTTGGTCTTCCCCATCCGCGCTAGGCGGAGCTTCACTGCCATATCGGCAACCTTTCCATTTGCTCTCGTGTTGACGGAACACCGGCGCTCACTTGAGCATCCCGCTGAAGTCCGGCAGGCTCGGCGCCGTCACGCGCCCGCCCTTCTTGCCCTTCTTGCCCTTGCGCGCGCTCCGGCGGGCCGCTCCAAAGCCTCGCATCATGCGCTGCATCTCCCGGAACTGCTGGAGAAGCTTATTGACATCCGACGTCTCGACCCCGCTGCCGGCGGCGATGCGGGAGCGCCGTGACCCGTCGATGATGGCAGGGTTGCGCCTCTCGTCAAGGGTCATGGACCGGATGACGGCCTCGACCCGGGAGATGTCGCGATCGTCGATCTGGGCGTCACGGACCTCCTTCGGCACCCCGGGAAGCAGGCTGAGCATCCCCGAGAACGATCCCATCTTGCGCACTTGCTGCATCTGCTCGAGGAAGTCTTCGAGCGTGAAGCGACCCTCCTGCAGGCGTGTCGCCGCCTTGGCCGTGACGTCCGCGTCCATCTCCCGCTCGGCCTTCTCGATGAGGGAGAGCACGTCGCCCATGCCGAGGATGCGATCAGCCATCCGGTCGGGATGGAAGGCGTCGAAGTCGTCGAGCCGTTCTCCGGTCGACGCGAAGGCGATCGGCCGCCCCAGGACTTCCTTGACCGAAAGGGCGGCGCCGCCGCGTGCGTCGCCGTCGAGCTTGGTCAGGATGACACCGTCGAGCTCCAACACCGCGTGGAAAGCCTCGGCGGTCGCAACGGCGTCCTGGCCGGTCATGGCATCGATCACCAGGAACGTGTAGTCCGGTGCGCTCACCTCTGCGATGCGGCGCACCTGGTCCATCATCTCGGCGTCGATCGCAAGACGGCCGGCGGTGTCGACGATGACGACGTCCCGGCCGAGGCGGCGGGCCTCGGCAAGAGCCGCCCGGGAGGTGCCCACCGGATCGTCCGGCGCAGGCGGATCGGGGCGCTCCAGGAGATCGCTCGCGCTGACGACGGAGACGCCGGCCTGGGAGCCGAGGACGCGCAGCTGCTCGACCGCCGCCGGCCGCTGCAGGTCGGCGGCGACCAGGAGCGGGTTGCGCCCCTGCTGGCGGAACCACCGGGCGAGCTTCGCCGCCGTGGTCGTCTTGCCCGATCCTTGCAGCCCGGCGAGAAGCACCACCGTCGGTGGGCGCGAGGCATAGGCGATCTTGAGAGGTGTGCCGCCCAGGATGGCGGTCATCTCCTCTGCGACGATCTTGACCACCTGCTGGCCGGGGCTGATGCTGCGCGCAAGGTCGGCCCCCACACAGCGTTCGCGTACCCGCTCCACGAAGGCACGGACGACCTTGATGTTGACGTCAGCATCGAGGAGCGCCACGCGGATCTCGGCGAGGGCCTCGTCGACGACCGCCGAGCTCAACGAGCCGCGGCTCCGCAGACGCGAGAAGATCCCTTCGAACCGGTCGGACAGCGCGTCGAACATGAGTGCTCCAGGCTACAGGAGCACGGCCGCGACCGGCACCTCGTCGCGCCCGGAAGGCCACCGGGCGGAGATCGACGCGTCGCCTAGGAGAAAAGCGCCTCCACGAACTCCTCGGGATCGAAGGGGATCAGGTCTTCCGGTCCCTCCCCGATGCCGACGAGCTTCACGGGCAGGCCCAGGTCTCGTTGGATGGCGACGACGATCCCGCCGCGGGCGGTGCCGTCCAGCTTGGTGAGAACCACGCCCGTCACCCCGGCGGCATCGGCGAACTGGCGCGCCTGGGCGAGGCCGTTCTGGCCGGTGGTCGCGTCGATGACCAGGAGGGTCTCGCTGACCTTGGCCGGAGGGCGGTCCGCGACCCGCCGGATCTTCTTGAGCTCCTCCATGAGGTTGATTCGCGTGTGCAGCCGGCCTGCCGTGTCGGCGAGGACAAGGTCCCGGCCGCGAGCTGCCGCCCGCTGGACGGCGTCGAAGACCACCGCGGAGGGATCCCCGCCTTCGGCGCCCCGGACGATCTCGGCGTCGACCCGCTGCGCCCACAGCTCGAGCTGGTCGGCCGCCGCCGCTCGGAAGGTGTCCCCGGCGGCCATCACGACCGTCCGTCGCTCATCGGCGACCTGGCGGCGCGCGATCTTGCCGATCGTCGTCGTCTTGCCCACTCCGTTGACCCCGACGAACAGCCAGACGTTCGGTACCCCGGGCTCGAAATGCAGGCTCCGGTCGTCGAAGCGCATCTCGTCGACGAGGCGCTCCTTCAGCACGTCGGTGAGGCGCGCCGGGTCCTTGATGCGCTCGGCCTTGACCAGCCCGCGCAGCTCGGCCAAAAGGACGTCGGTCGTCGCCACACCGACGTCGACCCCGAGGAGGGCCTCCTCCAGATCGTCCCATGTGGACGCGTCGATCGTGCCCCGGGCGAGCACTCCGCCCACGTAGCCCGACAGGAGGTTCCTCGCCTTGCCCAAGCGGCTCCGCAGGGACGGAGCCTCGCCGACGGGAAGCGGCCCCTCCCCAAGAGCCTCGCCGGCCGGCTCCGGCGCCGGCTCCGGCGCCGGAGGAGGGGGTCGCGTTGGCGGTGCTTTCTCTCCCGGCGGCGTGCCCTCGAGATCGCCCCGGGCGCGGCGGGAGCGGACGCGCACGCCCACGAAGGCGCCGGCGGCGACCGCCGCGACGAACAAGACGACGATGAGGATGACGAACGCCATGACCGCTCAGATCGTGGCGCGAAGCCGCTCGCTGACGACCTTCGACGACGACCCGGGCGACGCCGTAACGCCGTAGAGCGCGTCGGCGGACTCCATCGTGAGCTTCTGGTGGCTCACGATGAGGAGCTGGGCCTCCTCGCGGAACTCGGCGATGAGGCTGAGGAAACGATGGAGGTTGACGTCGTCGAGCGCAGCCTCGACTTCGTCCATGAGGTAGAAGGGCGACGGCCGGGACCGGAACACCGCGAAGAGGAAGGCGAGGGCGACGAGCGAGCGCTCCCCTCCCGACAGAAGTGACATCTTGCGGTGACCCCGGCCGGCCACGCGCACTTCAACCTCGACTCCGGTCTCGAGGAGATGGTCGGGATCGGTGAGGGACAACCGCCCGGACCCACCCGGGAACAGGGCGCCCACCAGATGGCCGAAGTGCATGTCGACATCTTTGTAGGCCGCAGCGAACGCAGCCATGATCTCCTCGTCGACCGAGCGAATGACACCGTGCAGCTCGCGCCGTGCCCCTTTGATGTCCTCGACCTGAGCGTCGAGAAAACCGGCACGCTGCTCGAGCTCGTCCAGTTCCTGTAAGGCGAGCGGGTTGACCGGTCCGGCGCTTGCGATCTCCTTCTCCAGCTGCTGGCATCTCGCCTCCGGCGAGACGCCCTCGGGCAGCTCCGGGCGGGCAGCGGCGACGACCTCGTCGACGGCCGATCCCAGCGCGCCCTCGACATGTTCCACCAACGTCTCGAGCCGCATGCGGGTCTCGGTCTGGGCGATCTCAATCTCGCGGCTCCGTGCCCGGGCGGACGCCAGGCCGTGCTCGAGACCCGAACGCTGCGAGCGCAGCTGAGCAAGCCGCTCGTCGCCGGCGCGCAGCGCGTCGAGCCGGGAGCGATAGCGGCGATCAAGCTCACCCGCGTACGCGTCGAGGTACTCCCGCTTGTGCTCGACCATCTCCCCCAGCCGTCCGACGGCACGGATGGACCTCTCGATGCGCTCGCGGCTCTCCGCGGCTTTCTCCCGTTCCGCGGCGTGACCGGCCAGTCGCCTCTCGATCTCGGTACGCCTGCGCTCCAAGAGCGTGCGCCGTTCGTCAACCGAACGGGCGGCTGCGTCCCACTCGGCCTGGCGGGCCTGGAGGGCGGCGACCGCCGCCTCGATGCTCCGGCCCTCGGCCTCGAGGCGCAGCCTCTCGTCCCTCGCCGCGGCCGCTCTGCGCTCGAGATCAGGTATCTCGCTTGCGATCTCGGCGACCCGGCGCTCGTCGCGGTCCACCCTCTCGACGATCTCGTCCCGACGAGCACGTCCCTCGTCGAGCTCGGCGGCGAGACCCTGGCGCTCTTTGTCGACCCGCGCGATCGCCGCGACCGCCGCGGTGCGTCGCGCGTAGGCAACGTCCACGGCGCGCCGGGCCTCGGTCACGGACAGGCGTGCGACGTCGAGGCTCGACGCCGCCTTGGCGCGGATCTCGCGCGCTGCGTCGACGGCGGCACCGGCCTCGGCTGCACTGTGGCGGGCCGCGGCCAGTGCCGCGGGCGAGACCTCTCGCTCGGCGCTGTGCGCCCGCCATCCATGTGTGGCGAACCGGTCGCCTTGGCGCGTCACGACAACTGCCTGGGGGTGCTCGGATGCGATCTCGACGGCACGCTCCCAGCCCTCGGCCACCAGGACTGCGCCGACCAGGCGGTCGAGGAGCTCCTCGATCAGGGATGCAGCGACCCCAGCGTGCGCGCCAGAAGCCCGCGGCGTCACGAGACGGCGTAGGGCGCGGGCCCCTGGGGGCAGCGGGGGCTCGGGCGCATCGGCGAGCCCGGCGGTGCCCGATGGTCCGCCAGGCGGCGATCCGGTTGCAGGAAGCCCTGATTCAGCGAAACGCAACGGGACAACCGACCCGGCGGCATCGTGGTCACGCAACACTTGCAGCGCGACACGTGCCGCCGAGGCGTCCTCGATGACGACACCGGTCACGGCCGCCCCGATGGCCGCCTCGAAGGCCGCCTCGAACCCTGCCTCGACCTCGACCAGACTCCCCAGGGTTCCGACGACGCCGTCGACGACGGCGTCCCCCTGCGCAGTACCGGTCAGCAGGGCCGTCCCCTCCGTCTCGAGCCTCTCGTCCAATGCGGCGGCCACCGCCTCGGCTCGGGCCGTCCAGGCGTAGAACTCGGCCTCGGCCTTCGACAGGGTCGCTTGGGCTCTCTGCTCGTCGGCGACGGCCTGGGCGAGGGATACCTCGGCCGCTTCCGCCACTCCTTCGGCGAGACCGATCGAACGGGCGGTGATGTTCTGCTCCCGGTCGAGGGAGGCAACCGAGGCCTCGAGGTCCTCGGCACGGCGCGCCGCTGCATCGAGGCGCGAATCGAGGAGCCGGATCGCAGACCTGCCATGGTCGACTGCGTGGTCCAGCGACTCCATCCGGACTCGAGCCTCGGCGACCAACTCGTCGGCGGATGCACGACCGAAGGACTCTTCGAACGCCGACCAGCCCTCTGTGTGGCTTCGCCGGCGCTCGGCGAGCTCCTGGCGGTCCGGCACGATCCCGGCGGCGACGGGTGCGAGCGCGCTGCGCTCGGCATCGAGCGTCTCGATCTCCGCCGACAGGGCGGCCGCCTCGGCTTCGAGCGTCGCGACGACGTCTGCGTCGAAGGCCGCGTCCAGGTCCCTGTGCAGCCCACGGCGCCGCTCGGCGAGGACGGCGCCGAGACCGCGCGCTCGCTCCCGCAGCCCTTCAACCCGCCGACTGGCCTCGGCGAGATCGTCGGCGCGTCCGGCCGACAACCCCGTCTCGACTTCGACGATCGCCGCGTCGACCGCTTCGAGCTCGTCGGTGCCGAGGCGTTCGGCTTCCGCGGCTTCGGCGATCCCTTGGGCATGCCCTCGGGCCTTGGCCTGCAGCATCTCGACGTCACGCCCGGCAAGGTGGCGGCGGAGAGCCAGAAGCTCCTCGGTCATCTCGACGTGAGCACGGGCTGCGGCCGCCTGGCGAGCGAGGGGCCGGAGCTGGCGGCGCACCTCTTTGACCATGTCCCCGACGCGCTGCAGGTTCCCCTCTGTCGTCTCGAGGCGGCGCTCGGCGCGCTCACGCCGGCGGCGGTACTTGAGGACCCCGGCCGCCTCCTCGATGACGAGGCGGCGCTCCTCGGGATGAGCGCTCAGGACGCTGTCGAGCTGGCCCTGGCTGACGATGATGTGCTGCTGACGACCGACGCCGGTGTCCGACAACAGCTCTTGGATGTCGAGCAGGCGGCATGACGCCCCGTTGAGGGCGTACTCGCTCTCTCCAGAGCGGAACAGAGTGCGTGTGATCGTCACCTCGGCGATATCGACGGGCAGCCGTCGCATGCTGTTGTCGATCGTGAGGCTCACCTCGGCGCGTCCCAGCGGCGAGCGGCTGTCGGTCCCCGCGAAGATGACGTCCTCCATCTTCGACGACCGGATCGCCTTCGGGCTCTGGGCCCCGAGCACCCACGCAACTGCGTCGACGATGTTCGACTTTCCGCTCCCGTTCGGACCGACGATCACGGTGATGCCGGGCTCGAAGGAGAGCGTCACGGGGTCAGCGAAGGACTTGAACCCCTTCATGGTGAGGGTCTTGAGGAACACGCGCCGTCACCCTATCCGTGCCGGCGCGGCGGTGGAATTCCGTCACAGTCCGCCGGCAGCCCACCCCCGGGCAACGGGGTCAGACCTGGCACTGTTCGCACAGGTACGTCGAGCGGCCGTTGCTCTTGACGCGCACGATCACGCTGCGGCATCGCCTGCACGCCTCGCCGTCGCGCCCGTAGACGTTGTGCCGGCTCTGGTAGTCGCCAGTCTCGCCGAAGATGTCCCTGTACTGCTCGTCCTGCAGGGAGGAGCCCCGCGCCTTGACCGCGTCGGAGAGGACCTCGACCATCGATCGGTGCAGCCTACGCACCTCCTGGCTCGTCAGCGACGTCGACTCCCGGTCGAAGCGGAGCCCCGCGGCAAAGAGGATCTCGTCGGCGTAGATGTTGCCGATCCCGGCGACGAAACGCTGGTCCATCAGCAGCGTCTTCAAGCGCGTCTTCTTCTGCCGCAGGAGCGCGCTGAGCCGGAGCCAGCTCATGATGTCCTCGATCGGGTCGAATCCGAGATGCGCCAGCTCGGGCACCTGCTTGTCGACGTCCTCGGGAGTGGTCACGAACATCTCCCCGAAGGTCCGGGGATCGACGAAGCGGAGCTGCCCGCCTTGGGTGAAGGTCACGACGACTTTCGTATGCCGGTCCCGCGGCTCCTTCGTCCGCTTGACGAGGAGCAGCTGCCCGCTCATGCCGAGGTGCACGACGAGCGTCTGCGCCTTCCCGGCCCCCTCGAGGGAAAAAAGCAGGTACTTGCCCTTGCGGTGGACGCCGGTCACCTTCGCCCCTTCGAGCCCCGATTGGAACTCCTTGGGGCCCTTATGCCGCCGGATCGTCCGGCGCGCCGTCGAGCTCAGCTCGACGGTCTTGATGCGCCGCCCGACCACCTCGCGATCCAGCTCGCGCCGGATCGTCTCAACCTCCGGTAGCTCAGGCATCATCCCCCCTGGTCTCTCCGTTGCCGTTGCCCGGCTGGGCATCGACGACGACCCCCCATGCGACCTCCGCGGCCGCCTGCTCGGCGAGCTTCTTCGAGCGCCCCGATCCCGTCCCGAGAACTCGCCCGCCGACGCGGACCTCGGCCGAGAAGACGCGCTCGTGGTCCGGCCCGGAGCTGTGGACCCGGTAGCGGGGGACTTCGATGCCCCGCTGGGTCGTCAGCTCCTGGAGCTGCGACTTGAAGTCACGCCCCCCCGGTCCGGCCACCGCTTCGTCGATCGCCTCCCCCAGCAGATCGAGCACCATGCGTGCGACGACGGGCCATCCGGCCGCCAGGTACACGGCGCCGATGACCGCTTCGAGCGCGTCCGCGAGAATCGAAGCCTTCTGGCGTCCTCCGGACGCCTCCTCGCCCTTGCCGAGCAGCAACGCGTCGCCGAGACGTAGTTCGGCCGCGACCCGAGCCAGGGTCGCGGTGCTCACCACGTCGGCCCGGATCTTCGCCATGTCCCCCTCGCTGAAGGACGGGTGGTTCCGGAAGACGTGGTTCGTGACGACGAGCTCGAGGACGGCATCCCCCAGGAACTCGAGGCGCTCGTTCGAGCTCGCCCCTTTGCGCTCGGAGCACCACGAGCGGTGCGCGAGGGCGGCGTCGAGCTTCGCCACGTGCTCCCCGGACTGCTCGACGCCAAGGCGCGCCGCCAGGGCGGCGACCGCAGGGCGCAGCGGCGGGCTCAGGTCCGGCGACGACCCCGGGTGCGCCACCGGGCCCTACCGACCGATCTCTCCGTGTCGTCGCCCGCCGGACGGCTCAACAACCTCACCCGTCCCCCAGCTTCGCCACGACGTAGTCCACAGCGTCACGCACCGAACGGAGATCTTCGAGGTCCTCGTCGTCGATCCGGAACCCGACAGTGCGCTCCCCAAGCTCTTCTTCCAGGGCTTCGACCAGCTCGATCAGCGCGAGGGAGTCGGCGTCGAGGTCGTCTTTGAAAGACGAGGACTCGCTCACCGACTGGGGTTCGATCTCGAGGATGTCCGCGAGGAGGTCCCGGATAAGGGCGAAGACCTGCGTGCGGTCGAGCGGGCCCTTTTCGACATGGGTCTCTGCTGGCACGTGCCCTCCTGGCTCGGTTGCGGCCTGAACATGGCACCACCGGCTCGCCACCGATGACCGCAGCCCGCATCGCGGTGGTGTCGCCGCATCATAGTGGTTCGACGTACAACCTCACCTGAAGAGCCGACCTCTCAGTGGCGGGGATCGCTCCCGCCGGCCGACGAAATGCCTGGCCACGGCCGTGCCAGGGCGAGATACGTCGTGTGGTCAGGAGGCTGGGGCGGATGCCACGGCGTCTCGGAGCCGTTCGACAATCCCCCCCGCGGCGAGATCGTGGGCAACACGCACGGCGTTCAGGACCGCCTTCGCAGACGACGCGCCGTGAGCGATCACACAGACGCCGTCGACGCCGAGGAGCATGGCCCCCCCGACCTCGTCCGGGTCGAGGCGCTGCGCCGCGGCCGCCAGTAGGGGCAGGAGCGTCTCGGCGGCAGAGCGCGCCTCGGGCCCGGAGTCGAGCACCCCGGCGAGCGTGCGCATGAAGAAGCGCAGGCCCCCTTCGAGAGTCTTCAGGGCCACGTTGCCCGTGAAGCCGTCGGTGACCACGACGTCGACCGTCCCCGTCATCAGATCGCGGCCCTCGACATTGCCCACGAACTCGGCGCGCCCGTCGAGCAGGCCTGCGGCGAGGAGCTCGTGTGCCTCCTTGACGGCCGGGCTCCCCTTGGCCGCTTCCTCCCCGTTCGACAGGAGCGCGACCCGCGGCCGCTCCGTGCCGTAGCGGGCGGTGGCGAACACCGCCCCCATCTGGGCGAACTGCACCAGCATCTGCGGTGTGCACTCGACGTTGGCCCCGGAGTCGAGCAGGACTGTCGGGGACTCTTTGGCGCCCGGGATCGCCGTGGCGATCGCCGGGCGGGTGACGGATCGGATACGGCCCATGCGCAGAAGGGCGCTCGCCATCGCGGCGCCGGTGTTGCCTGCGCTGACCATGGCCGCAGCCCGGCCGTCCCGCACCGCCTCGGCCGCGCGCACGAGCGAGGAGTCCTTCTTCGTGCGCACTGCCCGGGCGGGGTCCTCGTCCATGGCGATGACCTCGGTGGCGGCCAGGATGGGCAGCTCGCCCGTGTCGAGGCCGGACAGGGTGTCCGGTGGACCGACGAGGAGAACAGGCAGGCCCGCTTCGGCAGCAAGGCGACCACCCGCGACGATCTCGGCGGGAGCACGGTCACCGCCCATGGCGTCGAGCGCAACCGGAGCTGCCGGTGCGGCCGACCGAAGGGGGGGGCTGTCTGCGGGCGTCAGGGCCCCGCTAGTCGACGTCGATTGCGGTCCGGCCCTTGTACCAGCCGCAGCCGGGACAGACGACGTGCGGGAGCTTCGCCTCCCGGCACTGGGGGCAGACGCTGCGCGCCGGTGCCGTCAAGCGCCAGTTGGACGCGCGCCGGGATCGGCTCTTCGCTTTCGAGGTCTTCTTCTTCGGAACGGCCATGGATCGCCCTCTGGGACTCCAATCAAGAGCGCGGCAGCTTAGCGGCTCTGGTCGTCTCGCAGCATATCGAGCGCCGACCACGGCCCGCGACTCTGCTCGACCGGCTCACACGTGCATGCCGTGTCGTTGCGATTGGCGCCGCAGACCGGGCACAGCCCCGCGCACGCCGGGCGACACAGGGGGGCGAGCGGCAGGTCGAGGAGGACGGCGTCGCGGACAAGGGGTTCGAGATCGAGGGTGTCCCGCCCCAACGGGTAGACGACCTCAGGATCACCGTTCTCCTCGAACAGCTCGCGCACCTTCGAGCGCACGACCCCGCGTGCCGGCCCCAGGCAACGGCGACAGGCGCCTTCCCACGGAGCGGTCACCGCCCCGGACACGAGCACGCCTCCGTGGACGAGCTCGACGACCACCTCGACGGAGACATCGGACCCGTCGGGGACCGCGCTGCCCGTGATGGCCAGGCCACCGATCGCCGCGCTGCAGACGACGCTGGCGCGGTGGTCGGCGTCCCTGCGCAGCGCCGCGACCGAAACGGCGAAAGGGGACCGCCGACCCGGCGCGTGGCCCCCGCCGGGCGAGCGCGGTGTGACGGCCGCTCGTGCCGCCATCAGATCGCCCCGAGGGGGCCGCCGGCTGCGGGCGTCACGGGCGTCACGGCCCTACCCCTGGTCCCGGTCGTGATCCTGGTCGAAGAAGCCCCCGTCGGCGCTCGGCTCCTCTTCGTCGGCAAGGGTCTGCTCCCCGAGCGGAGGGGAGAACGTCTCGTGCAGCTTGCTCCGGCCCGCCTGGACCGTCTTCATGGTCCGATCGAGGACGATCTCGAAGGCGGCGAGCTTCTGGTCGCAGTAGTCGTCCGCCTCCATGCGCAGGCGGCGCGCCTCGGCGCGGGCGTCGTCGACGACGCGCTGGGCCATGTGGTTCGCCTGGCGCACGATCTCGGTGCGCTGGACCATCCGCTCTGCCTGCACACGGGCTTCTTCGACGATCTCTTCCCCCTCGCGACGCGCCCTACCGAGGAGCTCGTCGCGATCGCGCAGGATCCAGCGGGCCCGCTCCAGCTCTTCGGGAAGCTTCTCCAGGGCCTCTTCAAGCAGCTCGGCGAGCTCGTCACGGCTGACCAGCACGGAGGCCGACAGCGGCACCGACTTCGCCGTCTCGACGATGTCGAGGAGGTGGCGGAGCACGTCGACCGTCTCGGAGCTGCCCCGCTGCTGGGCATCGCCCTCGCGGGCCCGTCCTGCGCCTGTCCCGCCCACGAACACCTGCCCCTCGATCCTGCCGGCCGGGCCCGCCTCGCCGGCCGCGCGGCCTGCGGCGGCGGCAGGATGCCCGCCTTCGAACTCGTCGTAGGGGTCGCTCCGGCCATCGAAGGGATCCACGTCACCGCCTCCGTTCGTCATGGGCCGCACTTCTCCGCGAGCCTCTTGGCCACAGGCGGAGGCACCATGCTGCTCACGTCACCGCCGTAGCTCGCGACCTCCCGAAGGAGCCGCGAAGCAAGGAACGAGTGGCTTGCACCCGTCGGGACGAACAGTGTCTCGATCCCCGACAGTGACTCGTTCATCTGGGCCATCTGGAGCTCGTTCTCGAAGTCGGAGACGGCACGCAGCCCCTTGACGATGACCGTTGCCCCCACCTCGGCCGCCACGTTGACGACGAGCGTGCCGACCGAGGCGATCCGCACGTTGCTTAGATGGGTGACCGACTCCTCCAGCATCTCCTGGCGCTCCTCCAACGAGAAGAGCGGCTCGTTCTTCTGCGGGTTCCGGAGCGCAGCGACGACAACCTGGTCGAACAGGCGGGATGCGCGCTCGATGACTTCCAGGTGGCCGTTGTGCAACGGATCGAACGAACCCGGAATCAGGGCGACCCTCGGGGACGGCCCTTTAGTGCTCACTCTCACCATCCCGTGAACGGCTGACCAACGTCACGAGCGTAGTGCCGTAGCGCCGCTCTTTGACGGCATCCCAGCCCGGCGGCGCCTCGATCTTCTCGCCGGACTCGAGAACGGCAAGGTGCGCGGGAAGGCCCCCGAGGAGCGCCGCCCACTCGTCGAAGGCGTACGGCGGATCACAGAAGGCGAGGTCGAAGAAGGCGTGGCGATGGGTGGCGAGCCAGCGAAGGACGTCGGCCCGCACGACGTCGGCCGTCTCGACGCCGGCCGTCTCGACGCCGGCCCGCACCTCCGCCTGCGCCTCCCCCGGCGCCTCCTCCGGCGCCTGGGCCGGGGACGACCAGGCCGTGAGAGCGAGGTTGCGCTCGATCGCGG
>JAJZBS010000059.1 GCA_021851885.1 Actinomycetes bacterium | reverse complement strand
GGAGTCCTTCTCCTCGACGGTCAACTTAAGACCTTCCGTCAACACCGGGAGGCTCGTGGCGTACACGTCGGCAACAACGGCCAAGGTTGGGTGATCGAGAGATGAACGCACTGTCGGGGTATCTACGCAAGCCTTTCCTGCTCATCATTGTCGGTTCCGTCGTGGCGGTGTTCCTCTTGTGGTGGTTCGCCCTCGAATCTCCGCAGGGGTCGAAGCTCAGCTCCCTCCAGACGCAGCAAGTGACCCTTCAGTCCAATGTCGACCGCCTCCAAGCCGAGCTGGCGCAGCTCAAGATCGAGACGCGGCAGATCCCTACGGAGTTGCAGACACTCCAGTGCGATCAGCTGGCCCTTCCTGCGACACAGGACGAGCCCGGGATCCTGAACGCCCTCAACGGACTCGAATCTCAGACCGGGGCGGGGGTTGCAAATTTCGCGTTGGGTCCGCCACAGCCTCTGAGCGCTGTTGAGGGTTCGTCGTCGAAGAAGACCTCCACGACGTCGACGACGATCCAGGTATCGACCGTCACTCTCACGGTGGCTGGGACCTACGGCCAGGTGACGGCGTTCCTCACCGGGATATACCACCTCCCGCGCCTCTTCGTGATCAACAGTTTCTCCCTCGGCGGGTCCCTGCAGCCCCAGACTCCTACCTACAGCGTCCAACTGTCGGCACAGGTCTTCAATGTGATCGGGGGCAATGCGACGCCGGCTTCGACGTCGACGACGGTTGGTGCGTGCCCGCCGCCGACACCAGGCCTGTAGCCCTCGGGGCGAGCTGCAGCGAGGGCGAGCGACACCTCTCAAGAAAGCGGACCGAAGGTCCGATAATATAAGTGGGGGGGGTTCGGATGCACTGTCCTTCTCCCGTCGTGGCTTCATGCCGCGGATTCATTGATTGACATACTCCAAGGAGGAGATTCCAGTGTTGGAACGTCTTGCAAGGCGCCGCCATGGCGGCGCAGTCGAGGGGGAGGCGGCCGATGCCGGCTTCACCCTTATCGAGCTCATGGTCGTGCTGCTGATCATGGCCATTCTTCTCGCCATCGCCATTCCGACCTTTCTCGGGGTGCGTGGCGGGGCGAACGACCGTGCGGCGCAGAGCGACCTCACCAATGCACTGACGACCGCCAAGAGCTACTTTGCCAACCAGCAGAGCTACTCGGGCATCAACGTCTCTGACATGCAGTCCTCGGAGCCGTCACTCCGATGGATCAACAGTGGGATTGCAAGTAGTGACATGGGCAAGAACTACGTCAGCATGTACGAGACGAATGCTGCCACCGGTGGCGTAGGTCAGAACCTTTCGAGCGGTGACAACATGGCCATCGTTCTCGCAGCGATCTCGCCGGGGAACGGAACGCCAAACTGCTGGATCACCGTCGACTTCGGGGTGAACCCGACGCCTACCGGCGGTACGGGAACGTCGGGCGTTGCTGCCGTTGCCAACATGGGCACCGGTGAGAACGCCGGTACCTGGTATGCGGTCATCGCAAATCCGGGCAACGGTTCCAACACCGCGTGTGACGCCAGCCAGATCGCCGGCGATTCGGGCGTCCACTTGTACAGGTCGTTTGGCAGCGCAGGAGCGAACACTCCAAGCACCTGACCCGACCAAACGGTTCCCGTCCCACGTTTGCGGCATATCCGCTCAACCAGAGCTAGGGGCTGCTTCTTGTCGGACGCAGGTTCCGGAATAGAGAGGCCAGTGGGGCCCGCCTCGGCGGGCCCCACTGCGCGTTCGCGCTTCGCCGCGGCCGTGCGCGCCGTAGCGCGCCGCCGTGCCCCGGCCTTCGTTGCGACGGGCCTCGTCGTCACCGTCGGCATGGTCTTCTTCTTCTCGTGGGGTCCGATCAGCAACTCCAAGTGCGGGTGCTGGGTGGCTCCCGAGGACATCTGGGGGGCCGTTCGGAGTGCTCACTTCGTCCTCTGGGGCTACTACGGCGGCATCTACGCCGCAGGGACCCAACTCGTGACCTTCCCGGGGTACCTCTTGACGCTGTTGCCGGCGGTGTCACTTTCGACCGGGCTGAAGCTGGCCGAACCGTACCCTCTCGTCATCCGCTACCCGAGCGCGTGGCTCGTCATCGGGCCGTACACGATGGCCCTCGGCAGTGTCGTGCTGTTCGCGCTCGATGGGTGGCTCGAACGGTGCGGGATTCCTCGAAGACGACGGTGGCTCGCTGCAGTGATCGGCGGGAGTCTTCTCTGGCCCGTGCTCGCCCTCTGGGGCCATCCCGAAGACCCCATCGCGGTGGCTCTTGCTCTTTGGGCGATCGCGGCGGCACATGAGCGGCACTACGCGCGAAGCGGTTGGCTGTTCGGCGCGGCGATCGCCATCCAGCCGCTGGCCTTGCTCGTACTGCCCATAGGGCTTGGCATCGTCGGGCTCAAGCGTGTCGTCCCGACCACCATCCGGGCCGGCCTTCCGTCTGTTGCGCTTCTTGTCGTCCCGCTGATCGCCAACTTTCATGCGACGGCCCGTGCGATCCTTGAGCAGCCGAACTACCCGCGCATCGACTTCCCGACGCCCTGGATGGCGCTTGCCCCCCGCCTGTCGGCGGTGTCGGTGGCCGCCGGTCCCGGGCGGATGATCGCCATGGTGGGAGCTCTCGCTATCGGCGTATGGCTCCTCTTGCGCCGGGATAGTGCCCGGGACCCGGCTCAGCTCCTGTGGCTGGGCTCGGTGGCGTTCGCGCTGCGTTGCGTCTTCGAGTCCGTCATGGTTCCCTACTATGTGTGGCCTGTCGTGGCCCTGGCCGTCGCCGCGGCGGCGACGTCGTCATGGCGTCGCCTCGTGATCGCGTTCGCAATTGCCTCGCTGCTGTGTGGCGTCACCTACGTGCACTTGGCCCGCTGGCCGTACTGGCTGGCCATGACGTCGCTTATCGTCCTGCTCTCCGCGGTGGCCGCTCCGCAGTCCATACGCCGCTCGAGCGTCGCCGGCGACGCGGGTCGAACCGTATCCGAGGGCAGGGACGTCTCTGCAGAACCAGCTGCCGCGGCCAGCGCCGGAGAGGGGTGATCCCGCCTCGCGGGCGTCACCCGAAGCAGGCTACAGGCTTGGGCTCGGCTTCTCCAAGAGCTTGACGTAGTCGAACATCGGCAGGTAAAGGCTGATGACCATGGCGCCGACACCGACACCCATGATCACTGTCAGGGCAGGTTCGAGGATCGCCGTGAGGTTGGCGACGGTCGTCGCCACCTCGTCGTTGTAGAACTCGGCCACCTTGCCGAGCATGTCATCCAGGGAACCGGTCTGCTCGCCGATGTCGATCATCTGGGTGACAAGCGTCGGTATGACGTCGTGCTCCGAGAGAGGTGCGGCAAGAGAGCGCCCGTCGCGCACCCCCTGCTTGGCATGCTGGATTGCATCACCGATGGTCTTGTTCCCCGAGGTTGCCGTAACGATGTCGAGGGACTCGAGGATGGGCACGCCCGCCCCGATGAGCGAGGACAGCGTCGCTGCGAAGCGCGCCAAGGCGACTTTGTGGGCGAGGGGACCGAAGACCGGTGGCTTGAGCTTGAGGCGGTCCCAGCGGATGCGCCCGCCGTCGGTGTTGATCCACTTGCGGAAGCCGACGACGATCGCGACGATCACGGCGAGGATCAGGAAGGCCCACAGGCTCGTCACGGCGTGGGAGATCCCGATGACCACCCGGGTAGGGGCTGGGAGCTGACCACCGAGGCTCGAGAAGAGGTTCTTGAAGATCGGGACGATGAAGATGAGGATCGCCCCGAAGATGAGGATCATCACGGTGACGACGACGGCGGGATAGGTCATCGCCGAGCGCACCTTGCGGTTCAGGACAACCTGGTTCTCCAAGGTCTGGGCCAGACCTTGGAGAACGATCTCGAGGTTACCGCCGGCCTCACCGGCTGCGACCATCGTCACGTACATCGGGCTGAAGACCTTGGGATGCCGGGCGAGGGCGTTGGCGAGGGTCGAACCGGCGTCGAGGTCGCGCCGGACGAGGTTGAGGATCCGGCCGAGCTCCGCGTTCTCCGTCTGCTCGGCAAGGACGCCGAGAGCGCGCACGACGGTAAGGCCGGAGTCGATCATCGTGGCAAGCTGGCGCGTCGCGACGGCCACGTCCTTGAGCTTGATCCTGTTCGTGATCCCCGGGATCCTGATCTCCCGGCGCAGCCCAAGTCCCCCTCCGCCTTTACGCGGGGTGATGGTGATTGGCAGGTACCCCATCTCCCGTAGTCGTCCAGCGACCAACGGGAGGCTTTCCCCCTCAAGCTCTCCCTCGATCATGTTGCCGGACTTGTCCCGGACCTTGTAGTCGAACGTGAGCGCCATGAAGTCCCCCTGGCTATTCCCTCGCGCACATGAGCTCGGCATCCCCCGAGCGCTGGGGAGGCCAAGCAGGATTATACAACTTCTGCCCTTCGGGGCCTCCGCGCCGCCCGCAGGGTTTAGAAGCCGGTTGTGAGGTGGTTGCGAAGATCCTCTTCGTTCCGGCAGCGGTCGAAGGCGACCGCGTCGGTGATGACATTCTGGCGGACGAGGGTCGCAAGCCCCTGGTCCATTGTCTGCATGCCAAAGCCGGCCCCGGTCTGCATCAGCGAGTAGATCTGGTGGGTCTTGCCGCTGCGGATGAGGTTCCGGATGGCCGAGGTGCCGGCCATCACCTCGGCGCAGACGACGCGCCCCGCACCGTCTGCACGCAGGATGAGCTGCTGGGTGACCACGCCTTCGAGAGCGGCCGCAAGCTGCACCCTGACCTGGGACTGCTGGTTCGTCGGGAAGACGTCGATGACGCGGTCGATCGTCTGGGGGGCATCCTGGGTGTGGAGGGTGGCGAAGACGAGGTGGCCGGTCTCGGCCGCGGTGAGGGCCGTCGAGATGGTTTCGAGGTCGCGCATCTCGCCGACGAGGATGACGTCCGGGTCCTGGCGGAGCACCCGGCGGAGGGCCTCGGCAAAGGAGTTGGTGTCGTCACCGACCTCCCGCTGGCTCACGATGGACCGCCCGTGGTCGTGCAGGAACTCGATCGGGTCTTCGATGGTGACGATGTGGAGGGGCTTCGTCCGGTTGATGATGTCGACCAGCGACGCAAGTGTCGTCGACTTGCCGGATCCGGTCGGGCCGGTCAGGAGCACGAGACCCTGGCGCAGTTCGGCGAAGGCCCGGATCGAGTCCGGCAGTCCGAGTGACTCGAACGGCGGGATCTCGTGGGGGATCGGGCGCATGGCCACGGCGATTGTCCCGCGTTGCTGGGAGACGTTCACGCGGAATCGTCCGACCTCGGGGATCGAGTGCGACGTGTCGAGCTCGCGCTCGGCCTCGAAGCGCTCACGCTGGGCCTGGGGAAGGATGCCGAAGATCATCTCGCGCACGGCGATGTTCTCGAGCACTCCGATGTCCTCGATCGGGCGAACGGCGCCGTGGACGCGAACGCAGGGTGGCATGCCGGAGACGAGGTGGAGATCGGAGGCGCCGATCTCCACTGCGTAGCGCAGCAAGTCGTCGACGTGCAGCATGGGAATGCCGCCCGCGGCGATCGTGCCGGTCGCGATGGTGCCGGCGCGCCCGACGTTGGTCGCCGCCGGGCTCCCACCGGTGTCCGCAGGCCCTGACGCCTGTGATTGGGTGTTGACGTGGAGAATCCGGCGGATCGCCATGGGGTCGGCGATGACCGGGACGACCTCGCGCGCCAGCAGCTCGCGCAGGGCCTTGACGTCGTCGGCGTCCGGAGGCTCGGCAAAGGCCACGGCGATCTGGTCCCCGGAGATCTTGTAGCCGACCACCTCGTACTCACGTGCGGCGGCGTCGGGGATGGCCGCCATCGCGTCGTCGGCCGGCTGCTGAGCGGTGATGTCCACGGCGGGGATCTCCGAGAGCTTCCCGAGGACGGATGCGATGACGTCCCCGCCCACGAGACCGCGTGCGACAAGAAGGATGCCGAGCCTCTCGCCACCACCGCTTGCCTCCGCGACGAGAGGAGCGACTGTCTCCTCGGGGAGGTATCCCTCGGAGACGAGCGCCTGCCCGAGGCGGTGCGCCCATTCTGACTGTGTTTTCGGTGAGCTCACGCGACGACCCTCAGCACTTCCTCGAACGTTGTGATTCCCATGGCGACCTTGTTGACGCCGTCCTGGCGCAGCCGGATCATCCCCTGCTCGACCGCTGTGCGCTGGAGCGCATCGGTGGATGCCCGGTTGATGATGAGGCGCTCGATCTCTTCGGACATGAGCATGACTTCGCCGAGAGCGGTGCGGCCCCTGTAGCCGGTGTTCGCGCACGCTTGGCAGCCGACAGCCCGGTAGAGCTTGAGGTCGCTGCTGAGCATGGCCATCTCCGACTCGGTCCAGCCTGCGGCCTCGAGCTCGGCCGAGTCGGCGACGTATGGCTCCCGGCAGTGCAGGCAGAGCCTCCGGGCGAGGCGCTGGGCGAGCACGCCCGAGAGCGACGACGTGACGAGGTAGGGCTCGATCCCCATCTCGATGAGCCGCATCGGCGTCCCGGCGGTCTCATTGGTGTGCAGGGTCGAAAGGACGAGGTGGCCGGTGAGGGCTGCCTCGGCCGCGATGAACGCCGTCTCCTGGTCGCGGATCTCACCGATCAGCACGACGTCGGGATCGGCGCGCAGGATGGCCCGCAGGGCCGTGGAGAAGGTCAGGCCGACGCGGGGATTGACCTGGACCTGGTTGATCGAGACCATTCTGTACTCGATCGGGTCCTCGACGGTCACGACGTTCCGCTCTGGGCTGTTGATGGCCATCAAGGTGCTGTACAGAGTCGTTGACTTGCCGGACCCTGTGGGACCGGTGACGAGGATCGTGCCGTAGGGCTTCGAGTAGAGGTCCCGGTAACGCTCGAGCATGTTCGGGAGGAAACCGAGGTCCTCGAGGCTCATGAGCGCCCTCGACTTGTCGAGGATGCGCATGACGACCTTCTCCCCGTAGCTCACCGGCAGCGTCGCCATGCGCAGGTCAACGTCGCGGTCACCCATCCGGATCGAGGTCCGACCATCCTGGGGGAGGCGATGTTCGGCGATGTTCATGTCCCCGATGACCTTGAGCCGGCTGATGACCGCCTGGGCGATCGACTTCGGTGCCGACGTCATGTCGTGGAGCACGCCGTCGATGCGGAAGCGAACGCGCAGGTTCGTCGCGGTGGGCTCGATATGGATGTCCGAGGCCCTCTCGTTCAGGGCCTGGAGGATGATCAGGTTGACGTAGCGGACGACCGGAGCGTCTTCGACGCCCGAGGTCTGGATCTCGGTGACATCGTCGGCGATGTCCGGGGATCCTTCGGCTGCCCGGGTCGCAGCCTGGGCGTCCTTGCCGCGGTTGTAGGCCTGGTCGATGAACAGGTTGATCTGGGTGCGCGGCGCGATCACCGTGGTGAAACTGCGCCCCATGACCGTTCGGAGGTCGTCCAGTGCGAAGACGTCGTTCGGGTTCGCCATCGCGATGACCGGGACGCCGTCGCGGACGGCGACGGGGAGCACGGCGTGGTGCCGGGCGGTGGACTCGGGCACGTAGGAGACGGCGTTGTAGTCGATCTCGAAGGTGTCCAGATCGACGTAGTCGACCCCGAGATCGTGGGCCATCGCTTCGACGAGCTGGGGCTCGGTGACGAGGTGGCTGTTGAGGAGGACTTGGCCGAGCCCCTCTCCGCTGTCGTTGCTCTGGTTGAGCGCACGAGCCATGTCCGCCCACGTGACCCGGTGGTCCGTCACGAGGACGCGGGCGAGCGGTGGGAGCTTGGTGACGTCGAGTGGGATGGCGAATGCGCGCGATCCGTTTTCGTCACCCGTTTCGTCGCTCGCTGCCACACCGGTGGTGCCGTCGTCCTCGACGGCGGTCGAGGCGTCGACGGCCAACCCTGTGGCGGCCGGCCCACGAGCGCCGCCCAGGTCCTCACCGAAGTCCGGCAGGTCCTCGGTTGCCGCGGACCCCGCGTCGTAGATCCGGTCGATGTAGACGCCGACCTGCTCGGGAGTGGCGACGACAGCGAGGAAGTCTCGTCCGACGCTCTCCCTCAGAGACTCCATGGCCTCTGTGTTCGCGGGATCGGCCACGGCGATGATCGGCGTCCCGAAGCGGCGACCGATCGGTACCGCCTGGGTGTGCTTGGCGACCTCGATCGGCACGAGACTCGCTGCCCTGAGGTCGACCGAGTATCGGTCTATGTCGATGTAGTCGAGGTCGTGCTCTTCGGCGAGCACGCGAACGGAGTCGACGTCGGTCATGGTGGCACCACCCGGGTCAATGCCGGGCGCCATCCGCCGTCGAGGGAAGCAAAGGACGGCTCTGTCGGGCACTGCCGATGCGTGATGCAACGACACCAGCCCAAAAGAACACTGCCTGCCGACCCCCCTGTGCGGACGAGCACCCTTGGCGAAACGTGCCGCCACAATACAGGACCACGATCGCATCGTCCACGAGAGCGACTGCAATCCCCCGTTCGTCCTCCGCGACTCATGAGCCGCAGCCGTGAGTCGGCACGAAGCGGGCCCATCACACGGGCCCTCCAGCCGGAGGACTGGCCAGCCCACCGGCGCCCACAGCGTATGGTCGGCGGATGCCGATCGTTCTGGTCGCTGTCGCCGGCGGTTTCGTCGTGGGGTCGTTCCTCAACGTCGTCGTCTACAGGGTCCCGCGCCGCGAGTCCCTGTCACGACCTCGCTCGCACTGCCCGTCGTGCGGATCCCTCGTCGCCGGTTACGACAACATCCCCGTCGTCTCCTGGGTGGTGCTGCGTGGCCGGTGCAGGCGCTGCAAAGCGGCGATCTCACTGCGGTACCCCGCCGTCGAGGCGGCCACGGCCGCCCTGTTCGGCGGCGCCGCGCTCCGCTACGGGGCCCACCCGGTGCTGGGCGCAGCATGCGCCGTCCTCGCCGGGCTCGTCGCCCTCGCCGGCGTTGCCTGGGACGCCCGGAGCGCGCGGAGCGCGGCCGTTCCTGCGCAAGGACCGGCTTCCTCGACGTTCGCGCGCAGCTCATTGACGATCGCAGGGACAACGGCCCTGTTGTCGACGGCCTTCGTCTCGGCGGCGATCGTCGTCGACCACGACCTTGTGGGTGTCGCGTGGGCAGCGGGCGGGGCCGCCTTGGCGGCGCTCGTGCTCGGATACGGCGGAGACCACCAAAGCAGGGCCGACGACGGTGGACGGGGGCACTCACTGCTCGCAGGCGTACGCGGGCGCTGCACCGGCCTTGCTGCGGCCGGCCCGCTGATCGGCTGGGAGAGGGCGCCGGTGCTGGCGACCGGTGTGGGCGCCGTCGGGCTGGTGCTGGCGGTGGACGCCGTGGTCAGGTCGAAGGCCGGGCGCAGCGGCGGCGAGGCCGATGGGGAACGGGGAGCCTCCCCGGGTGGGATCGCGGCAATGGCGACGGCAGCAGTGCTCGCCGCGACCGTCCTCTGGGGGGGATCTGGCGCCTGACCAGGGGAGGGCGAATGCGCTGTCTACGGGCGTTCGAGGCGGCGGCCCCCAGGTCGGCGGTGCTTGCGGCTCAGCCGGCGCGAACCCGACGGCCCGGGCTCAGCCCGATCGTCCGGCCTTGATGACGCCCCGGCGCTCCAGGAGGACGCGCAGGTCGTGGGGGTTCGACGCCGTCTCCATGGCATCCCGCAGGTTGATCCTGCCCTCGGCGAAGAGGTTGGCGAGCGACTGATCGAAGGTCATCATCCCGTAGTACTCGCCCTCGGTGATGATCTGGCCGATCTCCGACGTCTTCTCCGGGTCGGCGATGCACTGCTGGATGCGCCCGTTGACGACCATGATCTCGAGGGCCGGGACCCGTCCTGTCCCGTCGGCGGTCGGGACGAGGCGCTGGCAGATCGTTCCCTTGAGCGATCCGGCGAGCGACAGGCGGATCTGGTTCTGCTGGTACGGGGGGAAGAAGTCGACGATCCGGTTGACCGTCTCGTTGGCGTTCACCGTGTGAAGCGTCGAGAAGACGAGGTGGCCGGTCTCGGCCGCGGTGATCGCGGCGTAGATGGTCTCGAGGTCGCGCATCTCGCCGACGAGGATGACGTCGGGGTCCTGGCGGAGGACGACGCGCATCGCCGAGTGAAAGCTCTCGGTGTCGAAACCGACCTCGCGCTGGTCGATGGATGCGAGTTGGTCGTGGTGGAGGTACTCGACGGGGTCCTCGATCGTGATGACGTGGCAGTTCCTGAGCTGGTTGACGTGCTCGATCATCGTGGCGAGGGTCGTCGTCTTGCCCGAGCCGGTCGGCCCGGTCACGAGGATGAGCCCGCGCGGCTCCTCCGCCAGGCGCAGGATGGTCTCCGGCAGGCCGAGCTCCGCCGCCGTCGCGGCCTTGGAGCGGACGCGGCGGAACGCCATAGCCACCGAACCGCGCTGGCGGTAGGCGTTGACGCGGAAGCGGCCGACGTCGGGGATGGCATAGGCGAAGTCCGCCTCCATGGCATCGACGAAGGTCTGCGCCGTCTCGGGCGACATGATCCCTTCGGCGATCGTGCGGACATCGTCGGGACTCAAGTTGGCGACGTCGTCCATGGTCGTCAGGGTTCCGTTCACGCGCACGCGCGGTGAGGCCCCCGCTTTGATGAGAAGGTCGGACGCGTCGAGGTCCGCTACCTTCTTGAGCCAGCCATCGAGATCAGTGCGATCCATGGCGGGGTATTGTAAGTCATTCGGCGCCGAGCGGCCGGGTTTGTTGGCGCGCCGCCCACGGGCCCGCCCCAGGACTCGTCCGATTCCCGGTCCGGCACCCGCCCCGGCGCAGGCCTCACGAGGGTTCCAGGGCCCTTCGACGCAGGCGAGCCAGGCGGCTGTTGCCACGGATCGTGATCTCGGCACCACCGAGCGACGTCTTCAGGGCGGTGCCGTTGCGGTCGCGCCGAACGGTTCGCGAATGTGGATGTGCTGGATCGAGCGGGTGCCGGCCAGATCGTCACCGGACCGCAACACATTCGTGGGGGTTTCGTCGCCGACATGCGGCATGATGCACGGCAGGTTGTCAGTGCGGGGAGGAAAGGATGCCCGAGGTCAGTTCCAATACCGCGGCTCCGCAGGGGCCCGACTCGGAGGACTCTCCTGGTGTGAAGTATCTCGATGACCGCACGCTCGTCGTCGAGTCATGTAACAGCACCTGGCTGTTCGATCCGACGCGCCTGAGGTTCCGCCGGATCCTGAAGGGGCTGGACCTCGATGTCCAGCATGCGTCGACCGAGTGGCGCCCGTACTACGGGCTCGAGCTCGACGACTCGTCCGAGTCTTTCGTCGTGCTCTTGAACCCGGAGGGGACGCGGCTTCTCCGCTCGTGGCGTCACGTCGAGTCCTGCCCGCAGTGTGACGGGCAGGCGACCGAGGAGCTCTCTCTCGAAGCGCTCCGCGCGGCTGCCTTGGGCTGACGAGGGGACTTCCCTGGCGATTCTCGCCGCTGGCGTTGACCCCGCCTGCAATGTGGGCGTGACACGCTAAACGGGTGGAGCCCGCCCACGCCCACCCCGAAAATGCACCGATCGAGCCCGCCACGACGCGCGGAGCCGCTGGGGTGGGGGACCCGATATGCGGGACCGAACCGTGAAGCCCTCGGGGGGCCACCGGTGGGATCGCCCACGGGTGGCGTTGTGGCTCCGGCATGCGTGGCCCTGGCTGCGCTACGTCCTCGGGATCGGCCTCGCCGCCGTTGCCTTGGACGAGGTCTTGGGGCAGCGGGGCGAGCTGACGGGGGCCGGCTCCTACCTGGCGCACCTCAAGGTGTCATGGGTGGCTCTCGCCGCGGTGCTCGAGCTGGGCTCGCTGCTGTGCTTCGCCGTGCTCCAGAAACGCCTGCTGGCCTGTGGTGGCGTGCAGGCCGGCTTCGCGGGGGTGGCCGGCATCACGCTCGCCGCTGTTTCGATCGCAAGCTCATTGCCGGCAGGGCCGGCCGTCTCCAGCGCCTACGCATTCCGCCAGTACAGGCGGCGCGGTGCCGACGACGGCCTTGCAGCCTGGGTCCTCGTGGGCACGCTCGTTTGGGCCGGGCTGTCCTTGGCGGCGCTGGCCGCGGTCGGCGTGGGAATGTCCGCATCGTGGTCGTTCGGGTCGTCAGCGTCCGAGACGCCGGTCAGCTCGTCTGCGGTCGGCCTGACCGGCGCCGTTCTCGCCGTTCTCGCCGTCGCGGCGGTGGGGGCGGTCGGCTTCGTTTGGCTGCGCCGGTACGCGGGCCGTGCGGTGCGGGTGGCGCTGCGCGCGTGCAAACGCCTCTGCGGGCGACCGCGTGGCTCCGTCGACGAGACCGTCGACCGCCTCGTCCGCCAGCTCACCCACGTCCGCATGGGCTGGCGCGACGCGGGTGCGGCGTTCGGGTGGTCGCTCGGCAGCTGGGGGCTCGACTGCGCGTGCCTGTTGCTGTCGTTCGTCGCAGTCGGGGCGCCGGTGCCCTGGCGCGGCCTGCTTCTCGCCTACGGTGCCGGCCAGCTCGCCGCGACGCTCCCCATCACTCCTGGCGGCCTGGGCGTCGTCGAGGGGAGCCTGACGATCGCCATCGTCGCGTACGGGGGAGGGGAGATCTCGACGGTCGCCGCCGTGCTCCTCTACAGGATCCTCAGCTTCTGGGCGGTGCTTCCGGTCGGGTGGGCCTCGTGGGGCGTCGTCGCCCTGCAGGGTCGCCGCTCGGCCGGGCGCGTGGTTGCCGGCACACCCGACGGTTGCGTGGGGGCCACGGCTCAGAAATTCCTCGGTGGAGGGAGCTCGGTGGCGGGAAAGGCGGCAGGATGAGACGTATGCGGTGGGCGGTCACGGCTCTGGCTATCGGTGCGGCATTGTCCGTCGCGGCGGGGGGGTGCACGGCAGCGCGCAACACGCTCGGGACCTCGGCGAGCCAGTGCTTCAGGGCGTTGCCGGCGGCCAACGACGCCGTCCACGACCGGGGCCAGCTCGTCGGCGTCCGGTACCTCAAAGCGGGCAGCTTGGACAAGGAGGCCCGGCATTCGCGGCGCCTGCGGGAGATGATCGCCTCGACGCACGGGCGCCCGGCCTGCATCGTCGCCTTCGCAGGCTCGTATCCTCGTGGTTCTGTGAAAGGTTCGATTACCCGGCGCAGCGGGCGCTATGCCGTGCTCGTCCTCGACGCGTCGAGTGGCGCGCTGCAGTTCGCCATCGTCGTCGACAGGCTCCCCCTGCGGTTCCGGCACCTCCTCGTCGGGGGTGTGGGCTGATGGCGACAGTCGACCGTCTCGAGAGGCTCACCGACCTCGTCCTGTGCCTGGTCAACACCGAAAGACCGCTGTCGCTCCGTGAGATCGCGGCTCGCGTCCCCGGCTACCCGCAAGGCCACGCTGCTCTGCGCCAAGCCTTCGAGAGGGACAAGCGGGCCCTGCGCGAAGAAGGGATCCCGGTGCTCACGGTCCCCACCGGAGACGAAGACCAGTACGGCTACCGGATCGAACCGGACCAGCTCTACCTGCCCGACATCGCCTTGAGCCACGACGAGCAGGTCGCGCTCAACCTGGCGGTCGCGGCCGTCCCGGCCGACGCTGCCCGGGGTCGCGACGCTTTGGAGAAGCTCGGCTTCGGCATTCCCGTGGTGGTCCCGCCCGCAGCGTTGCTGCCGACGTTCCCCCTCCTCGCCCGTCTCTTCGAGGCGGTCCGCCAGCGGGCTTCGACGCGCTTTGCATTCCGTGGGTCGACGCGCACCGTCGATCCGCGCGCGCTCGTGTTCCGTTCCGGGCAGTGGTATCTCGCTGCCTGGGACCGCGAACGCCAAGCTCCCCGCACCTTCCGCGTCGACCGGATCGGCGAGCCCGTCTCGATCGGCGAGCCAGGCTCGGCCGCATCAGCCGGGGCGGTCGATCCGGCATCCGCTCTTCCCGAGGGCCCGTGGTCGGCGGGGAGCGAGGAGGAGACGGAGGCGGTGGTCCGCGTCGACGCCGTCGAGGGCCCGCGGGCTGTCGCCGAGGCCGGAGCGGGTGCCGCCGAGGTCGAAGCGGACGGGTCTGCCCTGATCAGGCTGCGCGTGACCAACCGTGGCGCCTTCCGTGCCTGGGTCCTGTCGATGCTCGACCACGCCGAGGTCGTCGGACCGCCGGAGCTGCGCGACGAGATCGTCGGCTGGCTTGACGACGTCGTCGCCTCCGGTCGTGGGGCCGGCCCCGACGCCGGCGCCCGGGGGGGCTCACTTGGCGTTCCCGCCGGGGATCGGCACGAAGCGCCGCTCCAGCAGGATCAGGCCCAGCAGGATCAGGCCCAGCAGGATCAGGCCCAAGGACCGACATCCGGCGCCGCCGGGGGGGTGCCGGGCCCCGAGCGGGCGGCGTCCGGCAACGACGCGCGCTCACGACTCCGGCGGCTGCTGGCGATGCTCGCCGTCCTCGCCCGTGCCGGGGAGATGCCTCTCGCCGAGCTTGCCGAGCGATTCTCCGTTGACCCCGCCACGCTCGTGGCCGAGCTCGAGATGGCGGCGTGCTGCGGCCTGCCGCCGTACACACCCGACCAGCTCGTGGACCTGATTGTCTACGACGACCGTGTCGAGGCGCGGCTTGGGGCCGAGCTCGCCCGGCCCCGCCGGCTGACCGCCGCTGAGGGCCTGGCGCTCACCGTCTCGGCGCGGGCCATCCTCGGCATCCCGGGAGCCGACCCCGATGGCGCACTGGCTGCAGCAGTGTCCAAGCTCGAGTCCGCCCTCGCCGCTGCGCCGGGAGCACCGGCGCTCCCGGCGGGGGGGTCAGGTGCCGGGGCCGGGCCGGAGGACCTGGTGCGGATCGACCTCGACCGCCCCGATCATCTCCAGGCCGTTCGCGGTGCGACGCAGGAGCGTCGCCGGCTGGAGATCGACTACTACTCGGCATCTCGCGACGAGGTCGGCACCCGCCAGGTGGACCCGTGCGCCGTCCAGGCGATCGACGGTCACTGGTATCTCGACGCTTGGTGCCGGACAGTGGGCGGCCTGAGGAGGTTCCGGGTCGACCGGATCCGGTCCGTGCGCGCGACCGGTGAGGCTGCGACCGCTTGCGAGGACGCCCTCCCCTCCACAGGCGGGCTGCCCGGCGCACCGGCCGCATTCGTCCCGGGCCCAGCGAGCATCGTCGCCCACGTCGCCGTGGGCCCGGGGACCGGATGGGTCCTCGACGCTTTCGCCCACGGTGTCGACGACACCGCATCCGGGCCCACCGGTCGCGGCGGCGAGCGCATCGTCGCCCTGCCAGTCGGCGGGGAGGCGTGGCTCGCCCGCATCCTTCTGGCGCTTGGAGCGGAGGCCCGGGTCGTCGACCCCCCCGAGCTTGCCGGGGTCGGTATCGACGCAGCGAGACGAGTCCTCGCCCGTTATCGCTGAAACGGACGCGTGAGGCTCTGGAGCGCTGCGACAACACATGAAAGATATTGAAACGGCATAAAAAGTATCTTATGCTGATTTCCGGTGAGCGGCGGGGCTGCGGCGGGCTGCGGCGGGCTGTGCTGACGACGCACAGGATCCGACCTGGGGGAGGGGCGTACTTCCTCACCGCTGTCAACGAGGCGCCCGGGCGATGGCTCGGGTCGGGATGCCGGGCGCTCTGCCTGGACGGGGAGGTCCGGGCGGCGGACTTCCAGGCTGTCCTCGCGGGGCGGGACCCTCGCCACGCAGACGCGCTCAACCCGGCGCAACGACGGGTGCGTGTCGCCGGGCTCGATCTGACCTTTTCGGCGCCCAAGTCGGTGAGCGTCCTGTTCGGGATCGCCGATGCCAAGACCGGATCTGCGGTGGCCGAGGCCCACGGACGAGCGGTTGCGGACGCCGTCTCGTATCTCGAAAGGGTCGCCTTCGCCGCTCGACGAACCGAAGCAGGTAGGCGCTACACCATTGCGACGAGCGGGGCGTTGGCGGCCGGTTTCGTCCACCGCTTCAGTCGCAGTCTCGACCCCCACCTTCATACCCACGTCGTCGTGGCGAACATCGTCGAGGGTGTCGACGGGCGCTGGTCGGCGCTCGATGCCCGGCGCGTCTTCGCCGAGCTGACGACGGCGGGCGCTCTGTACCAGGCGGAGCTGAGGGCGGAGATCGGCATGAGGCTTGGGCTGCGTTTTGCGTCGCCGGTGCGTGGTCTCGCCGAGCTGTCCGGTTTCGATCCGGAGCACCTTTACGCCTACTCACGCCGGGCTCGCGACATCGCCGCGTACGCGCAGCGCAACGATTTGGCCGGACCGCATTCCATGCGGAACGCGTCGGACGCGACACGGCCGCCGCGTGACGTCACGGCCAGGTTCGAAGATCTTCAGGTGCTCTGGAGGGAGCGCGCACGGTCACTCGGCCTTCACCTCGGGCACTCGTCTGTTGCCCGGGCGTCCGGCCGGTCCGATCCCGCAACAGACCTCGTCGGGCGGATCTACGAGCGCAACAGAGCTGCCGTCGCGCGGGCTCTCGCAATGGCGCGCGACGACGGTCTCGTCCCGTCCCGGGCGGCAGACATGCGCGCGGCTGCAGTGCGCGCCTGGTGCTCCGTCGACGGCCGCGGCGCATCGGTCGCCACCGTGGAGGCACTTGCCGACCGGACGCTCGCATCGGTCGACATGCGTCGTGCGCCTCGGTTCGCGCTCGCGCCCGATGTCCCGGGAAGGGTTGCAGCCGACGCGATCGTGCGGTCGATCGCGCCTGCGGCCACCGCGCGGGATGCCGCCCTCGTGCGTCGTCTCGGAGACGACACCCTCGCCCGGGCCGCCGGGGTGCTGGGATCGAAGTGGGACCCTCTCGAGCGAACCGCGCTCGCGCTTCGGGGTAGTCGAGGTAGCCGGGACATCCACGACGGCCGGCGCTCGGTTCGGTCCCTCGCTGAAACCGGGGGCGAGCTCATGCACGTGCGGTCCTTGTGGCTCGCGGCGCAGAGAGTGGGGGGCAACCGGGGTGGGGACCTGCAAGCCGCCCTGCTGAAGCGGTACGGGGAGCTGCGCGCCCAAGCCGTCCGGCGCACGGCGCAACTCGCCGAACAGACGCTGCGGCACCCTCCGGTCGCGGTGCGCACCGTCCTGGGCGCTCCTCCGCTGGAGCGGGGCCAACGGACAGCATGGCTGCGGGCTGCGGTCGCCATCGAGGGGTTCCGGGAGCGCTGGAACATCAGGCAAGAACCGGCGCTCGGGCCGGCTCCGGCTCGCGCCGACCATGCCGACCGGCTCGCTCACCGCGTCCTCGCCGTCGCGACCGTCGACGCGGC
>JAJZBS010000205.1 GCA_021851885.1 Actinomycetes bacterium | reverse complement strand
CTACCGTCGATCAGCTGCGGGCCGTCCGCCTCGACCTTGCCGACCGGCTCCGCGACGTCCCCTGGTCGCTCATCGGCGGCCAGATGGTGCTTCTGCACGCCTTGGAGCGCGGCACCGAGCCTCCGCAGGTCAGCCAGGACGGCGACGTCATCACCAACGTCCGCCTCGCCACGAGTGGGCTGGCACGGATCCTCGCCGGGCTCCAGGCGCTCGGCTTCGACTGCGACGGCACGGCCCCAGGTGGCATCGCCACCGCTACAGCCGGCGGAGCAGCGACCCGGAGCGCCCGGTCGTCATCGACGTCCTCGCACCCGAGGGCGTCGGCCCCCGAACGGACCTGACCACCACTCGCCGAGTCGGCTCGATGCGTCCCCGAGTGCCGGCATCTATCCCCAAGAACCACCACAGATAGCCGTGCTGGTTGTGTTTGTTGGCTATGGCGGTATCATCTCCTGCATGAGGTCCCTCACCTACGAGTTGGCTCAGGAAGGACAGCGCGACGAGCTTCTCACCACGGGTGAGGCCGCAAAGCTCCTGAACGTCTCCCGCCAGCACATCGTCGACCTGTGCACCAACGGCGACCTACCGTTCTCGACGGTCGGCACCCACCGGCGGGTCCGGCGTGCCGACCTGGTGCAGCTACGCAGCCGTACCGAGCGTCTCACTCGTGACCAGGAGCGCAGCCTGTGGCTCGGGCATGCCATCGCCGGGAAGCTGGTCGCTGACCCCACCGGAGTACTCGAGCGGGCCCAGGCCAACCTGGCCCAGTTGCAGGCCCGCCACCCCCGGGGCCAAGCGGCGCGCTGGCTCGACGAGTGGGGTCGCCTGCTGTCCGGGCCCACCGCTGCGGCCCTCGACGCCTTGACCTCGCGCTCACTCAGAGCGAGGGAGCTCCGCCAGAACTCGCCCTTCGCCGGGGTACTCAGCGACGAAGAACGCCATCAGGTGCTGGCTGCGTTCGGCGAGAGCCAGGGAAGGCCCCGACGGTGACACGCGAGGAGTTGGCGCACATCCTTCGCGCCGCTGCGACCATCACCGAGGACGTAGACATCCTCGTAATCGGGAGTCAGGCGATCCTCGGTACCCACGATGAAGCCGAACTTCCGCCCGACGCCTATGGGTCCATCGAAGCCGACCTAGGAGGCTGGTGTCTTTCGCGGGGTGAGTGAGCGACCTCTCAGATTCGCGATTCCCTCGGCGAGCTGGGATAATCACACTCATGGGATTCGCGGGCAGTCACCGATGACCCTCGGCGTGGCGGACCGCCAGGGCAACCTGCTCGACGACATGAGCGGGTACTGCGAGAAGGCGCTCGCTCCGGACTCGATCTACGCGTTCTTGCATCGCGAGCGGGACCGGCTCTTTCCCGACGGTGACTTCGCCGACCTCTACGAGGACACCGGACGCTGCTCGGTCCCGCCCTCGGTCGTCGCCTCGGTGATGGTGCTCCAGCGCCTCGCTGGACTGTCGGACCGCGAGGCCACAGAGCGCTACAGCTTCGACGCCCGCTGGCGCTACGCGTGCGGGGTCGGCAGCTACGACACCGGCGGGTGGGCGGGCTTCTCCCACACGGTGCTGGTCGAGATGCGGATGCGCCTGCGGGGCTCAAAGCGCCCGGACCGGGTCTTCGAGGCCGCGCTCGACGCCGCGAAGGCGGCTGGCCTCGTCGGAAGAAAGCGTGTCGTTGACTCGACGCCGCTTCTCGACGCGGTCGCGACGATGGACACGATCACCCTCATCCGCTCGGCGATCCGCGGGCTACTTCGCGCCGCTGACGACGAGCTGCGTACAGAGCTCCAGGCGGTGCTGTCGAGCGGGGACGACTACGCGAGCCACGCCAAGCCGCCGGTCGACTGGGACGACAAGCAGGCGCGAGCAGAGCTCGTCGACAGCCGAGCAAAGGACGGCTTCGCGCTCGTGTTGGAGCTGTCGGGGCGCGAGCTCAGCGAAGCGGTCCTCCAGGCGGCGGTGCTGCTCGCGACCGTGCTCGGCCAGGATCTCGAGGAGAGCGAGGACGGGAGGTTCGCGATCGCCCGCCGTGTCGCGAAGGACCGGGTCATCTCGACCGTCGATCCCGAGACCCGCCACGGCCACAAGAGCTCAGCTCACGGCTTCGATGGCTACAAGGGCCACGTGGCGATCGACCCGGACTCCGAGATCATCACCGCGACCACCGTCACCCCGGGCAACGCGGGTGACGCGAGCGTGGCGGCGGACCTGATCGCCGATCTCCTCGGTGACGACGAGCACGGTGAGGCTGAGCACGGTGAGGCTGAGCACGGTGAGGCTGAGCACGGTGAGGCTGAGCCGTGCGGAGACGAGCGAGAGACCGGGGACATCGCCGAGAACGCTGAGCGCGACAGCACGGACGCCGCCGAGGGCCCGAGCGCCGATCTCCTCGGTGAGGCCGGTGACGACGAGGTCGATGACGACGATGCCGGTGAGAACACGGCGACGGTCTACGGCGACAACGCCTACGGCAGCGGCGCGTTCCAGCAGCTCCTCGAAGAGCAGGGCATCGAGTCACGCGCGAAGACCCAGGACCCGGTCGCGAAGAGCGGGCTGTTCACAAAGGACCGCTTCTCGATCGATCTCGAGCACGATCGCGTCACCTGCCCGGCAGGCGTCACCGTCGAGATCCGCCGCCACGCGGATGGAAGTGGGACCGCCGCCTTCGCCGATCACTGCGCGAGCTGCCCGCTGCGTGAGCAGTGCACCACGGCTGCGGGGGGCCGCACGGTCTCGATCGGAGTGAACGAGGATGTCCTGTCCCGGGCGCGTGCTCGCCAGAAGGACCCGGGCTGGATGCAGGACTACCGCGGGACGCGCCCGAAGGTCGAGCGCAAGATCGCCCATCTCGTCCGCAGGAAGCACGGCGGCAGACGCGCCCGCGTGCGCGGTCGAGAACGCGTCGGGCAGGACTTCACGTTCCTCGCCGCTGCGGTCAACCTCGCGCGCCTCGCGACGCTCGGAACCCGCTCGAACGCCACCGGGTGGTCCTGCAGGATGGCCTGACGAGGGTCATTCCCGGCGTTTCTCGGCC
>JAJZBS010000058.1 GCA_021851885.1 Actinomycetes bacterium | reverse complement strand
CTCGATCATCGGGGAGATCCCCATCCGCGAGAAGGTCTGGTAGGCCTCCCAGCAGACGAGCTCCATCTTGTTGCGGTAGATCTCGAAATCACCGCGCTCCAGGCCCACCATCGCTTCCGTCTCGCGGCGCGTCGCGGGCTCCGGACGCCAATGCCTCAATGCCTCGGGATCACGTGGCATGGATCACTCCTTCACGGTGATAGTGCCGTTGCCCCGCTCGTCGATGCGGAACAGCCGGCTCGGGTCCACGACGATGGTGGTATCAGGTGCCTCTACGACCGCGGGCCCCTCCACCACGTTGCCCGGCTTCAATTCCGTCGAGCCGAAGATGGGGGTGTCGATCCAGCCGGCGTCAGGTCCCCAGAAGGTGGGCCGGCTCCCTCTCCGGGCAGCGGAGGGATCTGGCTTCTCCAGCGGCAGCACCGGCAGGTCGAGCTTGCGGGTCCGGACCACCGACCACAGCGTGAATCCGGTGATCTCGACCCCGCCGGCGAGGAACGTCGCCGAGGGGCTGTAGATGCGCGAGTACTCGCGCTCGAAGGCGGCGTACACCTCTCGGACGTCCTCCGGCGACGACAGGTGCAACCGGGGCGAGCGGATGCGTGTCTGGTGCGGCTGCATGCCGTAGCGGACGTACAGCTCGAGGCCCCAGGTGACGTGCCGTGCGCCCAGTTCCTCGGCGTCGCGCAGCGCGTCGCGCTGGGCGCCGGCCACCACCGAGTTGAAGGCCTCGTAGTCCTCCAGCCACTCGTCGCTCGGCGCCCGGTAGAGCATCACTGAGTCGCCCCGCTCGTAGGAGCGGACGAAGTCGGTGTTGGCGATGCCGAATGCGCTGAACACCGAGGCGAAGGGGAACGACATGATCTTCGGTGTCTGGACGTACCCGCCGTAGCCGCAGGCGTGGGCGCCGCCGGCGCCGCCGAACGCGAAGAGCACGAACTCGCGTGGGTCGTAGCCCTTGAGGTTCGTCTCCTTGAAGACCTCGTTGCCCATCTTGGCATCGATCAGGGTCTTCACCATGAACGCCGCCTCCTCGGGCGTGGTCCCGAGCGGCTCGGCCAGGTGGCGCTGCACCGCCTCGCGGGCTGCGTCACGGTTGAGGGCCATGTTGCCGCCGAGGAAGTAGTCGGGGTCGATATAGCCCAGGACCACGTCGGCGTCGGTCACCGTCGGCTCGGTCCCGCCCAGGTCGAAGGCCACGGGCCCGGGGTTGGACCCGGCCGACTCCGGCCCGACCTCGACGATGTCGAGGAGCGGGTTGAAGCGGGCGATCGAACCGCCGCCGGCTCCGATCGATTTCGTCTCGATCATCGAGATCCCGACCCGGAACCGGTCGATCATCGGGATGTGCGAGTAGAAGTGGCGCCCACGGAACTCGTCGTCGCGAGCCCCGACCTCCACCACGGTCCCGATGTCGAACGACGTGCCTCCCATGTCGGTGAGGATGACGTTCGGGATGCCGTAGAGGTCGGCGATGTGGGCACCACCGATCACGGCGGCAACCGGGCCGGCATTGAATGTCTCCACTGCAGTCGTCCGCTGCAGCGGGTTGGCGCCACCGCCACTGTTGACGATGAACAGCGGGCGGCGGTAGCCGCGCTCGTGGAGCGAATTGCCGAGTTCGGTCAGCTCCTCGGCCATCGTCCGGTGGAGGTAGGCGGCCAGGATGGTGGTCATGTCCCGCTGGTACTCGTTCTGCTTCGGAAGCACCTCGGACGACAGCAGCACGGGCTGGCTCCCCAGGTAGACCTCGGGGAACTCCTCCACGATGACCTCACGCACCATCTGCTCATGGGACGGGTTGCGGTGGGCCTGCATCAGGGCCACCACGAAGCCCATGGCGCCGTGGTCGACCAGGTAGCGGAGGTTGTCGCGCACGTCGTCGAGGTCGAGCGGGATGACGACCTTTCCGTCGTCGTCCACCCGCTCACGCAGGCCGACCACCATCTCCCTGGGGATGACGGGCTCGGGCCGCTGACCACGGGCGGTCATGCGCTTGTACTCGACGGGCAGGCCGTCGTGCCACAGGGCACCGCGACCGATGAAGACCGTGTCCTCGAACCCGGCCGTCGTGATGAGGGCGAGGCGCGGTCCCTTGCGCTCGAGCAGCGCGTTCATGGCCAGTGTCGTCGCGTAGCGGACGATGTCGGTCCGGGCCACCAGTTCGTCGCCCTTCAGGCCGAGCTTCTCGGCGCACTCGGCGATGGCCTGGTTGAAGCCCACAGCAAGGCGGTGCCTTGTGGTCGGGGCCTTGCCCGACGCCGTCTCGTCACCGTAGACGACGAAGCAGTCGGTGAACGTGCCACCAATGTCGATGCTGATCGAATTGCGCAGTTCGGTGTCGGTGTCCCCGCCGGCGTTGCCGGAGGCCTGCTCGACATCGGTGTCGGTCACGGTCATGAATGGTCCTCCATGTACTTGGCCTTGAGCGCGTCGAGGTCGAGCTCGATGTCGTAGGTCGGCGGGTAGCCCTCGGGCAGCAGTTCGTTCTCGACCATCGTCCCGCAGCCGGGGCAGTAGAACTCCACGAAGAGCCCGTAGCCATCCGCGGTGGTCAGTCGGAATTCGCCGGTCGGATAGATCGGCGGGTAGATCTCCTTCGGGTCGCGCTCGTGGACGACGAGGCCCGTCTTGTAGTTGTCGCGTGCGGAGGCAAGGTCCTTGCCGCAGACATGGCACGTCCAACGCTCGTTGTCGAGGTCGATGTCCAGGTACTCGGTGATTCGAACAGTCGTCATCGCGGGCTCCTTAGCTGGCCGGCAGGTCGATGTGGATGGCGAGGTGCTCGTCCACTCGGAGGGTGGCGCCCTTCGGCACCAGAATGGTGGTGTCGGTGGCGTCGACCATGGCGAGGCCGTCCACCCGGTTGCCCGGGCGGAGCAGATCGCGGTCGTACACCGGGATGTCAGCAGCGGCGCCGTCCCGCCAGACGGTGCGGGTGCCCTTCTGCGCGGCGCCCGCGTCCTCTCCTTCCACCGGGAACGTGGCCATCTCCGTCTGCGGGATGGGCACGGTGGCCCGCATCCGCAGTGCCCGGACGTCGGAACCAGTGGCGGCGGCGGGAACGTTGGTGCCGTCGAAGGGCTCCACCACCGAGCCGCCGTCCCGGTCGATCTCGAGCCGGTACGACAGGGCGGACGGCTCGCTCCCCTCACCGGCGGCGTCGAGCTGGGCCCGCTTGGTGGCGGCGGCCAATTGCTCGGCGAGCTCGATACCGGGACGCAGCTCGTAGACGTGAGCGAGGTCCATCCCTGAGATGCCGAACGCGGAGAACACCGAGGACTGCGGCAGTGAGAGCACCCGAGGCACGCCACAGGCCTCGGCCACTTCAGCCCCGTAGAGCCCGCCGCCGCCGCCGAAGGCCAGCAGGGTGAACTCGGACGGTGACGTCCCGCTCTCGGCGATCATGTCCGCCACCTTGTCGGCGGCCACCTTCACAAGCGCCCGATGGACATGCCAAGCCGCCTCTTCGACCGGATCGCTTCCGGCAACCCGCTCGAGCGCCGTGCGGGCACGGGCCGGGTCGAGCCGCCGCCGGCCTCCGAGGAAGTACTCGGGATCGAGGTGGCCGAGCACGACCTCCGCGTCGCTGGCCGTGGCACGTTGGCCACCGAGTCCGTAGCAGGCGGGGCCTGGCGAGGCTCCTGCCGACTCGGGGCCTACGGTGTAGGTCCCATCTGCGTGGCCAGCGAGAGAACCGCCGCCACCGCCGACGGCATCGACCCGGACCATGGGCACGTGCACCGCGACCCCGGCGACACGCGGGTCGGCCTCGAACGGGACGTGCGCGCCGGAGATCACGGCCACGTCGGTCGACGTGCCACCGACGTCCATCGTCACCAGGTGTTCGAGACCGAGGCGGGCACTCACCGCGGCGGCGCCGTAGACGCCGCCGACGGGACCCGAGTTGTACGTCTCGATTGCCCGGGTCTTCGCCACCCGGGCGACACCGCCCGACGAATGCACGATGAGCAGCGGGTGGGGATGGCCTTCGCTGCGGAGGTCCTCGTCTGCCTTGTAGAGGAAGCGGACCATGTCAGGGTGGAGGTAGGCGTTGATGACCGCGGTCGCCGTGCGCCGCTCGGCGCCGTGGCGCGGCGTGATCTCCGATGCCAGCAGACAGGGGACGGCCCCGAGGTAGTGGCGGGGGTACTCCGTCTGCACGATCTTCTTGACGGCTTCCTCGGACTGCGGGTCGTCCTCGGACCCGTCGAAGCTGACCACCAGGATGCGGGCCCCGCCCACCAGGAGGTTCCGCACCACGGTGCGGACCTCGCCGGCGTCGAACGGATCGGCGACCTCGGCCACCAGCTCCCGGCGCATCAGGAACTCGTACAGCGGCGAATCGCCCTCGCCGTAGAGCCGCTCGGCGGCACCGGGGCTGACCAGCAGGCCGATGCGGGGACCGGTCCGCTGGATGATCGAGTTGGTGCCGATGGTCGACGAGAACCGGAAGACCTCGGTGTCGAGCAGGAGTGCCTGCACATTCGGGTAGCCCAGGCGGCGGGCTCCCTCAGCCACGCAGTTGGCGAGGCACTCGGTCAAGTCATGTGGCGTGGTGTCCACCTTGACGCGTTCGGCGCTGCCGTCTCGCGTGAAGTACCCATCAGTGAACGTGCCGCCCGTGTCGATGTTGATCGTCGCGGTCAACCTTGCCCCCTTCCCGAAGGCCGCTGGTGTATGTCTGCCATGATTACGTTCAACGTAAACGTCGTCAAGTCGAGTGGTCAAGGGGCTCTTCGGCGCCGGTGGGCCGCCCTGGGCCCGGTGGTCAGTGCGGCCGGTCACCACATCAACGGCCTTGTCAGAAGGCACGTCGGGGGCGACGGCGGGGGCGACAGGGCCAACTCTGTGGTCGCTGCGGGACCTTTTCAAGCGGTCACACCCAGGCGGTGGAACTGAGCGAAACCGGGTGGGATCGGGCGGCGTAGGCGTCCGGTCAGGGGTCGGCGGACGCCTCCGGCCACCGGCGTTGCCGCCCTCCGACAGGGTCGGCGGACGCCTCCGGCCACCGGCGTTGCCGCCCTCCGACAGGGTCGGCGGACGCCTCCGGGGCCCTCCGACCGCCTGCCTTGCATGCCGCAGAACCAACTTGACGTTTGACGTTCAGTGCGATCCAATCTGTCTCGTGGACTTTGCACTGACAGATGAGCAGGAGCTGCTCCGCCGGACGGTGCGCAGCGCGCTTGAGTCGTTCTGCACCAAGGAGTGGCTGGACGACCTGGAGTCGAGGGAAGAGTACCCGGCCGACCTGTTCGCCCTCTTCGCCGAGCTGGGGCTGCTCGGCCTCGGAGTCCCCGAGGAGCTCGGGGGATCGGGTGGCGGCATGGTCGAGCTGGCCATCGTATGCGAGGAGCTCGGTCGGTTCGGCGGATCGGTGAACATGACGTACATGCCCACCGCCGTGTTCGGCAACCAGACGTTGCTCGGCGGGGCCGACCCCGCCATGCAGGCCCGTTTCATCCCTCGGCTTTGCGCTGGCGAGCTGCGCACGGCCTTCGCCCTCACCGAGCCGGAGGCGGGGTCCGACGCGGCCGCCATTCGGACTCGGGCAGTGCCCGACGGGGACGGCTACGTGCTGAACGGATCGAAGATCTGGTCGTCAGGAGCGCTCGCGGCCGACTACCTCGTGCTGTCCGCACGGACCGGAACACTGGACGAGCGCCACACTGGGATCAGCGTCTTCATGGTCGATGCGAACAGCCCCGGCGTCGAGATACGCCACATCCCCAAGCTCGGCCATCTGGCCGTGCGCAGCTGCGAGATCCACCTGACCGACTGTGTGGTCCCGGCCGACCAGGTGATCGGGGAGGTCGGGCGCGGGTGGAAGGCGCTGGTCCGGGCGCTCGACGCCGAGCGCATCTGCGTGGCCGCCATCTGTACGGGCCTGTCCCAGAAATGCACGGACCTGGCACTGGACTACGGCATCGGGCGGCAGCAGTTCGGTCAGCCCGTCGCCGCGTTCCAGGCCATCTCGCACATGCTGGCCGAGATGGAGACGGAGACAGCCGCCTCCCGGTGGCTCACTCGCTTCGCCGCCTGGAGCGTCGACCAGGGACTCCCCGTCACCAAGGAGGCGTCGATGGCCAAGGCCTACGCCACCGAGCTGGCAACGCGGACCGCCACCCGGGCCATGCAGGTCCACGGCGGGTACGGGTACAGCAAGGAGTTCGAGATCGAGCGCTTCTACCGCGAGGCCAAGCTCTACGAGGTCGCTGGCGGGTCCACCCAGATCCAGCGGAACCTGATCGCCGCACGCATGGGTATCCCGGTGACGGGCGGCCAGCGGTGAGCGGGCCCGTGGGGGGTGCCCCGGGCCGCGCCGTCGTGATCGGTGCCGGCGTCGGCGGCCTGTGCGCGGCGGCACGCCTGGCCGCCGCGGGGAGCGAAGTGGTGCTGCTCGAGCGCCTGCGCCATGTCGGTGGCCGGTGGAGCAGCCGGGACATCGACGGGTTCCGGCTGCCGACCGGCGCCTTCCTGATCGCCATGGACGACCCACTGGCGGAGACGTTCGACGAGCTCGGCGTGGAATTCCCCGTCCGTGCCATCGACGAGCGCACGGTCTACTCGGTGCAGGGCCGCCTGGTCGGCACCGGCCAGCGCGGTGGGCTGCGGGCACTCGTCGGCAGTGCTTCCGAGCTCGACGGCTCCGACGCCGACGCGGTCCTGGCCCGCCTGCGGGACGCGCTGGCCTCCCCTCCCCCTGACGGCGACGTCCCCCTGCCAGATTGGTTGGCTTCGGCCGGTGCCGGACCAGCCGTCGTGGCCGCCGTCCACGCCCTCGTCCAGGCGTTCATGGGGCTGAACGCGTCCGAGGTCACCGCCACCGCGTTCCTCGACTACCTGCGGGCCACCGCGGGCCGAGGGCGCCACGGCATCCCGCCGGCGGGCTCGCGCTCGCTGGCCGAGAACCTCGCCGGCTTCGTGAACTCCCACGGCGGTGAGGTCCGCCTGGGCTCTGCGGCCAAGGGCCTCGTCGTCGAGGGCGGACGCGTCGTCGGCGTCGACCTGGACGGCGGCGCCCAGCTCCCCGCAGATGTGGTCGTGTCGGACGTCGGGTTCGGCACCACGGCCAAGCTCCTCGAGCGATCCGACGCCGGCGCTGCCGCTTCCCTCCGGGACATGGGTGCAACGGTCAGCGCCGCTCCCGGGATCACCTGCTTCGTGGCGTCGAAGGAGCCGTTCTTCGACCACCCGGTCGTCGTCGTGACCGGGACCCGCCGGGTGTGCCTGGTGACGACGCCCACACTGGTCGCCCCGGAGCTGGCCCCGCCTGGCTGGCACATCACCGAGTCGATCAGCACCTTCGCCTCGTCGGCCGACGACTCGGACCCAAAGAGCGAACTGACGGAGCACATGGCCGACCTCGACGACCTGCTCGGGGACTGGCGGTCGCGCGGTCGCCTCCTGCAGAGCGCAACCTACCGGGGCGAGTGGCCCGTCTACCGGTCATGGCCGGGCACGGATCCCGCAGATCGGTTCCCGGTACCCGGCCTGGCGCTGGTGGGGGACTCGGTGAAGCCGCCAGGTTGGCCGGGTACGGGTGCTTCGGCCGAGGGAGCAAGGCTCGCCGTCGAGGGGATCCTCGCCGGCCGCCATGGACGCGCACCGGGTACGGCAACCGCCGACCCGGACATGACAAGGAGGTAAAGGGTTGCCTGATGGTGCCTACTACGACCGCGAGCTCGAGACGATGCCCTGGGAGAAGGTGCAGGCGATCACCTTCGAACGCACGCGCCAGCAGATCGAGCGCGTGTACGCGCTGTCGCCGTGGTACCGGCGGCGCTTTGACGAGGCCGGGGTGCGTCCCGAGGACATCACGCACCCCGACGATCTTGCCCGGGTTCCGTTCATGGACAAGGAGGACGAACGGACCAGCCAGGAGGAGGTGCCGCCCTTCGGCGGCCACCTGTGCGTCCCGGAACAGGACGTGATCCGCGTACACGCCTCGTCAGGGACCACCGGGAACCCGACGTTCTTCGCCTTCACCGCAGAAGACCTGCGCACGTGGGATGTCATCATGGGCCGGACCTTCTACACGACCGGCATGCGGCCCGGTGACCGCTACGCGGTGCTCGGCAACCTGTCGATGTTCTCCGGCGGGATCCCTGCGGTGACCGCCGCTTCCGCCATCGGCGCGTTGGGCGTTCCCATCGGCGCCACCGCGGGGACGGAGCGGACCCTGGAGCTCGTGAAACTGCTCGGCGTCAACATCATGGGTGCCACGCCGAGCTTCGCCGTCCATCTCGCCGAGGTCGTCAAGAAGGCGACCGGGGAGGACGCACGTTCCCTCGGCCTCAAGTACCTGATGGTCGGCGGCGAGCCAGGTGGGCAGATTCCCGCCTTGCGGGAACAGATTGTCGAGACGTGGGGCTGCCCGGTACGCGACCTGATGGGCATCGGGGAGTTCGCCGGCGCATGCTTTGGTGAGTCGGAGGACGCTGCCAGCCTGCACTTCTGCGGCTCCCCCGAGATCCACCTGGAACTGATCGACCCCGACACCCACGAGCCGAAGGCCTGGGAGGACGGCGCCACCGGCGAGCTCGTCTATACCTCGGCCGTGCGCGCAGCGACGCCGCTCCTCCGCTTCCGCAGCCACGACCACGTCGTCGTGTACATGGACCCGGTCCCCTCGGGACGCACCGCACCGAGGGTTGTCCCGCTCGGCCGCACCGACGACATGCTGCTGGTCCGGGGCATCAACGTCTTCCCGTCTGCGGTTCGCGACGTGGTGGCGTCCTTCGCCCCACGCACCACCGGGCACGTGCGCCTGGTGCTGGAACGGCCCGGTCCCCTGGTCGATCCCCCACTGCCGGTCGAGGTCGAAGTGGCTGCCGACGTTCCTGCGGACCAGCACGCCCAGCTCGCCGACGACCTGGTCGCCAGCATCCGCCAGCGTCTCCACTTCAACCCGCAGATCCGGCTGGTCGGCGAGGGGGAGCTGCCACGGACCTCGCTCAAGACCCAGTACGTGCGCAAGGCCTACGAAGAGGGCTGAGCGCCGCAGTTCGGCGACAAGCCGGGCGTCTACCGGCCGTACACCTCGGCGAACGCCTCGCGTGTACGAGGCGGGCCACCGCGTGGGAGCAACGCAGGTAGTCCGCCGGCCGGTCGGGCCGGCGTCCGACCGGCCGGCCCCGGTCTGTCCGTGGACCGCGGTCGGATCCGGTCAGATCCGGATCACGCCGTCAGTGTGGCGCCGAGCACGGCCAGGTCCTCCGGGCGCAGCCCCGCCGGCAACTCGCCGAAGAAGGACCAGAAGAACCCGTCCGCTCGGGGCACCGTTGGTACCGAACCCGGGTTGGCCACGTGCTCGAGGGTGAGGCCACCGCCGACGACCCCGTCCTCGTCGCCGGTCGGGGCGGCGACGATCGCCCCAGACATCCCGTGGGCGGCAGCGGCAGCGGCGGCGTCGTCATCCTCGAGGTCGACCAGGATGGTGGGCACGTCGTAGAAACGGGCGGCGTTGGCCAGCGTCTTCAGGCGGGCACCGGCGTCGGTGGTCACCACGAACAGCACCTGGGCGCCGGCCTCGCAGTAGGCCCGGGTGGCGGCGACATCCGCGCCCGGCACCACTGCCGCCAACGCCTGGTCGGCGAGCAGCGGCCGTAGGCGTGGCAGCACGTCACACCCCACGGCGGGGTCGGTCCCGACGCCGACAGTGGCTGCGTCCGTGTAGAGCGCCTGTACCGTCTGTGCCAGCGCCACCGCCTGGGCCTGCGCATCGCTGGCGTAGACCTCGAACGGCACCTGACCGAGCTCCGCCGCCAACTCTCCCAGGATCGGGACGTACGGTACCCGTCCGGCCCGGCGCTGCAATGACGCCAGGAACACCTCACCGGCCATAGTCGCTCCTCATGCCCACTGGGGTCCCGATGGACCCGGCGCCCTCTACCCTGCCGGCGGACGTGCCGAGCATCGTTGTCGCGTCGGCCGCGCGGCCGTCGCTAGGCTGTTCGGCGGGGCAAGCGCCGAGCACACCTACATCGTCACATCATCGGGGGACAGACCGAACCTATGACGTAATACGTCATACTCTAGTCTACGCCCGGTGCCGGGGCAATGGCCCCGTCGGTAGCCTCCAAGGTGACCGGGATTCCCGACTGCAACACCATCCCGGTGAGCGGGTCGACACCGACGGTCCCGCTGGTGAGCTCGGCCGCGTTGACCGTTTCGAACCCGTGGGGGATCGAGACCACTCCTCGCCGTAGGCCCGGGTCGACGCGCACGATGCCGGTGACCTGGCCTGAGGAGCTCCGCACCCGAGCGGGTGCCCCCTGGTGGAGGCCGAGCTCCGCCGCGTCGTCCGGGTGCACGAGGAGTTCGGGCTCGTCGAGGGTCCGCTCGGTCCCGAGGGGGTCTCGGAGCTGCGAATTGAGGTGGCGAGCCTGGCGGCGGGGCACCACCACGAACGATGCGGGCGGGGCCAGGTTCGCCAACTGCTCCACCAGCGCCCGGGGTGCCAGCCGCCACCTGCCGCCGGGTAACGCCCGCTCCGTCACCCACCCGAAGACCGCCTCGTCGGCCACCACCGCGGTCGGTGACGCCCGGAGCTGGTCGAAGCTCAGCCGGGCCCGGCCGACCAGGGGCGCGATGACATCGTCATCGCAGGTGCGATCCGGATCGGCCCCACCCGGGAGGACATGATGGCCCATGCGGCGGCCGAGGTCGGTGAAGCACCACCACATCGGGCGGCGGTCCGCACCGATCGGGACCACGGCCGACGTGTACTGCGACACCACTGCCGCCTGGAACTGGTCGACGAAATGCGGAACGTCGGCCCGCTCCAGCTGGCCGGCACAGGCCAGGACGTGGGTCGCCAGGGCGGTCGTGTCCGTGTGACGGATGTCGGCCACCGCCAAGACGTCCAGCTTCGCCAGCGCTCCTCGGAGGCGCCCTGCCTCGGGAAGCGACGTGAGCGGATTGCCACCCACGACGATCAGGGCACGCAGGTTCCCGGACTCGATCTCGTCGGCGATGGCGGCACAGGGATACTCGTTCCACCGGCGCGGCAGTTCCGGCCGGGACCGGGGCCCCGGCCCGGGCTCGCCTGACGAAGTACGGAAGTCCCGCCTGTCGGACGACTTGAGGAACCCCGGGTTGAACCACATACCGCCTGGGCGATCATAGGAACCCGTCACCACGTGGAGCGCCCACACAAGCCATTCGGTGACGTTGGCCGACGCCGACATGGTCACCCCGGTCCCCGTCTGGGCGGCAACGGTCCCGTGCCGGCGGACCGACGCAACCAGTTCGGCGATGTCGGTCCGATCCAGGCCTGTCACGCTGGCCGTGCGTTCGATGTCGAACGGCTCGACCGCGGCGGCGAACTCCGGCACGCCGGTGGCATGGCGTCCGAGGTGCTCCCGGTCAGCACCCTGGCGGAGCAGCTCACGGACCAGGTGAGCGACCAGTGCATAGTCGCTGCCCGGCCTCAGCGCCAGATGGGTGGTTGCCAGCCGCGCCGTCTCGGTCCTGCGGGGGTCACAGACGACGACCTCACCCCTGCGGGCCAACGCCCGCAGCCGGCGCACCGGGTCCGGGAAGGCGTTCAGGTGCCCGTGCGACACCACCGGGTTGAGGCCGAGGAGGAGGACCAACGTGGCCCGGTCAGCATCGAGCGCGGGCACCAGTCCCGGGTGCCCGGCCATCAACTCCGACACCAGCGGCTTGCACGGAGTGTCGACCGTGGTGGAGGTGTACCTGCTCGCTGACCCGATGGCCCGGAGCAGCTGCTCGGCCGTGCGTCGCCCGGCGGCGTCGAACGCCGACGCCGTGGCCAGGTACATCCCAACCGAGTCCGGACCCGATTCCGCGACGATCGCGTTGAGGCGTTCAGCGAGATCGCCGAGGCACGTGGACCACGACACCGGTTCCAGGCCGTCGCCGCGATCGATCAGGGGACCATCGAGCCGGGCCGGGTCGTGGTGCGCGTCCCCGAGCGACCGGCCCTTGGCGCACGTATAGCCGCGGGTCAGCGGGTGGCCGGGGTCGCCCCGGACCGACAACACACGCTCCTGTTCGGTGGTGACGAGGATGCCGCACAGCGAGATGCACAGCCGACAGAAGGAACGGTGCTCGACCGGGCCGGGAACCGCCCCGGGTCGGCCGTTCCCCGTTGGCGCCCCGTCCGAGCTCGAGGCAGGGTTCCCCGCCGGAGGACGCTGCTCGCGGCTCGTCTCGCTCACGACGGCGGCGCCTGCAGCCCTTTCAGCCCCTTCGTCCGCTGGAACGACTCAACCCGGCCGTTGACCTCATCTTGCCGGAGCATCACCTGGTCCGCGATGCCCTCGATGTCCGCAGCGCGCCGCGGGTCGAGTTGCGGCCCGACGTCGATGGCCACCGTCGCGAAGTACGCGGCCGGCCACGGCAGCGCCTCGATGTGGGTTGCCAGACCATCCAGCTCCGCTGACAGGTCGTCATGGTCGACCACCCGAGATACCAGACCGGAGCGCAGCGCTTCCTCGGGCGAGACGACCCGGCACGAAAGCACCATGTCCTTGGCCAGGCTCGGGCCGACCAGCTTCGCCAGCCGGCTGGTGCCCCCGGCGTCGGGCACGATGCCCATCTGCATCTGCGGCAGGCAGAACGACGACCGGTCGCTCGCAATCCGGATGTCACACGCCAGCGCGATCTCGAGGCCCGCGCCCACCGCCGCACCGTTGATGGCGGCGATGGTCGTCTGTGGCACACGCTCGAAGCGATCGGCCACGCCCGCCCATCGTCGGATAAAGCTCGGATAGCGGCGGCGCTCGATGGCGAGCGACTCGCCGATCGCCTGGAAGTCCACCCCGGCACAGAAGGCGCTCCCCTCCCCGGTGAGGGTCACGACCCTGATCTCGTCGTCCTCTTCGGCCACGGCCCGCAGCACCATGTCGAGCTCGTCCCACATGGCGAAGTCGAGTGCATTGCGCTGTTCGGGTCGCGCCAGCGTGATCTCGACGCGTCGGCCCACCTGCCTGACCCGTACACGCTGCAGTTCGCTGAAGTCGGAAGTGTCCACGGGTCTCCCCTCGAGTCAGCGCCGACCGGAACTTCCGGCTGCGACGTCGTCACGATCTGTTTACAATCTTCCGTTGTACGTTAACATGGTTGGGTAACAGCGCAGCATGGGGAGGGGGGACGTGTCGGGTCTATCGGGACGTCGGCGAATTCCAACGGGCCGGTCGCCATCGGCCCCGACGGAAGGAGCCGTCGCGAGTGCTTCCATCGGTGACGACGCGCCCGGACGTGGCACCGGTTCCGGCGAGCAGAGTCCGGGATCGGCAGATCACGCATTGAGGGGTTGGGCACCATGAACGGTGGGCCGGCGCAACAGCGCCCGGAACGCAGTCCGGAACATCAGGATGCCACGCCGGCCGGTGATGACCAGCGGAAGCTGAGCATCGGCCAGATGGCGGAGATCACCCGGGTGAGCAGCCGTACGATCCGGTACTACGAGGATCTGGGCATACTGCCGGAGCCGGAGCGCTCCCCCGGCGGCACACGCAAGTACACCCATGACCACCGGTTCTACGTCGAGGGTGCATTGGCGTTGAAGGAGCTCGGCTTCTCGCTCGACGAGATCAAGCTCATCGGCCAGTTTGCACTTGAACGCCCCATGACCGAAACGGAACGCCACCGTGCCATCGACGTCGTGCACGACAAGATGTCGGGCCTGGAGCACAAGATCCGCGTTCTCGAGCACCTGCGCGATGTCCTGCGCTCGCGGGAGAAGACCGATGCGGACCCGGAGCAGGCCAGGCGCGAGCTCACCAGGATCCTCCAGGATGTCCGGCGAGAGGCATCGGCGGACCAACCCTGAACCGCTCTCGGTTCGCCGAACCCGCCTGGGGCGGCCATGCAAGCAGCATCCCGGTGTCGCCCGCCGCGTTTGATGACCACGGAGGCGACGCGTTCGGTGGCCATCAGGTCGTGAACATGGTGTCGCCCCCGGGGGCCATCGTCGATGGCGTGACGTCAGGTCGGTGCCGTCGTCGTTCCCCAAGGCGGCAACACGGGCCTGGTGGGTGGGGACGTGCCCCGAGGAGGCGAGGTGGTGGTCTCGACCCGGCGGATGGCATCCATCGGGCCGGTAGACCGATCGCGGGCCAGATCCAGACCGGCGCCGGTGCAACGCTGCAGGCGGTGGCCGAGGTCGCCGCCGCCGGCTTCGACGTCCCCATCGACCTCGCATCGCGGGGATCGGCCACCATCGGCGGGATGGTGGCGACCGACGCCAGCGGCCTGCGTCTAGTCCGCCACGCTTCGATGCGCACGCACGTGCGCGACATCGAAGCGGTCCTGGCCGATACCACCCTCATGTCACGCATGGCCGGGCTGGCGAAGGACACCGCCGGGTACCACCTCCCCTCGCTCCTCTCGGGGAGCGAAGGGACCATCGCCATCGTGACCGAGGTCATCCTCCAGCTCGTTCCCTCTGCCACCTCGCGGGTGACGGCTCTGATCGGCCTGCCGGAGCTGGACGCGGCGCTCGCCACGGTGGCGGGGCTCCGCCACGCTCTCGACGAGCCCGAAACCGCCGAAGTCGTCTAGGCCGACGGCGTCGAGCTGGTGCGGTCCGAGTTGGGCATCGCCGGTGCCCTCCGGGAACCGGCCAACATCCAGCTGCTCGTGGACACAGCCAGCCGGGAGGCGGGGACCGACGAGCTCATCGACCGGTTGGGGGAGGCCATCGACCTGCTGGCACCGGGGGCCGAGGCTGCCGTCGCCACCGACGAGCGCTCCCGCGCCCGGCGCGTCCCTGGTGCTGTTCGGTCACGCAGGCAATGGTGGTTTGCGCATCAACGTGGCCGTCGGGTCGATGGACGATGCCGAGCACGTAACCGGCGCGGTGCTCCGGCTGGTCGCGGAGCTCGACGGGTCGGTGGGCGCCGAGCGCGGTATCGGTGTCGACAAGGTCCGCTGGCTCGGCCTCGCTCGCCCACCTGAGGAGATCGACGTCATGCGCCGGATCAAGGCAGCGCTCGACCCGCGGGGGACGCTCAATCCCGGTGTGATGCTTGGCTAAGGTGGTCGCCCGGCCTGGCACCGGGATTCCACCGGCGTGGCGGGCGTGCCAGCGGTCGACATCGACCGCAGTCAGGCGCACCAGCGGGATCGTGGCAATGGGACCGGCCTTCACCAGCCGGACGCGGCTGCGCTGGTTCTGTTCGGTCGACGGAGTCCAGGACGGTGCCGCACGTCTGTCCACAGGTCCAGGAGCTGGCCGGCGGCCTCGGCAGATGCCGACGCCGATGCAGACATGAGCGCGATCCCGGCCGCCACCTTGTTGGCGCTACGTCGGCCGCCCCGGACGGTCCTGCCGACCAGGATGGGCCGGCCCCGTTCGTCGCGGCCGGGAACGGCCCGGACTCCGACACGCCTGGCGTGCGCTCACGGATCGTCGCCACCGCCCTACCCCACCGGCCGTAGGGACGACGTCGGGATGATCCCCGAGAAACCGCCGGTCCGCCGGCCGAAAACCCTACCCGAGCACCGCCTTCGAGATCACCACCCGCTGGATCTGGTTGGTGCCCTCGTAGATCTGGGTGATCTTGGCGTCGCGCATGAAGCGCTCGACGGGGAACTCGGTGGTGTACCCGTAGCCACCGAGGAGCTGGACGGCGTCGGTGGTGACGGCCATGGCCGTGTCGGAGGCGAAGCACTTGGCCATGGCGCCGACCATGGTCAGCTCGCCCTCGGGGTCGCCGGCGTCGATGAGTGAGCACGCCTGGTAGACGAGGCCGCGGGCCGCCTCCGTCTTCATCGCCATGTCGGCCACCATGAAGCGCAGCCCCTGCAGGTCGGCGATGGGCTTGCCGAACGCCTTGCGCTCCTGCATGTAACCGGCCGCAAAGTCAATCGCCCCCTGGGCGATCCCCACTGCCTGGGCTCCGATGGTCGGGCGGCTCCGGTCCAGGGTGTGCATGGCGATGCGGAAGCCCTCGCCCTCCTCCCCGATGCGGTGGCTGGCCGGCACCCGCACGTCCTCGAAGACCACCTCGCCGGTGGGGCTGCCCCGCAGCCCGAGCTTGTGCTCGAGCTTGGCCACCTTCACCCCCCAGTCCTTCTCGACCAGGAAGCAGCTGATGCCCCGGTGGCCGGCGTCGGGGTCCGTCTTCGCGAAGACGGTGTACGTGTCGGACACCCCCGCGTTGGTGATCCAGTACTTGGTGCCGTTCAGGATGTAGGAGTCGCCGTCGCGCACGGCGCGGCACCGCATGGATGCGACGTCGCTGCCGGCGTCCGCCTCCGACAGGCAGTAGCTGGCCTGCGACTGGCCAGAGGCCACCTTCGGCAGGTACTCCCGCTTCAGCTCCTCGCTGGCGAAGTTCATCACCGGCAGCATGCCCAGCTTGGTCACGAGGAACGTGACCGACGTCGACGCGCACACCCGGGCCAGCTCCTCCGCCGCGATGGCCTGGGTGACCATGTCGGCTCCGGCACCGCCGTACTCGGGGGCGAAGGCGAGGGCGGGCAGCTCCATCTCCGTGAGCGCCTTGTAGCTCTCCCACGGGAACGCCTCGTCGCGATCGACGGACGCCGCATGGGGGGCGATGCGGTCCTCGGCCATCTGGCGCACGGCGGCGCGGAACTGGCGGTGGGTATCGGTCAGGGTGAAGGTCGGCTGGTCCACGGCACCAAGTTACCCGCCGGTAGGGGTGGGGTTCCTCCCGACACAGCGGGTGGGGCGCCACCGCCCCCCTCGACTGCCACGCAGCGCACCGGCATTGTCGGCACTGTGCGTGAGAAAGCCCAGCCCACGAGGCAAGCGACCATGGCGCGTTTCAGAACATGGCAGAACGCGACGAAACAACCTCTGAGGGACGTGATCACCGTCCTTCCATCGATTGCCGTGATCATGCAGTGAGGAGTTCAGATGAGCGACGTGACCCAGGGCCCGGGCTGGTGGATCGCCAGCGACGGCAAGTGGTACCCGCCCGAGCTGCACCCGGCTGCCCGCGCCAAGGCGCAGGCGGACGGTGACGTGGGTGCAGCAGGGAACGAACAGGCGGTCGGCGACCGCCCCGACCATGGGCGGTGGGACCACTCCCAGCGCTCCACCAAGGGGGGACCGAAGATCCCCGACCTGTTCCAGCAGGCGCTCAACGGCGCCGCGGCGGAGCGGGCCCGGTCCCAGTCGACCCAGACCGGCACCCGCCGCTGAC
>JAJZBS010000204.1 GCA_021851885.1 Actinomycetes bacterium | reverse complement strand
GCGGGCGGCACTCCCCCGCGGGAAGGCCGAGGACGCGCATCATCGCCTTGGCCGGCACCGGGTTCGGCGCCTCGTCGCTGCTCTCGAAGGCGTAGCTGTCGGCGAGGGTCGCATCGATGCGCCGTGCGTCACCGGTGCGCCCCTGACCGAAGGCGGCGCACATGGCCGCAAACTCCGGGCCTGCCCAGTGCGCGGCCACGCTGATGACCCCGGCCGCCCCGACGGACAGGAACGGCAGCGTCAGCGCGTCATCGCCGCAGTAGACGTCGAAGGTCTCCGGCGTGCACTCGGCCAGGCGTCCGGCAGCCGCCACGTCGCCCGTCGCGTCCTTGACGCCGGCCATGTTGGCGTAGCGATCGACAAGGCGCAGGACGACGCCCTGGTCGATGCGCCGGCCCGTGCGCCCCGGGATGTCGTAGAGCATGACGGGCAGCGCCGTCGCTTCGCAGATGGCCGCGAAGTGCGCCTCGATCCCGGCTTGGGACGGCCGGTTGTAGTACGGCGTCACCGCCAAGATCCCGTCGACCCCGGCGCGATTTGCGGAGTCGACCAACGCCCGGGAGTGGCGCGTGTCGTTCGTGCCGGCGTTGGCGATCACCGGGAGGTCGACGGCGTCCGCGACGGCCTGCCACAGCTCTGCCTTCTCGGCATCCGACAGGGTCGGCCCCTCGCCGGTCGTCCCGGCCAGGACGAGCGCCGTCGATCCGTGTGCGCCAAGCCAGCGGGCGAGGCGGACGGCACCGTCGACATCGAGCTCCCCAAAACGGTCGAAGGGGGTCACCATCGCGGTCACGACAGCGCCAAAGCGGCCGGTCACGCCACCCACCCTCGTTGCATTCATGGGCGAACGCTACCAGCGCGGCTCGCCAGACCGTGCCGGGGCGGGGCGGTCACGCAGGCGCGGCAGATGGCGCGTCGAGCCCTTCCTCGGAGGTCGGGTCAACCCAGTCCTCGAACTGGATGACGCCGAGATCGGTGAACCTCTCGCGGAGCCAGCCGTCCGCGGCGTCGAGCAGACCCAGCTTCTTGCAGTTCGGCACGATCTTCGAGAAGAGCAGCGACTGGAACATCGCACGGTCGGGGAGGTCCTGCATGAAGATCGAGGCCGTCTCCTTGGCCGAAACACCCATCCGCTCCCACACCTCCTGCTGGAGGAAGCGGTCGCGCATCCGCACAGCCGCCTCGTAGGCGAACTCCTGGCGCTCGTGCAGCTCGGCGGAGGTCAGCCCTTGGTAGTACTCCTGCAGGCTGATCACCCCGAAGGCGACGTGGCGGGCTTCGTCGGCCATCACGTAACGCAGGAGCTGCTTCAAGAGTGGCTCCGTCGTCATCTGGTGGAGGAAGCCGAACGCGGCGAGCGCCAGGCCCTCCACCATGATCTGCATCCCCAGGTAGGTCATGTCCCATCGCGCATCCGACAGGATGTCGTCCAGGAGAAGACGAAGGTGGACGTTGATCGGGTAGTGGCCCGACAACTTCTCGTCGAGGTACTTGGCGAAAACCTCGGCGTGCCGTGCCTCGTCCATGACCTGGGTTGCTGCGTAGTACTTGGCGTCGATCCACGGCACGGACTCGACGATCCTGGCCGTGCAGATGAGGGCTCCCTGCTCCCCGTGCAGGAACTGCGAGAGCGTCCAGTTCTGGCTCTCGATCCCGAAGCGGATGAACTCCTTCTCCCCCCATGAGGCGAGCGGCGTCCCGGACAGGTCCAAGCCCCCCGACAAGAAACCGCCGGTGCGAGCTGCGTTGTCCATGACGACCTTCTCTTGGTCGACCTCGGTGCCCCACGGCAGATCGGTCTCGGCGTTCCACTGGGACCTCTTCGCCTTCTCGTAGAGCTTGGCGAGCTTGGGGCGAACGCCCTTCTCGTAGTTCCAGGTGAACGCCGTCGCCACTGTCGAGGGTTGAGCGTGCATCAACTCGTCCGCGTCGGTGTTCACCACGGACAGGACTGCATCTAGCTCGTCACGAGATATCCGTCCGGAGACGCGGGGCATCTCGGGCGAATCAGCGGTGGTCATGCGGGTGTCCCCCTTTGCGATGGGTGCTGCCAGACGTGCGCGCGCCGAGAGCGCGTACCCCGGGCAGGACGAACGTGCGGACGAGGCGCGTGACGTCCCCGTCGTCGGTGAGGTCGAGCCCCGGCGCGGGCGTCGCGGCATAGGAGATGACGATGCGCGCCGCCCACTGCGCGATGCGCACGGCGTCATGCGCATCCATCCAGCGCGCGAGAAACGGTGCCGTCACGGCGCCCACGCGGGCAACGACGCGGTCGAGGCGGCCGAAGGCGATATGGACCACGACGAGGCCGGGGTCGTCGTCGAGAAGCCTGTGCAGGACACGATGGCCGTCGATGCGGCGGGCGGCAGTGCCGATCCCTGCGACGAGCGTCGACTCGAGGTCGCGCGCTGCTCCCATCTCGACGGCGACGGCGCTCATGAATCGGGCAATCTCGGTCTCGGCAGCTGCGGCCAGCACCGCGGCCCGTCCCCCGGGGAACGTGCGGTAGACGGTCGCCCGGCTGACCCCGGCTTCGCGCGCGATGTCGTCAAGAGTCATGCCGGCAAGGCCCGACGAAGCGATCCGGCGGAGGGCTGCGTCGACGATCCGTGTGCGCTTGGGGGACGGCGTATCGGGAGAACCTCGACCGGCCGGCCCGGCGCGGGCGTCGTCGGGCGCATCGGGTGCGCGCCGAGTCCCTCGTTGGGGGACCTCCCGCGGAGCGGTGGCGATCAGGGCGTAGCTGACCGTGCCCACGGTGAAACACTAGGTCTTATCGTGTCTCATTGTCAACGTGCCGACGGAGCCCCTGGGCCCAGCATGTGTCCCCCTGCACGTCCGCCCGGCGAGGGCTCGACGGTCATTCCGGCGAGCACTTCGGTCCGCACGAGGCGGCGGACCTGGGCGGGGTCGTCGAGGTCCCAGTCGCCCGGCGAGACGACCACGGAGAGGATCATGCGCGCGATGAACGCCGATGCTTCACTCGCATCGCGCTTCTGGGTCGGCTTTTGGGCCGGCTTCTGGGCCGGCTTCTGGGCCGGCTTCTGG